>JBKJLX010000704.1:0-6079 GCA_046596645.1 Polyangiaceae bacterium
CCCGGTCGGAGCGTAGGCGTCGGGGCGGCGACCGATGGCGGTCGGCTGGTTGCCGTACGCGCCGCCGGGCGACGGCGTCTGCCCCGCTGTCAGCGTGGTCGACGACGGGTGCGTCAGGGAGTGCGCCCCCACGAGCGTCGCGGTCGCCGTCGGCGACGACGCTCCGACCACGCGCCCCCTCGCCGTGTCGGCCGGCGCTGCGGGGGCGCGCGCCCCGTCGGCGCGCGTCGCCGCGGCGCCGTCACCCCCGCCCGCCGCGGCGCTCGCCGCGTAGGGCGGCTTTTCCCCGCGCCGGAGGGCTTGCACGTCGGCCTGCATGCGCCGCGCATCGGGGTAGCGGTCGGCCGCACGGAAGGCGAGCGCGCGGTCGACGACCAGGCACACGTCGCCCGGCGCGTCGCACACCATGGCCAGGAGCGGTGCCGGATCGCTCGCCATCTTCACGATGAGCTCGGACTCGGTCGGCGCCTCGTGCACGCGACGCTTGGCGAGGATGCGGAACATGGTCGCGCCGACCGCAAAGATGTCGGCGCGGCCGTCGACCTGCTCGCCCTTGATCTGCTCGGGCGGCATGTAAGCCGCCGTGCCCAGCCGCGCGCCGACGCGCGTGATCTGCGATCGGGCCAGTCGCGCGATGCCGAAGTCGAGGACCTTCACCTTGCCCTCGGTGGTGATGAACAGGTTCCCCAGCTTGATGTCACGGTGGACGATGCCGTGATCGTGCGCGGCGGCGAGCACGTCGAGCACCTCGTCGGCGAAGCGGAGCAGGTCGGGCACCGGCAAGCCGTCGAGCCGGCCCGCCATGTCCCCCATGGTCTCGCCCTCGAGGAGCTCCATCACCATGAACGGGCAGCCGTCCTCGGTGATGTCGATGTCGCGCACCTCGACCATGCCAGGGTGCGACAGGGTGTTGGCGGCGCGCGCCTCCTGCTCGAAGCGCTTTCGCTGCTCGGCGTCGCGCGCGATCTCGGGGTGGAGGATCTTGATCGCCTCCCGCCGGCCGATCTTGTGCTGGGCCACGTAGACCGCGGCCATGCCTCCGATCCCGATCACGCGCTCCAGGGTCCACTTGCCCTTGAGCCGCTGCCCGACGCGGGCTTCACAGGCTTGTTCGATGGGTGAGGACATTCGGCGAAGAGGGATTCGACCCCTGTCTGCCGGGGGCCGCAACCGCGCCGGGATCCTCGCCCTCGGCTATGCTGCTCCGAGCACGTCAGGTCGATGCCGAACCACCGCTGCGCGGCCGCCGCGTCATGGTCCATTCATCCGCCGTGGGTCAGAACCCAGGATGCCGCGCAGGGGTCGCCGTCGCAGAGGGTAGCGTCCCTCCTCGATGCCGCGGCGCACCAGGTCCTCGCCCACGAAGCCGGAGCAAGTGAGGACCGGGCCGCCGGGGTGCACCTCGCGGAAGCGCGCGATCAGGTCGCGCACCGGGGCGCCCGGCATCACCACATCGGTGCACCTCGACGTTGCGGGTGCGGATCACCACGCATCCTCCCTGACTCACGGCATCACGCGCGTTGGCGTGGCAACGTGCGCAGCCTTCCTGACATCATCCGCGCCGCGGTCGGCGCCCGGCGCGTGCCGGCCACCACCGATTGCCGCAGCCGCGCCGCGATCGCAGCTTGCGCCGGCGATGTCCCTGCCCATCCTCCGCCTGGACTGCATCGACGACCCCGACGCGGCGCTCCGACTCCGGCACGCGTGCACCACGGTCGGGTTCTTCTACCTGTCGCACCATGGCGTCCCGCCCGCGCTGGAGCGGCGGATCGAGCAGCTGAGCGACGCGTTCTTCGCCCTTCCCACCGCGGAGAAGGAGGCCATCTCCATGGCCCGCGGGGGCCGCGCGTGGCGCGGCTGGTTCCCGCTGGGCGGCGAGCTCACGTCGGGCCGCCCCGACCAGAAGGAGGGCCTGTACCTCGGCGACGACCTCGCGCTCGACGACCTGCGCGTCCTCGCCGGCTGGCCGATGCACGGCGCCAACGTCTTCCCCGCGCAGCCCCGGGGCTTCCGCGAGGCGGTGGCCGACTACATGCGCGAGCAGGAGCGGGTCGGGCAGCAGGTGCTGCGCGGCATCGCCGTCAGCCTCGGCCTCGAGCCCGATCACTTCGCGCGCCACCTCACGGGTCGACCGACCAGCCTGTTCCGCATCTTCCGCTACCCGCCGCACGACGCCACGGGCGGCGAGGCCGACGGCTGGGGCGTCGGCGAGCACACCGACTACGGGCTCCTCACTCTCCTCAAGCAGGACGACGTCGGCGGCCTCGAGGTGAAGACGCCCGAGGGCTGGACCGCAGCGCCTCCCCTCGAGGGCACCTACGTCTGCAACCTCGGCGACATGCTCGACCGCCTCACCGGCGGCCTCTATCGCTCGACCCCGCACCGGGTGCGCAACGTGTCAGGTAGACAGCGTACGTCGTGGCCCTTCTTCCTCGATCCCGCCTTCGACGCCGAGATCGCGCCGCTGCCGGGCGCCGCGGTGCGCCCCGCCGAGCGCGACGCCGCCGAGCGCTGGGACCGCGCCAGCGTGCACACGCTGCGCGGGACGTACGGCGACTACCTCCTCTCCAAGGTGTCGCGCGTGTTCCCCGATCTCGCGGCGGAGCTGCCGGGGTAGCGCCGCGCGCCGCCCGCGCGTCAGGGGCGCGCAGGCACGCTGGGCACGCTGCACACGGCCATCGCCTGCGCCCAGTCCACGTACCTCCCGTCGGAGGATGTCGGGAGCAGCGACGTCGGTGCACGGACCAGCTGCTCGCACGCTGCGAGCGCGACCCGACGGGTGAGCTCGTCGCGCTCATCGCGGACGGCCACGGCCAGGGAGGTGCGATCGTGGAGGAGCGGCGCGCGCCCACCGCGCTCCCGAGCGCCGATGGCGACCACCTCCTGCGACGGCTTGCCGGCGTTGCGGGCGCTCCACGCGACCCAGGCGGCGCGGAGAGCCTCGGCCTTGGTGCCGTCGAAGTCCTGCCCCGGCGTGTACGCGGGATCGCGCCGATTGGTCATGAGCTCCAGCGCGTCCTGGACGGGCCTGTGGTTCGAGCCGCCGTTGTTCGTGCCGATGGTGCCGGTCCAGGCCGGGATCGACCCGGTCGCGCGGACGCGCGCCAGCACCCAGGACAGCGCGTACGCACGCTCTCCCTGGACCGCCGGGACGGCGCCCACCAGCGCTGCTCGCTCGGCGGCGGAGATCTCGGCCAGGAGGGCGGGGCTCGCGCCCAGGTGCGCGAGGGCTCGCTCCGAGGTGGCGGGGCGCCCCGCGCCGGCGGGCGGGGCCGCGCCGAGGCGCACCAGGAGGGCCGTGCGCGCCCGATCATCGCGGGCCCCCAGCCACTGGCGGAGGGCATCGACGAGCTCTGCGCCCCCCGGTTCACCCACGCCGATGGTCGCGCATCCCTGCTGGATGGCGTCGGCGGCGGTGAAGAAGACCAGGTAGCGGTGACCCGCCTGCAGGGACGTCCCGCCCATGGGATTGAAGGACACCGTGGCGGTGATCGGCGTCGCGGCCCCCTTGAGCACCTGCTCGATCTGGAGACGCATCCGGTACGGGTGCCCCGGCTGGTCCCGCGGTGGCGGCGACGCCTTCACGATGGCGACGCGCGGAGCGCTGTCGGCCTCCGCGAAGGGGTCGGACGTCGAGCAGTCTGCCTGCGCCTCCGCGGCGTGAAGGAGGAGCGCGAGGGGCAAGAGGAGCGCAGGCAGGGCGCGAAGCGTCATCGACGCATCGTACCGCGAGCGCGGGACGGCTCAGCGACCGCGGTCGCGAGCACCGGCACCGCCGCGGCGCGACGTCGCGTCGGCGGACGCGCGACTCGAGGAGCGCCAGCAGCACCGGGAGGAGCACGCTCGTCGCCACCGCGAACCACGCGATGGACGCCATGCCGGCCCGGCTCCCGTCCGGCCGCTCGACGAGGAACACCGTGCTCGCCGGAGAGAAACAGCTCCCACAGCACGACGATGAACGAGGCGCACCCCGCGGCGCACCACGCCGAGGATGGACGCTCGGGATCGACAGCGCGCGGCCGAGGTGGCCAGCGACGCCGTCGCGCGACGACGGCGGCCAGGAGCGAGGCGAGGCTCACGCTGAGCCACCGCACGCCACCCGCGGCCCCGGCCGCGTGACAGCCGCAGCCGTCGTCGCCGCCGTCCGCGGCAGCGTCACCGACACCGATCGGCCCGGCGCCGTCCCCGGCCATCGAGGGTCGCCGAGCCGCTCAGCTGAGGGCGAGCATCCGATCGATGGCGACCCGCGCGCGGGTGCGGAGCGTGGGGTCCATCTCGATGCGGGGCTGCAGGTCGCGCAGCGCCAGGTACACCTTCTCCATCGAGTTGAGCTTCATGTACGGGCACTCGTTGCAGTTGCAACTACCCTGGGGCGGCCCCTCGAGGAAGGTCTTGTCCGGCGAGGCCTTCTTCATCTGGTGGATGATGCCGGTCTCGGTGCCGACGATGAACTTGGTCGCCGGATCGGTGACGGTGAACTGGAGCAGCTTGGTCGTGCTCCCGACGAAGTCGGCCAGGCGAAGGATCGGCTCCTCGCACTCGGGGTGGGCGATGAGCTTGGCGTCCGGGTGGCGCTCCTTGAGGTCGATGATGCGGCGCAGGCTGAACGTCTCGTGGACGATGCAGCTCCCCAGCCAAAGCCGCATCGGGCGCCCTGTGCGCTGGATCAGCCAGCGACCCAGGTTGCGGTCGGGCGCGAAGAGGATCTCCTTGTCGGCCGGGATGGCGCGCACGATCGCCTCCGCGTTGGACGACGTGCAGATGTAGTCGCTCTCCGCCTTCACCTCGGCCGAGCAGTTGATGTACGTGATGCCGACCGAGCCCGGGTGACGCGCCCGCCAGGCGCGGTACTTCTCGCCCGAGCAGCCGTCGGCCAGCGAGCAGCCAGCCTTCATGTCGGGGACGATGACGATGCGCTCGGGATTCAGGATCTTCGCCGTCTCCGCCATGAAGTGGACGCCGGCGAAGAGGATGACGTCGGCCTTGGTCTTCTTCGCCTCCTGCGCGAGCTGCAGCGAGTCCCCGAGAAAGTCGGCGACGTCCTGGATCTCCGCGTCCTGGTAGAAGTGCGCGAGGATGACCGCGTTCCGCTCCTTCTTCAGGCGGAGGATCGCGTCCTCGAGATCAGTGGGGATCGCGTCCTTCGCGTCGAGGGGCGGGTTCGGAGCGCTCATGCCTGGAAGGTAGGGCGAGCGCCCATCCAAGGCGACCCGCGCAGCACGCGTTGCGGGAGTGTTACGCGAAGCTTACGCTTCGGTTATGAGCTTCCGGCGGATCACCATCAGCGTTCCGGAGGAGGTCGCCGCCAAGGCCACGCGCGCCGCGGAGGCCGGCGAGGTGGAGTCGGTCTCCGCCTACTTCGCCCAGCTCGCTGCCCGCGAACCGGACTGGGTCGAGGCGCGCGCGGCGCTGGACGCTCTTCTCGCCGAGGGGGAGCCAGTGTCGGCAGAGGACACCGCATGGGCGCGTGCCGTCCTCGGCCTCACCGATCGCTCGACGGATGCGACGTGAAGCGAGTGGTCCTCGACGCGGGCGCCCTCATCGCGCTGGAGAGGAGGGACCGGCGATTGGTCGCGCTGATGGACGAGCTGATCAAGGCGCGTATCGCCGCCCATGTCCCGGCCGGCGTCGTGGCGCAGGTGTGGAGAGGCAGCGCGCAACAGCACGTGCTGCTCCGGCTCCTGCGCGCAAGAGCCGTCCACGTCCACGCGCTGTCGGAGGCGCTGGCGTACCGCATCGGCGCACTCCTCGCCGCGTCGCGCAGCTCGGACGTCGTGGACGCTCACGTCGCCATCCTCGCGCGATCGCTCGGCGCGGTGTTGCTCACCTCGGACCCGGACGACCTCCGACGCCTTGATGCGTCGCTCGACGTGGTGCCGATCTGACGGTGGCACGACGCTCGCCCGAGCGGCTTATCGACGCGGCTCGCGCTCTCCGGCCCCCATCGGCCGCCGCGCACCATCCGTTGCGAGGACGGTGCTCCCTCGCGCCGACCCAGAACAGCACCAGAGCCCGGCGGGGTGACGGCGGACGAGCGCAGCCGCGCATCCGCCCGCAGGGTCAGGGTGCGCAAGACCAC
>JBKJLX010000743.1:0-3742 GCA_046596645.1 Polyangiaceae bacterium
CGAGCTTCTTCATGTTCTGGAGCGGCGTCAGGTCCTTCACCTTGGTGACGGACAGGCGCAGCGACTCGACGTTGTGCAGCTTCGCCAGCATCGAGATGTCCTCCAGGTTGCCAGGCGCCAGGTAGAGCCCCTTCACCCCGGTGAGGAAGGGGACGATGCACGCGTCGAGGGCGTCGTTCTTCTTCGACTCCGAAACGTTCAGCGTCTTCACCTTGGCCAGCTCGGTGCGCGGGACCGAGCCCTCCTCCTTCTGCAGCTGGAAGCGGATCGCCTTCTCCCACACCGGGTCGTCGAATGTGACGTCGGGGCCGCTCCCGCAGTCTCGCTGCTTCGTCGGCTCCGCTGGCTTGGTGGCGGTCTGCAGCGCCGGGGGCACCGTGGTCGCCGGCCGCGCCGCCGCCGCGCTGGCAGACGGCTTGGCAGGTGCGCTCGCGCCGTCGCCGCAGGCGACGAGGGCGAGCAACGCGGGGACGGCCAGGGTGCGGAGCGTCGTCGGGGTGCGCATCGGCGCGGAGGACAGCACGCCTCGCGCGCCGAGGGAACGCCGGCGGTTGTCCATCCGCTGGCGCGCTCCTTTCACGGTCTCGTCCTGGGGACGCTGGTCCGAGCGGTCGAAGCGACCGTCGCCGACCCCGTCCGCCGCCAGCGGCGCCTCAGCGCTTCGCCGGTGACGCCCAGCGAGCCAGCGTATTGCGGCCGATCCCGAGGCGCTTCGCGGCCTCGGTGCGGTTGCCGCCGCAGGCCACGATCACCGCGTCCACGAAGCGTCGGGTAGCGTCGTCCAGGCTCGCGTCGATCGGGATGCTGACGGCGTCGCCGAAGGAGACGACAGCCCCTGGCGCCGTGACGGCGGCGGGCGGGGCGCTGGAGCTGCGCGCGCGGCGGCGGATCGTGGGCAGCGACGCCGCGCGGAGGCGACTGTCCGGCGAGAGCGCCACCGCGCTCTCCATCCAGTGCTCGAGCTCGCGCACGTTGCCAGGCCAGTCGTGCGCGCGCAGCACCTCGAGCGTCTCCGGCTCGAGCACCGGCGCCGGGCGGCCGTAGCGCGTCGCGAAGCGTTCGGCGAAGTGGCGCGCGAGGCTCTCCACCTCCTCGGCGCCGCGCACCCGCAGCGGCGGCAGCTCGATCTCGACGACGCGCACCCGATAGTAGAGGTCCTCGCGGAAGCGCCCCTTCTTCACCTCCGCCTCGAGGTCGCGGTGCGTGGCGCACACGACGCGCACGTCGGCGGTGAGCGTCTGCCGGCCGCCGACCCGCTCGAAGACCCGGTCCTGCAGGAAGCGGAGGAGCTTGCCCTGCACCTCGGGGGGCATGTCGCCGAGCTCGTCGAGGAACAGCGTCCCGCCCTCGGCGAGCTCCACCTTGCCGGGCACGCGGCGATCGGCGCCGGTGAAGGCGCCGCGCTCGTGGCCGAAGAGCTCGCTCTCCACGAGCTGGGTGGGCAGCGTCGTGCAGTCGACCACCACCAGCGGCCGGCTCTGCCGCGCCGAGTTCACGTGGATGGCCCGTGCGAAGAGCCCCTTGCCGGTGCCGGTCTCCCCGCGGAGAAGCACCGTGGCGTCGGTCTGCGCCGCCAAGGCGACCCGCTCGTAGGCGGCGGCCAGCGCCGGGCTGCGCCCGACGATGCGGTTGAACGGTCCGCGCAGGACCAAGCCCGGCTCGTCGTCCCCGCGGAGCGTGGTCAGCCGAAGCGCACGCCCGAGCTGCGTCGCCAGCGCGGCGAGATAGCGCTCGTCCTCCTCGTCGAACGGGCCATCCTCCCGGTTCAGCACCTGGACGACGCCGCGCACGGGCGCACGCTCGTCCTCGCGGATGGGCGCGACCAGCATGGACCGCGTCGTGTAACCGGTCGCTCGGTCGACGCTGGCGTCGAAGCGATCGTCGGCCGCGGCGTCGTCGACGCGGACGATGGCGCCCGTCCGCGCGACGTGGCCGGCGATGCCGCGCGCCAGCGGCTGGCGCAGCGTCGGCAGCTCGGGCAGCACCGCCACGCGGGTGACCAGATCGCCGTGCTCGGCGTCGACGAGCCACACCGTCGCCCGGTCGGCGCGCATGGCCGTCGCCAGGCGCTCGCAGGCGGCCCCGAGGAGGGCGTCGAAGTCGACCTCGCGCGCCAGCATCGAGGCGAGATCGACGAGCAGCGACAGGCGGCTCATGGCGGAGTCATCAGCCCGTGGCCGCGCGGCCGAGCAGGCTTCTCCGAGCGTACTCGACGCGGCGCTCGTCACGGCACCCACACCTCCACGGGGCGTGCCACCGGGCAAGAACGGCGAGCCATCCCCGGAACCGAGGCCCATCCCGGAGCATTCCAGACGCTCGGGCCGGGTGCCCCCCGCCGGGGCGATCGAATACGGGGCACCCGGGGGGCGCGGCCGGTCCGGATCGGAGCGGCTGGACGGACTCCGACCACCCCACGCCATTTGTGTGGCGCCCCTCGGCCGCTGCACTCTAGCATCGACCTTCGCTTTTCCCCGATGAGCGCAGCCACTTTCGCCGCCGCGCAGGTCCTGCGGATCCTCCCTCGCACCCGCATCACGCGGGCCGTCGGAAAGCTCGCAGACGCCCGCGTACCACCGTCCGTCGCGTCGGCCGTCGTCCGGCTGTACGCGCGGGCTTACCGCGTCGACATGGACGAGTGCGTACGCCCACCCGAGGGGTGGGACAGCTTCGACTCGTTCTTCACTCGCTGCCTGCGCACCGGGCAGCGGCCGATGCCGGACGACCCGCGCGTGGTCGTCTCCCCCGCCGACGGGAAGATCGAGTCCTTCGGGCCGGTCGTGGCGCGGGGGCACTTCTCGGTGAAGGGCCGCCCCTACCGCGCCGCCGAGCTGGTCGGCGACGACGAGGAGGCCGCCCGCTACGAGGGCGGGCAGTTCTGCGTCGTCTACCTCTCCCCCCGCGACTACCACCGCGTCCACGCCCCGGTCGACGGGACGGTGTCGGTGGTGCGCTCGTTCTCCGGCGAGCTGTACCCGGTCAACTCGATCGGCGAGGAGCACGTGAAGTCGCTGTTCGCGATCAACCGCCGCGTGGTGGTCCCCATCGACACCGAGCATCACGGGCGCGTCACCGTCGTGCTGGTCGGCGCCATGGTGGTGGGGCGCATCACCGTCCCCTTCGTCGACGGTCGTGACGTCCCGCTGGGCGCACACGCGGTCCAGCCGCCCCGGCAGGTGCTCCGTGGCGACGAGATCGGCATCTTCCACCTCGGCTCGACGGCGGTTGTCTTCTTCGAGCCCCAGGTCGACCCGCTGAGGATCAACCCGGGTCCCATCCGCTACGGCACGCCGCTCACCGCGCACGCCGGCTCCGAACCCCGCCGCTCCGAACCCCGCCTTTCGAGCTCCCGGACATGAGCCAGGAGCTCGGCGACGCGCCGCACGCGGCTGCGGGGGGCATCGGCCTCGCCGGCGAGGACCTCCCCGCCGACGCACGATCGAGCGCGGTGGCCGCGGGCCCCGCGACCACGCCGAGCGGCCAGGCAGCTCCTGCGGGGAGCGATCCGCGCCGGCCGACGCTGCCGCCTGCGCCGTCGACGGTGCCCCGCCCGGTGGCGACCCGCGCCCGCGAGGGCGCCTCCCAGCCCCCGCCCGCCGTCGCCGGGGCCAGCGTCGCCGTGGTGGTGCCTCCTCCGGCCGCGACGCCGGACATCGACCCGTACGACGACCCCTCCGAGGTCACGACCACGTACGACCCCTTCGGGGACGACGCGCCGACCGTCGACTACGACCCGCGGGCGCGC
>JBKJLX010000811.1:0-5290 GCA_046596645.1 Polyangiaceae bacterium
CGACGAGCTGCCGGCGCTGCTGGCGGCGAGCGACAGCGATCCCTCGCTCGACGGCCTCGCCCATGAGCTGGAGCGGAGCTTCGATGCCGACGGCGCGATCAGCGATCTCGCCAGCGACCGCCTGCGCGACCTGCGGAGCGAGCAGCGCACCGGCAAGGAGCGCCTGCAGCGCAGGCTGGAGGAGCTGGTGGCCAAGCACCGCGAGCTCCTGTCGGACGGCTACTGGACCGAACGCGACGGGCGCTGGGTGCTGCCGGTCCGGTCGGACGCGCACCAGAGCTTCCCCGGCATCGTCCATGCGACCAGCGGGGGCGGCGCGACGCTGTTCGTCGAGCCACGTGTGGTCGTGCCGATGGGCAACCGCCAGAAGGTGCTCGATGCGGCGGTCCGCCGGGAGGAGGAGATCGTCCTCGCCGCGCTGTCCGCGGGGATCGCCGAGCGCGTCGACTCCATCGCCGCCGCGCTCGACGCGCTGGCCCACGCCGATCTGCGCGCAGCCTGCGCACGCCTGGCCGGCGACCTCGAGCTGATGATCCCGGAGGTGGGCGACCCGCTCGAGCGCGACGCGATGGTGATCGACCTGCGGTCGGCGCGGCACCCGCTGCTCCAGCTCGACGGCGTCGAGGTGATCTCCAGCGATCTCACGGTGACCGCGGGCAAGGCGCTGGTGGTGTCGGGCCCCAACGCCGGCGGGAAGACGGTGGCCCTGAAGACCCTCGGGCTCGTGGCGCTGCTGGTCCGCGCCGGCCTGCCGATCCCGGCGGCCGCCGGGTCGCGGGTGGCGCCCTTCGACTGCGTCCTCACCGACGTGGGTGACGATCAGAGCCTCGCGCGCAACCTCTCCACCTTCAGCGCGCACGTGAAGAACCTCGCCAACATCCTCGAGCGCGCGGGGCGCGGGGCGCTGGTGCTGCTCGACGAGCTCGCCGGGGGCACCGACCCGCGAGAGGGCGAAGCCCTCGCCACCAGCGTCCTCGAGGGTCTCACCGCGCGCGGCGCGGCGGTCGCCTGCACCACCCACTACGAGGCGCTGAAGACGCTGGCCCTCGCCGACGATCGCTTCGTCAACGCCTCGGTGGGCTTCGATCTGGAGGCGATGACCCCGACCTTCCGCGTGGCGATGGGCGTCCCCGGAGCGTCGAGCGCGCTTGCCGTCGCGCGCCGCTTCGGGATCGACGACCGGGTGGTGGCGCGCGCGCAGGAGCTCCTCGGCCCCGCGGTGGCGACGGTGAGCGAGCTGGTCGCTCGACTCGACGCCGAGCGCCAGGCGGCGCTGCGCGATCGGGACGCGCTGCGCGTGGCCCAGGCCGAGCTGGCGGAGGAGCGGGCGGTCCTGGCGGCGGAGCGGGAGAAGCTCGCGGTGCGCGACCGGGCCCGCCTCACCAAGGAGGGGGAGCAGCTGCAGGAGGGCGTCCGCCGCGCCCGGGAGGACCTGCGCGCGGCGCAAGCCCGCATCAAGGGCGCGGGCACCGACCCGCGGGCCCTGAAGGAGGCCGAGCGCTTCCTCGGTGACGTCGCCAAGCAGGTCGCGGTCGGCGGCGCGCTCGAGCCGCGCAAGGCCGACGAGCCGGAGCGCGCCGGTCTGCGCACGGTGGCCGTCGGGATGAAGGTGTTCGTCCCCCGCTTGCGGACCGATGCCGAGGTCATCGAGGTGCTCGGCGGGGGGCAGGTGAGGGTGGCGGCGGGGCCACTGAAACTCCTCACCTCGGTCGACGAGCTGAAGCAGGCCAAGGCAGCGCCGCCCGCCAAGGGAGGCGGGACGACGCGGAAGGTCCAGCAGGTTCACTTCGACGCTGCCTCCGACCCCGACGTTCCCATCCAGACGTCGGACAACACGGTCGACCTGCGCGGCCTTCGGGCCCACGAGGCGGTCGGCATGGCCGAGCAGTTCCTGGACCGCTGCGTCGGCCGCGGGCTCCGGGTGGCGTTCATCATCCACGGCCACGGCACCGGCGCGCTGCGAAAGGAGATCCGCGACGCGGTCCGCATCAGCTCGTACGTCGAACGCTCCCGCCCCGGCGAGCAGCGCGAGGGCGGGGACGGCGTCACCGTCGTCTGGCTCCGCTAGAGGAGCGCGACTGCGGCGCCAGGGGCGCGCTCGTGGGAGCACGGAAACGCGCGCTGGGGAATACGCGGCATGAGTCGTGCACTGAAGTCTCGAAACATCAGCAGGCCCCCTGCCGGCGCCACGGAATCACCCATGTCCTCCCCCGATCACCGCCCCACCGAGCACACCCAGCTCACCCCTCACGAGATCGGCCCCGACGGCTTCGTCGCCGAGGTGGTTCTCGATGGCTGGCAGCGCCGCGGAAGTGCGCAGCGCGTGGGCGGCGTGCTCTGGCTGGAGGGCGATCGGGTTCACGACGTGGTCGATGCGGTCAGGGTGCTCGGCCGGCGCAACGGTGAGAGCGATCCCTACGGCTGGACCGGACGTGTCTTTCCGCTGCGCGAGCTATTGCGCCTCGGTGCGTCCCTCGGTCCCGATGGCTGCAAGCTCGGTGCGGCGGCGTACGATGTCGAGTTCGGCGTGCTGGTGGAGCAGCAGCCGGTGGCGGAGCCCGAGCGGACGGCCGGGCGCCCCGACCGGCCCTCCACCGGCACCAGCCTCATCGTTTCGCGGCCGCCCACCGGCGGCTTCTCCCGCCCGGCGACCGGCGGGGCTTCCCGCACGGCGGGAGCGTCCCGCCCGGTCACCGCGGGACCGTCCAGCCCCGTGACGGGCGGCGTTTCACGTCACCCGCCCAGCGAAAATGCCAGCTCGCAGACGGCCCGACCGACGTCTTCAGGCGCCTCCCGCCCTCCCAGCGCCGGTATCGGCCGCCCTGCGACCGGGACCGTCCCCCGCTCCCCGACCGCGGGCCTGATCATCGGCGGTCACCGCCGCGTCAGCTGACCGCCGCCGTCGGGCGTGGTGAAGGTGAGTACCCGGGTGCTGGCCCGCCGCTCCAATGCGACGCAGCGAGGCTGTTCAGCGCCGGCCAAGGTCCTCGGCGACGCGATCGAGCACGCCGTTGACGAAGGCGCCCGACTCCCCGCCCCCGTAGGCCTTACCGAGCTCGACCGCCTCGTCGAGCACGACCGCCCGCGGGGCCGCGGCGTCCCGCAGCAACTCCCAGGCGCCGATGCGCAGCACCGTCCGGTCCACCCGCGCCATGCGTTCCAGGCGCCAGTGGGAGCTTGCCTTCCGGACCACCGCGTCGATCTCGGCGATGCGCGCGGCAACGCCACGCACGATCGTCTCCGCGAACTCGCGCGCCTCGGGCTCGCTGACCGTCAGCGCGCTGCCCAGCTCCGCGCCGCCCTCGGCGCGAGAGCGCCAGTACAGCTCGAGCTGGCCGACCACGATCGCCTCGTCGAAGACGCCCGGCGGCGGGCACGCCGCGTCAGCCGCGAACAGCACGTGAAGTGCCGCTTCGCGCGCGGCGCTGCGCGCCCCGCGGCGGCCGCCGCCGGCCTCGCGGTCGCTGCCGGCCTCGCCACCAGCACCTGCTCGTTCGTCGTCGGAAGCGCTCATGCTGGGGTCGTCGTCTTGACCCGGATCAGAGCCCGGCGCCCGTGAGAGCCTCCTCGAGGCTCATCATCTCGATCGCGCTGACCGCGGCCTCCCAGCCCTTGTTGCCAGCCTTGGTGCCCGCGCGCTCGATCGCCTGCTCGATGGTGTCGGTCGTGAGGATGCCCATCGCCACCGGCACACCGGTGTCGAGCGATACCGTCGAGATGCCCTTGGTCACCTCGGCGGCGACGTAGTCGAAGTGAGGCGTCGACCCGCGGATCACCGCGCCCAGGGCGACGATCGCTCGCGGGCCGGGCAGGGCGGCGCCGCCGCCGCCGTTGAGGCCGCGGGCGAGGCGCGCCACCGCGCCCGGGATCTCCCAGGCGCCGGGCACGCGGATCAGCGTCACGTCCGGCGTGGCCTCGGCGTGGCGGGTGATGGCGTCGATCGCGCCCTCCACCAGCCGGTCGACGATGAAGTGGTTGAACCGGCTCGCCACGATCGCGATCCGCGCGTTTGCCGGCACGACCAGCCGACCCTCGATCACCTTCACCGCCACGGCGCGACCTCCGCCGAGGCTTCTAGCGAGGATGCAGGGAGAAGAGAAGGGCGCCCTGGCGGTCTCGCTAGCGCCGCGCGCCCGGCTCGCTGCGCCCCGGCGCCGGGATGAGGGGCACTCTCTCCACGATGGTCAGGCCGAAGCCCTCCAGTCCGGCGATCTTCGTGGCGCGGTTGGTGAGCAGCCGCAGCTTGCAGACGCCAAGGTCGGCCAGCACCTGCGCGCCCAGGCCGAACTCGCGGAGCGTGCGTTCGCGGACCGGGCGGGAGACCGGCGCCTCGCTGCCGAGCACCTCGAGCGACTCCAGCTCCTCCCGCAGCTCGCCGCGCGGCGGCACGTAGACGACCACGCCGCGCCCCTCGCGGTCGATGGCGCGGATGGCCTGGCGGAGGTTGGAGCCGCCGTCGACGGTGGTGGAGCTGAAGACGTCGCCCACGATGCTGCCGGCGTGCACCCGGCACAGGACCGGCTCGCCGGAGGCGACGTCGCCCTTCACCAGGGCCAGGAACTGCCGAGCATCGCCGACGATCTCGTAGGCGATGGCCGTCCAGTCGGTGCCGGTGAGGTCGAGCTTCAGCACCCGCTCCGCCGCGCGCCGCACCAGCCGCTCGGTGTGCAGCCGGTACTGGATGAGGTCGGCGATGGTGACGATGGTCAGATTGTGCTCGGCCGCGAACGTCTCGAGATCGGGCATGCGGGCCATGGTCCCGTCGTCGTTCATGATCTCGCAGATCACGCCCGACGGGTGGAGGCCGGCGAGGCGTGCGAGATCGACCGAGCCCTCGGTCTGCCCGGTGCGCACCAGCACGCCGCCGCGCTTTGCTTTGAGGGGAAAGATGTGGCCGGGAGTGACGACGTCCGAATGGGTCGCGTCGGGCTTGATGGCGACGCGGATGGTTTGCGACCGATCGGCGGCGCTGATGCCGGTGGACACGCCGTGGCGCGCCGCGATGCTCACCGTGAAAGCGGTGCCCAGCGGCGGGCCGCCGCGCCCCGGCGTCGACATCATCGGCAGGCCGAGGCGGTCGACCTGCTCCTCCTCCAGCGGGAGGCAGATGAGGCCACGTCCCCACCTGGCCATGAAGTTGATCGCCGCGGGGGTCACCTTCTCCGCCGCCATCGTGAGGTCGCCCTCGTTCTCGCGGTCCTCGTCGTCGACCAGGATCACCATCCGCCCCTGGCGGATCTCCTCGATCGCGGCGTTGACGCGGTCGATGAGCGCCGCGTCGACGGGCGAC
>JBKJLX010000839.1:0-3370 GCA_046596645.1 Polyangiaceae bacterium
CGCCTACCTGCGAGAGGACGTCGCCGCGGCCGCCGCAAACTGACGCACTTACTGGCTGGTCGGCAAGGGGAAGCGCCGCGCGTGCACGCCGCCGGCGGCGTCGTCCTGCCAGCCGACGACGACATGGCCGTTGCCGCCCACCGCCACCGCGGGGCGACTGCGCGATCCTGCAAGGCCTTCGGGCGTGGCGGCGAAATCGTCGTTCTGACCGGTCACGCTGTTGAAGAGGAACCCCGAGGTGGCGCCCAGGAAGCGCGCGCGGATAGAGCCCGAGGCGTCGCTCCACGCCGTTGCGAAGAAGGAGCCGGCGGCGCTGCTGCCCTCGATGGTGGGCTGGGACTGCTCGCCGTCGATCGTCGTGTTGATCGGCGCGTCCTGATCGCCGCCCACCGCCTGGCCGGCCGCCGAGTACCGCTGCGCGAACACGTCGCCGCTGCCGCGCCAGGTGATGGCGAACCTCCCGTCGGCCAGCATGGCGGCGTCGGGCTGATCCTGGAGGCCCTGTGTCTGCAGGTTCACGGCGATGGGGGCGCTCACGATCGGCCCCGGCTGCACCAGATGCGCGACGATGCCGTCTGGGTCGCTCCCGGCGGAGCCCTGGAACGTGACCACCCAGCCGTTCGGCGAGCCGGCGACGCGGGGCGCGGCGCCCTGGGTCGCGACCGCGAACTCCTGCGCCATGCCGGATGCCTCCGACCAGAAGCGCGCGCGCACGCCGCCGCCCTGCGCGAACACGATGAGCGCGACGCTCGCCGGTCCGCCCGCGACGTCGACCGAGCCCACGTCGCCGTCGCCGCCGTTGACCTGGAGCGGGGCGCCGTCGGCGCAGCCCTGGTCACCGAGGTGCAAGAGGAAGGCGTCGAACTGCCCGGGGACCACCTGATCGCTGCGGTAGACCAGGGCGGTCGCGGTGGCGGAGACGCCCGCGATCGCCGGGCCGCGCTGCTGCCGCCCCGCGCCAGGGGCGACCGGGTTGGCGCAGGAGATGGGCGCGCGGAAGGGCGCCGCCAGCTCGGGGTGCGTGGCGTCGAAGGGCGCGGCGTCGGCCGTGAGGTAGCGCACCAGGACGTCGGCTCCACCGTTCGCCGCCGAGCCCACGTCGGTGAACGCCCCCCGCAGCGCGTTCTGCAGCTCGGCCTCGCCCTGCGAGAACGCGAGCGCGAGCTCGGAGATCGTCCCGGCCGGCGGCGCCGGTGCGTCGGGCCGGTGGTCGACCGCGACCGGACGCGAGGTGCAGTCGCAGCTGCACACGGCGTCCTCCGCGATGCCGCTGCACTCGCCGGGAGACTTGCCGCCGCACGCCGCCGTCGCCGCGACACCCGAGTCGCACTGCTCCCCCGGCTGCACGACCCCGTCGTTGCAACACCCGGGCGGCAGGTAGCGGACGACCTTGATCGCGACCTCGAGCGGGTCCTGGTCGATGTTGGCCGCGGCGCAGCCCTGGGCGAGCAGCCCGTCCGGTCCCCGCGCCGCCACGTGGAAGACCTTGGACGAGCCGTCGCGGTCGAGCTCGATCTCGCCGCACCAGCTGGCGCCGCCGGAGCAACCGTCGCGCTGCAGCTGGAAGTCCTGCGCGTCGTCCGGGATGTCGCCGGCGCGGCCGTCCTCCTCGCAGCGGTCGGCCCCGCCGTCGAACACGCTCAGCTTCAGGCTCGTCGCCTGGTCGAGGAGCGCGGCGTCCGTCTTGAGGACCAGCCCCACGGCCGCGGGAGGCGGCGCGTCGGTGCAGGAAGCGGCGAGCAGCGTCGCCGCGGTGAGCGATCCGACCGCGAGCACGAAGGGGACGGCGCGCATCGGCCCGAACTATCTCATCGCCGGCGCTGGCATGCGAGCGGTCTGTGGGCGCGCCGGGGTCAGGCTGGGGTCGCCGTCAGCGGGTGGAGGCGGCCGGGGGTGCGCTGGTCGCCGGCGGCGGAGGCCCCGCCTTCGCCGGCGGATGGGGCTCGGCGCCACCGGGCGCCGCGTCAGGCTTCGCCGTCTTTGGCGCGGCACCGGCGGCGACGTGGGCGCAGCCGTCGGCCGCGCGCGTCGCCTCGGCGGCCTCGGGCGAGCCGGCGTGGCCCGCCGCCACCGCGCGCAGGTCGGCGAGTGCCGCATCACAGCCGCCGCTGCGCAGCTTCGCCTGCGCTGCAGCGAGCGCCTCGCGCGCCGCGCCGTCCATCGCCTTCGCCGGGGCGGGCGGAGGCGGAGAGGCCTCCCCGGCGACGCCGGTCGCGGCGGGCGCCGCCGCGGCGGACTTCGCCTTGGTGCCCTCGTCGGCGCGCGACGCCGGCTCGGAGCGCGCCGCGCGAGCGGACGCCGCCGGCGCCTGCGCTGCCGCGGGGGCCATCGGCTCCGGGGAGGGGAGGCCCTCCTCCCGCACGCTGGTGGGGCCCGGCACCGAGTCGGAGCGTGCGCGGAGGAGAAGCAGGCTCGAACCCACCGCGAGGCAGAACAGGGCGGCCATGGCGAACTGCGGGCGCATCGCCAGGCTGCCCGCCCATGAGGCGGCGCGCGCGATGCGGCGCGAGAGCGGAGGCTGCCGGCGTGCGGCCACCTCCGCCGAGAGGATCTTCCGCGTCAGCCCCTCGGGGGGCGCCACGCGCGGCATTCGCGACGCCTGGTCGCGCGCCAGCCGCAGCGTCGCCAGCGTCGCGCCACACCGCGCGCAGCTCGTCGCGTGCAGGGCGAGCGCTTCACGAGGAGCGTCCTCGCCGTCCTCGTAGAGGAGGTCGACGACGTCGCGGTCGAAGGTCTCGCAGTCCATCCGCGTCACGACAGGGCTCTCGCGTAGTCCTCGTACTCGGCGAGCGCTCGCTGCAGCCGCTCGAGAGCGTATCGCATCCGGCTCTTCACCGTGTTCTCCGGCACCCCGGTGATCGTCGCGATTTCCTTGAACGGCACGCGCGCCACCTCGCGGAGGAGGAACACCTCGCGCTGATCGTCGGGCAACTCGTCCACGGCCCGCATGATGTGGTCCTTGAGCTCGTCACCGATGGCGGTGCGGTCGACCGACGCGCGCGGGTGCGGGTCGGCGGTCCGCTCGCCGAGGGTCGCTCCGATCCCGTCGTCACCATCGGGACTCGGCTGATCGAGGGACGGGTGGCGCCGCAGCGCCGCCTTGCGGCCGTGATCGATGCAGAGGTTGCGGGCGATGGTGAAGCACCAGGTGAGGAAGCGGCTCTGCCCCTTGAAGTCCCCGGCACCCTGGACGATCCGGATGAACACGTCCTGCACGATGTCCTCCGCCACCGCCGGCGTGCGGACCTGCCGAAGCACGAAGTTGTAGACCGAGGCCTCGTGACGTCGGACCAGGTCGGCAAAGGCCGTCGTGTCCCCGGAGGCGTATCGGGCGAGCAGGTCCTCGTCCGCCGACGCGGCGACGGACGAG
>JBKJLX010000023.1:0-3454 GCA_046596645.1 Polyangiaceae bacterium
CGTCGCCCGCGAGGACGTGGCGGGAACGCTTGCACCGGAGCTGCCCGAGGGCGCTTCGCTGGTGGTGTCGCGCGAGCCCGACGAGGACGGGCCCGCGGGGTCCCTTCGCGCCGGTCATCGCGCGATCCATGCGCTCGGAGCCGATGTGGTCGTCGTGTCGCCGGTCGACAAGCGCGCCGCTCCGCGCGAGCTGGTCGACGCGCTGGTGGGCGCGCTGGCGGACGGTCACCAGGCCGCGCGGCCGGTCCATGGCGGGCGCGGCGGACACCCGGTGGCCCTTCGTTTCGAGGTGCTTTCGCCGTACGCGCGCGGTGCCGACCCCAGCGACGACCGGCCGCCGCCTCCCCTCCGCGACGTCCTCCACGCCCTCGGTCGGGGGCCGACCGGGGTCGCCGACGTGCCGTGGAGCGACGATGTGCTCGACGATCTCGACGACGCGGGATCGCTTCGCCGGGCACTGTTCGGTGCGCCGGGCAACGACGCGCGGTGATATTCTCAGACCGCGCGCGAACCCTCGCGCGCGGTCAGGGAAATGATGGCCCGTCCGTTCGTGTCTCGGTTCTCGAGCCTGTTCCTGGCCGCGGCGGTGCTGCTGGCAGCCTGTCAGGGCGTGGTCGGAGCGCCCGACTCGCTGGAGGACGGCCCGCTCACCGGCGGCGATGGCGACGGCGACGGCGACGGGGACGATGGAGCGGCGGGCGGCGGCGCCGGTGGCGACGACGGGGCCACTGGCACCGTCGTCCCCGAGCCGCTGCACCGCCTCAACGGCCTCGAGTACGACAACACCGTCCGGGATCTGCTCGCCACCACGCTGACGCCCTCGCGCAGCTTTCCTCCCGACACCGTCGAGGGCGGCTTCGACAACGCCGCCGACGGCCTGACGCTGACGCCGGCGCAGATGGATCTCTACGCCACCTCCGCCCGCGAGCTGGCCGCCGCCACGCTGCAGACGGCGCCGCGCTTCACCAGCCACGTCGGCGCCCGCCAGCACGCGGAGGCGACGTCCCAGGCCGGCAACGCCTTCGACTGGGGCTGGTCCATGCCTCGCTTCGGCGGCTCCCTCGCCTTTTCGCTGGAGACGGTGGAGGACGAGGTCGTCACCTTCTCCATCCTCGCCGGCGGCGACGCGGTCGGCATGCCGACCCCGGAGATGGGGCTGAACGTCGACGGGGTCGAGGTCGGTCGCTGGGTGGTGACGGCGACGCCGACCGCGCCCGCCGTCTACACGGTGCAGGTCGCGGTGACCGCCGGCGCGCACGCTCTGGCCATCACGTTCCCCAACGGCGCCGATCAGCCCGCGGACAACGTCTACAACACCCTGGTCGTCGGCTACCTGGACGCGCGGAGCGAGGCCATGGTGACCCCGGCCGGGCGCGCGCTGGTCTACGAGTGCGAGCCGTCCGCGGTGGCCGACCCCGTCGGCTGTTACCGGCACATCGTCACCCGCTTCGCGGAGCGCGCCTGGCGCCGCCCGCTGGACGACGACGAGCGCGAGGCGATCTTCGCCCTGTGGGAGGAGCTACGGATTGCCGAGGGCGACGACGCGGCGGTCGAGCTGGTCGTGCGCGCGGTCCTCGTCTCGTCGAAGTTCCTCTACCGGGCGAGCTTCGCCGCCTCTCCCAGTGACGGCGGGGAGGAAGGGACGCTACCCCTCGACGACTACACGCTGGCGAGCCGGCTCTCCTACTTCCTGTGGAGCAGCATGCCGGACGACGAGCTCCTCGCCGAGGCCGAGGCGGGCGCCCTGCGGGGCACCGACGGCCTGCGCAGCCAGGTGACGAGGATGCTCGCCGACCCGCGCGCCGCCGGCCTCCGCAAGGGCTTCGCGTCGCAGTGGCTGAGCACGCGCATCCTCGCGCGACACGCGCCCGACCCCGCCGTCTTCCCCGGGTTCGACGAGTCGCTGCGGGCATCGATGATCGAGGAGGCGGAGCTGTTCTTCGAGGACTTCCTCACCAACGGCATGCGCGTCGGCGACATGATGACGCCCGACTTCGGCTACCTGAACGATCGGCTGGCGACGCACTACGGGGTGCCGCTGCCGGGGAGCGACGCGATGGTGCGCGTCGACCTCGGCGAGGGCGATCGGCGCGGGCTGGTCATGCAGGGCGCGTGGCTCACCGCCACCTCCGCCAGCACCCGCACCTCGCCGGTGAACCGGGGTCGGTGGATCCTGGAGCAGCTCCTATGCAACGCGGTGCCGCCACCGCCGCCCGACGTGCCGCTCTTCATGGACCCGGCCGAGGGTGAGACCGTGCGCGAGGTGCTCGCCCAGCACCGCGAGAACCCGGTGTGCGCGGGTTGCCACGATCTGCTCGATCCCGCCGGGCTGGGGATGGAGGGCTTCGACGGCGTCGGCGTCGCGCGCGACACCGAGAACGGCGCCCCCATCGACACCACCGGCGCCGTCCCCACCGACCTCGCCTACGACGGCGCGGCGGAGCTCGCCGAGATCCTGGCGGACGACTCGCGCTTCGTCGGCTGCCTCACCGAGAAGCTCTTCACCTACGCCATGGGCCGCGCCCGCGTGCTGGACGACGACGCGTTCATCGAGGCGATCGAGGGCCAGCTGGCCGCCGACGACGGCGCGCTGGACACGCTGCTCGAGCTCGTCGTGGCGTCGCCGGCCTTCCGGACCCGCCCGATGCTGAGCACTTCCAGCATGAGCACCTCCGGCACGAGCACGTCCAGCAAAGGTGCGAAGTGATCATGCGACCCTCCTCGCGACGCAGGTTCCTCGGCGGCGCCGGCGCGCTCATCGCGCTTCCGGCGCTCGCCTCCCTCGGCTGGCCCCTGGGCTGGCGCACCGCCCGGTCGGAGCCGCTGACGCCGGCCAGGCGCTTCCTCGTTTACTTCCTGCCCAACGGCCGCGTGCCGGCGGCCTGGGTGCCGCCGGAGAGCGGGAGCGAGTTCTCGTTCCCCGCGACCCTGGCGCCGCTGGCGCCGCTGAAGAGCGACCTGATCTGCCTGTCGGGCCTGTTTCACACCGCAGCGACCCTGTCCGCCGGCACGGGCGACCACGCGCTCGGCACCGGCACCATCCTCAACTGCGCGCCCTACCCGGACGGCTCGCTCCACGGCGACATCTCGATGGACCAGGCGCTGGTGAAGGCGCTGGCCCCCACCACGCGCTTTCCCTCGCTGCAGTGGGGCGCGGGCGAGCCCATGGCCTGCGACTTCGGCGCATCGTGCAGCTACACGCAGGCCATCTCCTGGGCGGGGCCCAAGCAGCCGCTGGCCCCGGTGATCAACCCGCTCACCGCCTTCAACCAGCTCTTCGCGGGAACCAACGAGGGCGCCACCCAGGTCGAGCAGGATCGGCGGCGCGCGTCGCTCGCGTCGGTGCTCGACTACGCGCTGGACGACGCCGACACGCTCGCCGCGCGCCTCGGCACCGACGATGGACAGAAGCTCGACGAGTATTTCACCGCGGTGCGCGAGCTGGAGACGCGCC
>JBKJLX010000030.1:0-3696 GCA_046596645.1 Polyangiaceae bacterium
GCGGCCGCCTCGGTGCGAGGGGCGCCGCGGTCGTCGCGACGCGGTCCACGGTCGTCGCGGCGCGGGCCGCGGTCGTCGCGCGGTCCACGGTCGGGACGGGGGCCGCGATCCGGGCGCGGGCCACGATCGTCGGCCGCACCCTCGGGGCGCGGCGCGCCGTCGGCGCCGGCGGCGCCCTCGGGACGCGGTCCGCGGTCGGGTCGGGGTCCGCGGTCGGGGCGGGGGCCGCGATCGGGTCGGGGGCCGCGATCGGGGCGAGGCCCGCGGTCGGGGCGGGGTCCGCGATCGGAGGGCGGGCCGCCCTCGGTGCGGGGACGGTCGGACGTCGGAGCGCCCCAGCCGTGCGCGTTGGAGCGGTCCTCCACCGGGCGGCCGTCGGAGTCGCGCCGCGGGATGAAGGGCATCGCGCGCCCGCCGGAGGCGCCGGGCCGTCGGGCCGGCTCGGCCTCGCGGGTGGGGCGAGTCGACGACGGGGCACGCATGTCCCATCGACCCTCGCTGGTCTTGCCTGCACCGCGCGAGTCGCGGAGGGGCCCGTCGGCCGGTGCGCGCGGCGCGGCCGCGCGCGGCGGCGGCACGTCGCCGACCGATACCGCGGGCAGGTCGAAGTCGCCCGACGCACGACCGCTGGGCGGTGCGGTGGGACCCGACGCCGGGGGCGCGCTCGGCGGCGGCTCCGCCGCGGCCTCCGCCGGTGCCGCCTCGAAGGCGGGACGCTCGGCGGTGGACGCCGACTTCGCGACGCTCCTCTTGCGAACGTGGGGCTTCACTGCGCCCTCGCCCTCCGCCGCTGGCGCCGCCTCGGCGGCCATCTTGGAGGCCTGTCCGGCGGTGCCCTTCGCCTCGTCGGTTCCCGCGCCGGTGCTCTTGTCGTCGCTCGTGCTCATGGTCGATCTCCAGGAGAGTAGGCGACCGCGTCGATCTCGACCCGGGCGCCCTTGGGAAGCGCGGCGACCTGGACCGTCGCGCGCGCCGGGTAGGCGCCGTGAGGGTCCGCGAAGCGTTCGCCGTAGATGCGGTTCACCACCGCGAAGTCGTTCATGTCCGCCAGAAAGATGGTCGTGCGGACGACGTCGGAGAGCTTGGTGCCAGCGGCCTCGAGCACCGCGGTCAGGTTGTCGAGGACGCGGCGCGTCTCCACCTCGACGCCGCCGGGCGCGATCTCCCCCGTGGCGGGGTCGAGCGCGATCTGGCCGCTGCAGAACACGAAGTCCCCGGCGCGCGCCGCCTGGACGTAGGGACCGATCGCGCGCGGCGCGCGATCCGTGGAGATCACCGTCTTGCCCATGTCGTCCTCCAATCCGGCCTCAGCCGAACCTGCGCCGGCCCTCGATGGCCCGTCCGAGCGTGACCTGGTCGGCGAACTCGAGATCGCCCCCGTGGGGGACGCCGCTGGCGATGCGCGTCACCTGGGTGCCGATGGGCTCGAGCTCGCGCGCGAGTAGGAGCGCGGTCGCCTCGCCGTCGACCGAGGGGGGCGTGGCGCACAGCACCTCGCGCACCGGCTCGTCCCCCGCGGTGAAGCGCCCGGCCACGATGTCGCGCAGTCGATCGAGCCCCAGCTGATCCGGCCCGACACCCTCCAGCGGGGAGAGCAAGCGTCCGAGCACGAAGTAGCGGCCGCGCATGGCGCCACTGCGCTCGATGGCGAGCAGGTCCTGCACGCGCGCCACGACGCACAGGAGCGACGGATCCCGCCGGCCGTCGCGGCAGATCGCGCAGAGCGTGCCGCGATCGTCGACCGCGCCGTCCTCCCGCTCCGCGACGTGGTTGCAGCGCGAGCAGGGTCGCACCCGGTCGCGCAGCTCGACCAGCGCCGCGCCCAGATCGCGCGCGACGCGCTCTTCGGTCGTCGCCAGGAAGAGGGCGTAGCGCTGCGCGGTCTTGTCGCCCACGCCGGGCAGCTTCGCCAGCAGCGAGACGACGCGGCCCAGTCGCTCAGGAAGCACGGGGGACAGCACGGCGGGAAACTCTGGTCAGCGGGCGTTCGGTTCGGGGTCGGCGCGCGGGTGCCCGCAGCTCACATGCCGGGCATCTTCAGGCCGCCGGTCACCTTGTTGACCTCGGCCTCCACCCGCTTGTCGGCGGCGTCCAGCGCGGCGTTGGCCGCGGCGCACACCGCGTCCATCGCGAGCTCCACGTCCTCCTTCAGGAAGTCGGGGTCGACCTTGATGCCGCGGAGCTTGCCCTCGCACGTCACCGTGACCTCGACCTTGTCCCCTGCGCTCTTGGCGGAGACCTCCTCGTCCTTGATGTCGTTCTTGAGCGCGTCGATCTTGCGCTGCATCCGCGCCGCCTGGCGCATCAGCTCGTTCATACCGCCGCGGAACTGCATGTTGCCGGCCATGGGGCCCGGAACGTCGCCGAAATCGCGCCGCGCTGCAACGGGCGCGGGTGTCCGGCGACGACGATTCCTGGTAACACCGCCCGGCGGTGAGCTACGTCGTCCTCGCCCGGAAGTACCGGCCCCAGACCTTTGCCGACCTGGTGGGGCAGGAGCACGTCGCCACCACGCTGGCGAACTCGATCGCCCTCGGGCGCATCGCGCACGCCTTTCTCTTCACCGGCGTCCGCGGCGTGGGGAAGACGACCAGCGCGCGCATCCTGGCCAAGGCGCTCAACTGCGCCAGGGGCCCCACCGCGACCCCCTGCGGCGAGTGCCCGCAGTGCCTCGACATCACGATCGGCGCCGACATGGACGTCATCGAGATGGACGCCGCCAGCAACACCGGCGTCGACAACATCCGCGACCTGCAGGAGACGCTGAACTACCGGCCGGCCCGCGATCGCTTCAAGGTCTACATCGTGGACGAGGTCCACATGCTCTCGACATCCGCGTGGAACGCCTTCCTGAAGACGCTGGAAGAGCCGCCGCCCCACGTGAAGTTCATCTTCGCGACGACCGAGGTGCACAAGGTCCCGGCGACCATCCTCAGCCGCTGCCAGCGGTACGACTTCAAGCTGATCGCCGCGACCGCGGTGGCGGGCCGCGTGCGACAGGTCCTGGCGGCCGAGGGGATCGAGGCCGAGGACGGCGCGGTGAACCTGGTCGCGCGCGAGGCCGCGGGCAGCATGCGCGACGCGATGAGCCTGCTCGATCAAGTGATCGCGTGGGCCGGCCCCGGCGAGCGCATCTCGTCCGAGGGGGCGACGCGCGTCCTCGGCGTCGCGGCGCGCAGCATCCTCCACCGTCTGGCCTCCGCTCTGGTGAAGGGGGAGGCGGGCGTCGCGGTGGAGATCGTGTCCGAGCTGGCAGAGAGCGGGTACGCCATCCGCAAGGTGGCGTCGGACTTCCTCGAGCACCTGCGCGATCTGGTGGTCGCCAAGGTCGCGCCGGAGGGGCGGGGACTCGTCGACGTGCCCGATCAGGAAAAGGCGGACCTGGTCGACCTCGCTTCGGGCGCCTCGGTGGAGGATCTGGCGCGCCTGCACCTCGGCCTCTCTCGCGCGTTCGACGAGATCGCGACCGGCGCCTCGCCGCGCGCCTCCTTCGAGATGGCGCTGGTCCGCCTGGCGCGGCGGCCGCCGCTGGTGCCGTTCGACGAGCTGCTCCGACGCCTGGGCGAGCTCGAGCGTCGCCTCGACGCCGGCGGCTCCTCCGCGGGGCCGGCGGGCGGCGGGCCCGCGGAGGAGCCGCCGGCGTCGAGGCGACGCTCGAGCTCGCCCAGGCGTCGGAGCAGCTCGTCGAACGGCACC
>JBKJLX010000549.1:0-4441 GCA_046596645.1 Polyangiaceae bacterium
GCTCGCGCCGCCCGCGCTGGAGCCACATCGCGGCATCATGCGAGCGGAGCGCCTGCCACGCTGCAAGCTGAGTGCGCGCCACGCCGCGAGGCGCGGGCAGGGCCTACGACGTCGCACGCACCGTCCGCGGCGGTTGCGGCAGGGGCGACCGCGGCCGATGATCCGCCGATGTCCGCCGCGGTCACGCCCGCACGACCGCGGCGACGGCCCGCGGTCGACCCTGCCCTGCTCGCCGCGCTCAAGGTGCGCCGGCCGGCCCGCTGGCTCGCGGCTTGCGCGATGGACTGGGCGATCATCGCGGCGACCTTTGCGCTGGTCGCGGTGGTCGATCATCCGCTGGCCTACGTGCTCGCCGTGCTGCCCCTCGGCTCGCGTCAGCAGGGGCTCGGCGCGCTCTTCCACGACGCCGCGCACGGTCTGGTGGCCCGCTCGCGCCGGTGGAACGACCTCCTGGGGGCGCCGCTCGCCGCCTGGCCGCTCGGGCTCACCCTCGCCGGCTACCGCCGCTATCACCTGGTGCACCACCGGGCCCTGGGGACGGAGAAGGACCCGGAGGTCGGGCACCGGCGCCTGCTGCCACAATGGCAGCTTCCGTTGCGGCGACGCCAGAGCCTGCATTTTGCCAGCGATCTGGTCGGCGGTGGCATCCCCCACCTGATGGCAGCGGGCCGCATGACGCGGCCGGTGCGCGCCGGCGAGGCGGCGCTCTTCCTCCTCGCGTGGGCGGCGGCGCTCGGGGTCGCCTGGCGCCTCGGCGTCCTGTGGGTGCCGATGCTGTGGGTCGCCAGCATCGCCACCGTCTTCTGGTCGGGCGTTCGCCTGCGCATCTTCACCGAGCACCTGGGCACGCGGGGGACGCACCGCATCCGCATGCACCCGCTGTTCGAAGCGATCGTGATGCCGCACGCCATCGGGCTGCACTGGGAGCACCACCACTTCCCCGAGGTGCCGTTCCAGAACCTGCCGCGGCTCCGCCAGGCCCTCCCGACCCCCGAGATCGTCGACCTGTCCGCGCTGGTGCGCGGCTTCCGCCAGGCCCCGCCGCTGGCGTCGGGCGAGCTGGTCCCGGCCGCGGGAGAACCGACGTCGAGCGCGCCGCGGTGAGGCTCGACGGGCGGCGCCTCGCGCGCGTGCTCGTGCACGTGGCGCTGCCGCTGGCCGTCGGCTGCGCCATCTACCTGCTGGTGCGCCCGGCCCCGACGCTGGCGGAGTGGACGAGCGAGAGCATCGGGCTCGATGGTAGGCCGGTCTTCCGCGTGCGCGGCTGGGCGCGCGACCAGCTCCCCGACGCGGCGTGGGCCTACGCGCTCACCGCGACGCCGCTCCTGATGTGGGAGGAGGGTCCGACGGTGGCGCGCCGCGCCTGGACCACGGTCGCCGTCGCGATCGCCGTCGGCTGGGAGCTGTTGCAGCTGCCCCGCCTGGTCCCGGGGTCGTTCTCGAGGGGCGATCTGATCGCGAGCGCCGGAGCCGCTGTCCTGGCGCTCGTCGTCCTGTATGTTGCGCGGCGCCGTCGGGAAGCGGCGCCCCGCTGACCTGCGCACGAAAGGTCCCCATGCTCGCCAAGCTCACCTCCCGCGTCCGCGGCGCCGACCTGCGCCACCTCATGATGCTCGTCGTGCTCGCCGCGTTCGTCGCGCTGGCCGCGGGCAGCACCCCGGGCTGATCGTCGTCCCCCGCATCGGCATCCGGCATCCGGTTCCGGCATCCGGCATCCGGTTCCGGTTCCGGTTCCGGTTCCGGTTCCGGTTGGGGCGTCCGGTTCCGCCATCCGGTTCCGGGTCGCTCAGTCCACCTCGTGGACGAGACAACGGATGGGGTGGTGCTTCCCACCCGCCGTGCGCTCGATGCGCTCGACCACCGCGACCACCACCTCGATCGGCTCGGCCACCAGCTCGCGGAAGCGCCGCTCGATCGACTGCGCGTGCGACGCCTCGAACGTGCGGCCCGTGACCAGCTCGATCCGGACGCGATCACGCCGCTCCTGGGTGACCCGCAGCTCGGCGATGTCGGCGCCGACGTCGAAGAGGAACGAGTACGTCGCGTCGAGCAGCCAGCCCGAGGTGAGGACGCGCCCGCTGGGGAGGGTGAAGGCGTCGAGGCGACGCCCTTCCAGGTCGGCGAGGATGCGGCTGGTCCGCCCGCAGCGGCAGCGCGTGGAGGCGTCGAGCCGCCCCATGTCGCCCTGCCGGTAGCGGATGAACGGCATCGCCAGGTTGTGCAGGTAGGTGCCGGTGATCTCCCCGCGCGCCCCGTCCTCCACGGCGCGGTCTGCGTCCGGTTCGAGCACCTCGATCAGCGCGATGTCCTCGAACAGGTGTCGGCTCCCTGCCGTGCATTCCGCGGCGACGCGCGTCAGCTCCTCGGTCGAGTACTCGTCCAGAACCGGGCAGCCGAACAGCACCGCGAGGTGCGCCCGCTCCTCGCGCGTCGATGGCTCCGAGGACACCGAGATGGCGCGCAGCCGCAGCGCGCGACACCGCCCCTCCCCGAGCTCGGCCGCGATGGCGCGCAGGTGGCTCGGGTAGCAGGCGAGGAACGCCGGTCGCGAGGCGAGCAACCGCGCCGCAACGACGTCGACCGGCGACAGGGTGTGGATCCACTCCATCGGGTAGACGCCGAGCGCCCCGCGCGCCGGATACTCCGACGTGTAGACGTAGGTGAAGCGGTCCCACGGCCGGTACGCCGCGCCCATCGCCAGCAGGCGCACCAGCGCCAGGCCCTGCACCGCGAGTCGATCGGCGCGGTGCACCACCGAGAGCACCTCGCCCGTCGACCCCGAGCTCTTCGACACCACGCAGCGGTCCAGATCCAGCCCGCGCGCCAGACAGCCCTCCGGCCACGCGTCGCGGAGGTCGCGCTTCCGCACCGCCGGCACGTGGCGCAGGTCCTCGAGCGACCGCAGGTCGCGCGGGTCGAACCCCGCCTTGCGGTACAGCTCGGCGTAGACCGGCACCTTCACCGCCGCGTGGCGCACCAGCCGCTGCAGCCGATCGAGCTGGTACGCCTCGGTCAGCCGGCGCGGCGCGAAGGGCCGCGCGATGAACCCCGGCAGGCCGCGCGCGATGCCGGCGTAGTTGATCGCCCGCTCGCGCGCGGTGAGCTGCCTCACGCGATCGGCCCAGCGCTCTCCTCGACCAGGTCGCGCTGCAGCTCGGTCATGCCGCCTGGATGGCGCGGCGCCGCCGCCGACGCAACCGCGGCCCCGCCAAGGATGCGGCCGACGCCGAGGCGCCCACCGGCGTAGGCTGAGCTCGAGGCACAGATCAAAATGATGCAGTTCTCCGATCCCCAGGCGCTGGCGTTGCTCGACACCCACGATGACGCGCAGCTCGATGCCCTCCCGTTCGGGGTGGTCGCCCTGGGAGAAGGCGGCATCGTGCTGGCGTACAACGCGCAAGAGTCGGAGAAGTCCGGCCTCTCGGCCGCCAGCGTCCTCGGGAAGGAGTTCTTCCAGGCGGTCGCTCCCTGCACCAACAACTTCATGGTGGCGCACCGCTTCGAGAGCGAGATCGAGCTCGACGTCACCCTCCCGTACACGTTCACCTTCCGCATGCGGCCCACCCCGGTGACGCTGCGTCTCCTCCGCTCTGCGGGCGCGAGGCGCATGTACATGCTGGTCGACTGGCAGTCGTGACCGCTGGCGAGGTCGAGCTCGAGCCCCTGCTCCGCTTCCTCTATCTCTGCCCGGTGGCGGCGATCCAGATGCGCCGCGACGGGAGCATCGAGCTCATCAACCCGGTCGCCGCGGCGCTGCTCATGCCGATCGCCGTGGCGGGCGCGCTCACCAACCTGTGTGCGCTGCTCGAGCCGTTCGCGCCCGGGCTCGGCGACGCGATCGCCGGGTTTGCGCCCGAGAGCGGCACCATCATCGAGCAACGCCAGGCCACGCTGCCCGGCCCCCGAGGCGAGCCGACGATCATCGCCATCACCGTGTTCGCCATCGACAGGAGTCGGTGTGCCGCGGTCCTCGGCGACGTCACGAGGGTGGTGGCGCAGGAGCGCCGCCTCTTCGTCCAGGATCAGCGGCTGCGCGCCATCGTCGAGAGCGTGAAGGAGTACGCGCTCTTCACGGCGGATCGACAGGGTCGCATCGACGAGTGGAACCGATCGCTGGCACGCTTCGTCGACGGCGACGACGCCTCGGTGATGGGCCGCCCACTCGGTGCGCTCTTCGACGCCTCGCCGGTGGAGATCGACACCGCGCGGCTGATCGCCGAGGCCATCAGCTCGGGCGGCGTGAAGCTGGAGGGGTGGCTGCGCACCGCCGATCCCAGGACACGCTGGGCCGAGGCCCTGGTGTCGCCGCTGCTCGCGCCCGACGGGGAGGCCACCGGGTTCGGGGTCGTCCTGCACGACACCACCGCGCGTCGCGACTACGAGCAGCGCCTCGTCCGGCTGGCGACGACCGATCCGCTCACCGGTCTGCTCAACCGACGCG
>JBKJLX010000654.1:0-10248 GCA_046596645.1 Polyangiaceae bacterium
GTGGCGACGCGGCGGGCCTGGCGACGCGGCGGATCCGGATCGGTCCGCGGGGCACACCCTCGACGCGACGCCCGCGCGCCGTGATCTCGACGACCCCGCGCTTCGCCAGATCGAGCGCCGCCTGGCGCACCTCCTCCATGTGGGCGCGCCATCCCTCGGGGTCGATCGCGCGCGCAGCCTCGGAGGGACAGATCGAGGCGTCCTCGGCGCGCTGCGCCAGAAGGTCGAGGATCGTCCGCGCCGCGCGCGCGGTCATCGCGGCAGGCGCCGCAGCGTTCCCTCGTCGGACGCGCCGGCGAAGAAGCGCTGGAGCAGCCGCTCGAAGGGCGACCCCGGCTCCGTCACCTTCAGGAACAGCGTCGCGCACGAGCGTAGCTTCATGTCGGATCTCGTTCAGCGCGACCTGGTGTACGCCGCGCTGCGCCTCGACGAAGCGCTGGAGGTCGAACGGGTCGGCGCCGGGCTCGAGCACGGTCAGGCGGTCGTGGCGCGCCCTCGGCGCAGGTACAGCCAGAGGCCGGTGACCAGAGCGGCCAGAGAGATCGCGCCGCAGAGCGCGCCCCACACGAAATAGGGCAGGAACAGGGCGTCGCTCATGTTCTGCACGTCGGAGTCGAGGCCCGGACCGGCGCTGCGCATGAACAGGTAGTCGCCGCGGGTGAACACGCTGACCGCGAGGTTCACCGCCAGGAATACCAGGGTGAAGCGCGCGACCGTGGCGTTGCCCCAGCGCACGATCACCGCGAGCACCGCGGTCAGCGCGGCGATGAAGAAGAATCCGAACAGGTTGCGGGAGAAGAAAGCCAGCGTGAGCGCCAGGCCCACCACCATCGCCCCCAGGGCGATGCGCGACCACCGCTCGCGGCGCGCCATGAGGAAGAGACCCATCGAGGTGATGGCCGGGCCGACCAGGCCGCCGGCGGAGACGAACGCCTGGGCGAGGCGCCCTCCCGGGCCGGACACGAGGGCGTGACCGGAGGCGTCGTGCCTGATGACCAGCTCCTCGAAGGATCCGCCCACCAGGAGCCCCGCGATGCCGTGGCCCAGCTCGTGGGCGAGGGTGCTGACCAGCACCAGCGGCCAGACCAGCCAGCGCGCCACCGGGACGTGCGGCAGCCCGAGGGTCGCCACCGCGGCGACGACGAGCACCAGCGCCGCGTGCCTGGGAACGGAGGTGTCGGTCTCCAGGGCGGTCGTCGGTCGCCGCGCCAGGGCTCGCTTCGGTTGGGTCATCGTGGCCTCGCTCACATCATGACGCCGCCGCGACGTCTCCGCTCAGCGCAGCCCGCATCACCTTCTCCAGGTCGTCGACCGTCGCCTTGCGCGGGTTGCCGCCCAGCGAGGGGTCGTTCATCCCCATCTCCGCGATCTTGCGGGCGATCGAGGCGTCGGCGCCGTTCTCCCCGGCCAGCGCGTGGGGCATGCCGACCTCCTTCCGGAGGGCGAGCAGCCAGTCGAGCACCCCGTCGGTGCCCGGCTTCGGCAGGTCGAGGAAGCGGGCGAGGAGCACCATCTTGTCCTCGACCGTCGCGCGGTTGAACTGGAGCACGTAGGGGAGAAAGATCGCGTTCGCCGTCCCGTGGTGGATGCCGGTGACCCCGCCCAGCGGGTGCGACAGCGCGTGCACCAGCCCCAGGCCCTTCTGGAACGCGGTCGCGCCCATCGTTGCCGCCATCAGCATGTGCGTCCGCGCCTCGAGGTTCGACCCGTCGCGCACGGCGACCGGCAGCCACCGCGTGATGAGGCGCATGGCCTCGAGCGCGATGCCGTCCGCCATGGGGTGGTAGCCGGGGGCACAGTACGCCTCGAACGCATGGGCCAGCGCGTCCATGCCGGTGGCCGCTGTCAGCCGCGGCGGCAACCCCGCCGTGAGCTCCGGGTCGGCCAGAACCAGCGCGGGCAGGAGGCGCGGGTGGAAGATGATCTTCTTTGCGTGATCGCGCGGGTCGGCGATGACGCCGCAGCGCCCGACCTCGGAGCCGGTCCCTGCCGTGGTGGGGATGGCGATCATCCGGAGGACCTTGTCGGCGTCGGCGCGCTTGAAGTTGTCGCCCACGTCCTCGTAGTCGAAGACGGTGCCCGGGTTGTCGGCGAGGAGGGCGATGCACTTGCCGACGTCCATCGGCGAGCCGCCGCCGACCAGCACCAGGCCGTCCGCCTTGGCCTCGCGCAGGGCGGCGAGCCCGGCGCTGACGTCGGCGTCGGTGGGGTTCGCGCCTACGGCGGCGAAGACGCCGCCCAGCAGGCCGGCCTCGCGCAGCCCCGCCTCCAGCTTCGAGAACCAGGGGAGCTTCACCACGCCGGGATCGGTGACCACGAGCACCTTGCGGAAGCCGAGCTCGCGGCACGCCGCGGGCAGCTCCGACGTGCAGCCGGCACCGATGCGGTACGGGGTCGGGTAGTTCGAGCGGCCGCGCGGCAGCTCCGACGAGGAGGTGGACGACGTCATGGCGGCGGAGTGTCGCACCCGAGGCGTATGCCCTCAATGCGGGGCACACGTGTCCAGGTCAACCGGCCGGAACCCGCCGACATTCCGCGTGGGAGCAGGTGGCCTGACCGTTGCTGGCTCCGTACGGCAGAGACCCGAACCTGGAGGGACGCCCATGGCGACCGCAGCGAAGAACACGCCCAAGACCGTCGACGAAGTGACCCAGCTCCACAAGATCCTGGAGGGTTTCGAGGACGCGATCCTCATGACCAAGCGTTCGGACGGCACCGAGCACCTTCACGGCCGGCCCATGCGCATCCAGGCGGTGGAGGAGGACCACTCGGTGTGGTTCTTCACCTCGGTCGACGGGCAGATCGCGCACGAGGCGCTGATCGACACCGAGGCCTACATCACCGCGCAGTCCGACGCGCGCCACGTGGTGCTCCGCGGGTGGATCGCGATCACGCGCGACCGCGCGCGCATCGACAAGTACTGGAGCAAGATGGTCGAGGTGTGGTTCCCCGAGGGGAAGAACGACCCCAACCTGTGCCTGGTCAAGTTCACCCCGCGCGAGGGCGAGTTCTGGGACATGAAGGGCACCAAGGGCATCCGCTACTGGGTCGACGCCGCCAAGTCCCTCGTCGGCCAGACCACCCCGACCGCCCAGAAGGACCAGCACGGCAGGGTCGTCCTCTGAGGGGTGCCCCGCCCTTCAATGTGCGCCCCTTGAGTTGTGAGTGCTGGGGGTCCGCGGGGGCGTCCCCCGCGTGTCAGATGATCTCGAAGTAACGAGCGAGGTCCCAGTCGGCCACGTGCTTCTGGAACTCGCGGAGCTCGTGCTTCCGCGTGGTCGCGAAGTGGTGGACGAAGGTCTCGCCGAAGACCTCCTTCGTGAACGCGGAGGTCTCGAACCTCTCCACGGCTCCGGCGAGCGTCGTGGGGAGCGGCTCCTGGGGGACGTTCGAGGTGAAGGCGTTGCCCTCGATCATGGGGCCGAGCTCCAGGCCCTCCTCGATTCCGCGGAGGCCGGTGGAGAGCGCGGCGGTGAGCGCCAGGTACGGGTTGGCGTCGGCGGGGCCGATCCGGTACTCGACCCGCTGCGCCTTGGGCCCGCCCGGCACCACGCGGAGGGCGGTGGTCCGGTTCTCCACGCCCCAGCTCACGCTGGTCGGTGCCCACATGCCCGGCACGAGGCGCCGGTAGGCGTTGATGGTGCTGCAGACGAGCGCCAGTACATCGGGCATGTACTTGACCTGCCCCGCGACGAAGGAGCGCATGACCTTGCTCATTCCGTGCTCGCCCGCCGGATCGTGCATCACGCTCTCGCCGGTCTTCACGTCGAGCAGCGAGGTGTGGATGTGCCCGCTGGAGCCTGGGTACTTCGAGCTCCACTTGGCCATGAAGGTCGCCATCAGGTTGCGGCGCTGGGCGAGGATCTTGGTGAAGGTCTTGAAGATCGCGCCGCGATCGGCCGCCTCGACCACTGGTCCGTAGCGCAGGGCCGCCTCGATCACGCCGGGGCCGGTCTCGGTGTGGAGGCCCTCGATCGGGCAGCGCAGCCCCTCCATCGTGTCGAGGAGCTCGTGGTAGAGGTCCGCGTGAACGCCGCTACGGAGCATGGAGTAGCCGAACATCCCCGGCGTCATCGGCCTCAGGTCGCGGTAGCCCTTGGCGCGCACCGAGTCCGGCGTCTCGTCGAAGACGAAGAACTCGTACTCGAGCGAGCCGAGCGCCTCGAAGCCCATGGCGCGCCCCTTCGCGGCGATCCGCTGGAGCGCGGTCCGCGGGCACACCTCGGCGTAGGCGCCGGTGAAGGAGCCGATCAGCATCGCGGTGTCTGGCTCGAAGGGGACGCGGCGCAGCGTCCCGAGGTCGAGGCCGACCGGCGCGTCCTCGTAGCCGTTGTGCCAGCCCGCAACCTTCAGGCCGTCGACCAGCTGGTCGCCGCTGTCCCAGCCGAGGACGACGTTGCAGAAGCCGAAGCCGCTCTTCGCCGACGAGAGAAACTTCGAGCGCTCGACGTACTTGCCGCGCATCACGCCGTCGACGTCGAACGCCGCCATCTTGAAGCGGCGGATTCCGTGCTGGTCGAGGGCACGCTCCAGCTCCTCCACCGAGGAGACTCCGTCCATCGGCTTCACCTTGTCGTCGGGCATCGCGGGACCTCCTAGGATCAGGGCAGGCGGCAGGGTGGCGCCGGCTGCCTCACGCCAGCCGGCCGTGCTTGCAGCGGCTGTCTCACGGCAGACGGAAATGGAAGCTCTTGGGTCGAGTGACCGCGAGGAAGCCGAGGTGCGACAGCGAGACGCCGCTCCCCGAGTCCTTCACGCCCGTCCACGGGAGCGCGGGGTCGAGGTAGTCGCAGCGGTTGAGGAAGACGGTGCCCACCTCCAGCTGCGCACCGAGGGTGCGCGCGCGATCGACGTCCTTCGTCCACAGCGAGGCGGTGAGGCCGTACGGCGAGTCGTTGGCCAGGCGCACCGCCTCGGCGTCGTCCTTGAACGTCGTGATGCCGAGCGCCGGCCCGAACGTCTCCTCGTGCATGAGGAGCGACCGCGGGTCGGCATGGTCGATGAGCTCCGGCGCGACATAGCAGCCCGAGGTCGAGGGGAGCTGGAAGCTCGCGGGCTCGACCACGCGCCGGCCGCCCTTCGAGAGGGCGTCCGCCACGTGCCGACGCACCAGCTCGGCGCCGGCCAGGCTGACCACCGGGCCGAGGTTGGTGCCCTCCGCCAGCGGGTCCCCCACGACGTACTTCCTCACCAGGGCCCCGCAGGCCTCGGTGAACTTCGAGGCGATGGATTCGTGCACCAGCGCGCGCTCGACGGCGCAGCAGGACTGGCCGGAGTTGAAGAACGCGCCGTCCACCACGTTCTCCACCGCGGCGTCGAGGTCGCAGTCGGACAGGACGATCGCCGCGTCCTTCCCGCCGAGCTCCAGACCCACCGGCGCGAAGCCCTCGGCGGCCGCGGCGCGGTACACCTCGTGACCGCCGCGCACCGATCCGGTGAAGGAGACGAACCCGAACCAGCGCTCGGCGAGCAGCTTCGAGCTGGTCTCGTGGCTGATGGAGAGCGACACCACCAGTCCCTCGGGGGCGCCTGCGGCACGGAACGCGTCCGCGAGCTGCTGACCGACCGGCATCGTCTGATGCGCGTGCTTGATGGCGACAGCGTTGCCCGACAGCACGGCGGCGAAGAGCGCGTTGGTGGGTACCAGCAGCGGGTAGTTCCACGCCGCGATCACCAGGACGATGCCCACCGGCTCGCGCACGATGCGCCGCTCGAAGCCGGGCTTGTCGGTGAGCGCCCGCTCGGCGAGCGCGTCCTCCGCCATCGCCACCAGCGCGTCGACGCGCTCCTTCATCGACCGCGTGGCCTCGCCGCGGACCTGCCCCACCGGGCGGCCCATCATGCGGGTGATGGCGGGCGCGTACTCGTCCAGCCGGGCCACGTAGGCGTCGTGCGCGGCCAGGCAGATGCGCTTGCGCTCCGCGAGCGGGGTCCGCGCCCAGAGGCGCTGGGCGTCTCGCGCGCGGCCGAGCGCGGTGCGGGCCGCCTCGAGCGGCATCTCGTCCCAGGAAAAAGCGGTGCGCCCGTCGATGGGGCTGACGATGTCGGGCATGTGGGGCGCGAAGGCTAGCAGCCGCTCGCGAACCGGTGTGCTGGCGCGCAGCCACGGGGCCTGGCGCGTGCAGGGCTCGCAGCTCGGCGGCTTGTGAGCCCGAGTCGGCACCGGTACGCTGGAACGCCGCATGACGCGCTGGCCCGAAGCTCGACCGTGGTTGGCGGTCGCACCGCTGTTCCTGGCGAGCTGTCAGGTCGTCATCGGCGGCGACGACCTCGTCTTCACCGATGGAGGTGGGGGCGCGGCGACGGCCGCGAGCTCCGGCGCGACCGGGACATCCGGCCCCGGCACCAGCACCGCGGTGGTCGGGCCCGGAGGGGGTGACGCGGCCAGCACCGGCGGCGGCACCAGCGACGGGGGAGGCGGCTCCACCGACACGTCTGCCGGCGGGGCCGGGGGCGGAGAGCCGGTTTGCGGCGACGGCACGGTCGAGAACGGGGAGGCGTGCGAGGACGACAACACCATCACCGGCGACAGCTGCGGCGAGTGCCAGCAGATCGTCCAGGTCACCTACCATGGCGGCCACGGTTGCGTGCGGATCTCCGACGGTCGCGTCAAGTGCTGGGGCCCGAACGGCGGCGGGCAGCTCGGCCAGAGCGACACAACGACGCGTGGCGACAACCCCGGCGAGCTGGGCCCGACGCTTCCGGCGGTCGATCTCGGCCCTGGTCGCACCGCGGTCGACGTCAGCGCCGGCAAGTTCTCCACCTGTGTGGTCCGCGACGACCGCTCGGTCGTCTGCTGGGGGTCCAACGAGGAGGGGCAGCTCGGCATCGGCAGCAAGGAGACGCGAGGCGACACGCCCGGCGAGATGGGACGCGACCTCGTCCCCGTGGACCTGGGTACGGACCGGACGGCCCTGAAGGTCGTCATTGGCGAGCACCATGCCTGCGCCATCCTCGACCAGGGAGACCTGAAGTGCTGGGGCTCGGGCTTCTGGGGCAACCTCGGCCAGGGCAACGACGAGGACCTCGGCGATGAGCCGGGGGAGATGGGCGATGACCTCCCGCCGATCGACCTCGGGACCGGCATGACGGTGAAGGCCGTGGCCGTCGGCAACTTCCACACGTGCGCGATCCTCGACACCGACAAGGTGAAGTGCTTCGGAGGCTACTCGTCGGGGCAGATCGGCCTCGAGACCGACGCGAGCATCGGAGACGTCGACAGGGAGATGGGCAGCAGCCTTCCCTACGTGGACCTCGGGACCGACCGCACCGTGAAGGCCATCGCGGCCGGCTATGCGCACACCTGCGCGATCCTCGACGACGACAGGGTCAAGTGCTGGGGCAACTTCCTGGATGGGCGGCTGGGCGGGAGCTTCGCCGACGACCGCGGCGACCAGACGGGCGAGATGGGCGACGACCTGCCACACGTCGACCTCGGGTCGGGGCGGAGGGCCAAGACGATCGCAGCCGGCTTCGATCACACCTGCGCCATTCTCGACGACGACACGCTCAAGTGCTGGGGCGACTCTCAGTCGGGCGAGCTGGGCCTGGGTGCGGTGGAGGACGAGGGCGATGTAGAGGGGGACATGGGCGACGACCTGGCGAGCGTTTCGCTGGGAACAGGGCGCTTCGCGCAGCAGATCGCGGCTGGAACGAACGTCTCCTGCGCCCTCCTCGACGACGCCACGGTGAAGTGCTGGGGCACCAACGGCGTCGCCCAGCTGGGTCTGGGCGACCTCGAGACGCGGGGCGACGGGCAGGGCGAGATGGGCGACGACCTTCCCACCCTGTTCCTGCCATGAGGACCCGATGCTGACCGCGGGCGCCGTCCTCGCCGGCCGCTACCGGCTGACACGCCTGCTCGGCGAGGGCGGCATGGGCACCGTCTGGGCGGCGCACAACGAGTCCATCGAGCGCGACGTGGCGATCAAGGTGATGCTCCCGGCCCTGGCCAGCGACGAGTCGCTCCTCCAGCGCTTCTTCAACGAGGCCAAGGTCGCGGGGCGCATCCGCCACCCCGGCATCGTCGACGTGCTCGACCTCGGCAAGGCCGACGACGGCTCGCCGTTCATCGTGATGGAGATGCTCGACGGGCAGCCCCTCGATGCCTGGCTCGCGGACGTGCCGCGGCCACCGTTGCAGACGGCGTTGCGGGTCGTGCGCGACGTCGCCAGCACCATCTCCCTCGCCCACCAGAAGGGGATCGTCCACCGCGACCTCAAGCCGGCGAATCTCTTCCTCCACCGCTCGGGGAACGGCACCGTCGTCAAGGTGCTCGACTTCGGCATCTCCAAGATCGTCGGCAAGGACGGCCCGATGAACACGACCCGGACCGGGCAGGTGCTCGGCTCGCCTTCGTACATGAGCCCCGAGCAGGCCTCGGGGAAAGGCCAGGTCGACGCGCGCACCGACGTCTGGGCGCTCGGCGTCATCCTGTTCGAGATGCTGTCGGGGCGGCTCCCCCACGAGGACGAGAACTACAACGCCCTCATCCTTTCCATCGTCACCTCCGACGCGCCGCACCTCGCGACCGTCGCGCCCGAGGTGCCGCGGCCGATCGCCGCTCTGGTCGCCCGCTGTCTTGCCCGCGACCGCGACGCGCGGGTGGCGAGCGCCGCGGAGCTCGCAGCCGAGATCGACGCCTTGCTCCGCGCATCCAGCTCCGACGCTCGGGGCTCGCTTTCTCTGGCGATGGGTCTGCCGCTGGGCATTGCCGCGACAGCGCACGCCAGGACGGAGCCCGCGGTCATCGCCGGCGCGACGCCGATGGGGGCTAGGCACGACGGGCGGACGCTCGGCGCCACCTCGTCGCCCCTCGGACATGCGGCGGGCCGCGGAGGCCATCGTCCTCCGCTGCTCGCGGTCGGCATCCTGGGAGGCCTCGCGGCGACCGCGCTGGCGTTCGCGGTGGTCGTCGCGCTCGGTGGTCCCGCGCGCCCGGACGTCGCCCCGAGCGCCGTTTCCGTCGACAGCGTGCCGCCCTCGCCCGCCGTACCCGAGGTCCTGCCGGCGACGCCCGCGGAGCCGCCCCGCAGCGAGCCCAGTGTGGCACCCTCCGGGTCCGCCCCGTCCGCCCCGTCCGCCTCGAGCGTGGCCGCGGGGCCGTCGGCGCCCGCGCCGGTGCCCAAGGCGGCGCGGGGACCCGCTCCGCGCTCGCCGACCCGCCCGCGGGCCCCGGCCCCGCCGTCCTCGCGCACGGGCACGGGCAAGAAGGCCTGGAACAGCTTCGATTGAGGCGGCGCCGGGAGATCCCTCCCGCACCGCGCGACCGACGGAGACCGCATGCAGACATCATGGATCGGGATCGCCGCGGGCCTCGTCGTCGTCCTCGCCGCCGGCGCCGCGGCCGCGCAAGCGCCGGAGGCACCGCCTGCGGCACCGCCTGCGGCGCAGGCACCCGGAGCCGGTGACGACGCGGAGCGTGCGCGCGCTCTCTTCGAGCGCGCGGTGCCGCTCGCCGATCAGGGTCAGCACGAGGAGGCGTGCCCGCTGTTCGCGGAGGCGCACGCCCTGCACCCCACCGCCGGCACGGCGATGCAGCGCGCGCGCTGCCACGAGCTGCAGGGTGAGAAGAAGGAGGCGCTGGCCCTCTACAAGTCCGTGGTCGCGGCGCCGAACGCCCGGGACAACCCCGAGCGCCTCGAGGTCGCCTCCAAGCGGATCGCGGGGCTGGAGAGGCTCCTGGCCGCGGACGAGGCGGCGGCGGCGCCGGCGCCGCCGGCTGGCGCCGCCGCCCCCCCTGCCAGCACACCGCCGCCGACGCCGCCCCCCGCCTCGAAGTCGTCGTCGTCACGGGTTCCGGCGTACATCGCGCTCGGCGCGGGCGGCGCTGGGCTCATCGTCGGCACCGCGTTCGGCGTCGTGGCGCTCGGAGAGATGGGCGACGTGAAGGACGCGTGCGACGCGAACGTTTGCGCCGACGCGCTCGAGGCGGATCGCGACGCGGCGGTCACCAAGGCGTGGATCGCGAACGCCGGATTCGGGATCGCGATCGTCGGCGCTGCCGTGGGGGTGGTGCTGCTGGTCACCGCGCACGACGGCGACGCAGCCGCCGCCGCGCGGGTCGTCGATCCCGCGCGCGGCCTGCGGCTCTTGTTCTAGAAAGGAGACCCGCACGCGGAGCTGAGCCTGCCACGCGCGTCCTTCGAGCACATGTCTGTGCCCGGGCTCGTGAAGGACGGCGACCTGGTCGACGTTGGCGAGCTTCATCCACGCCTCGGGGCGCGACGTTGGCGGACGACCACGGCG
>JBKJLX010000674.1:0-7545 GCA_046596645.1 Polyangiaceae bacterium
TGCACCGGCCGCCTCCAGCGAGCGTGCGTTCTTCAGCTGGTGCTGGTCGGCGGCGAAGGGGAACGGCACCAGCACCGACGGCCTGCCGATGGCGCACAGCTCGAAGAGCGACGACGCGCCCGCGCGCTGGACCACGACATCCGCCTGCTCCAGCTCGCTCGCGACCTCCTGGACGAAGGGCGAGACGTGCACCGCGCCCTCGGGAACGTTGGCTGCCGCGTAGCGCGCGCGCGTCTCCTCGTCTCGATCTCGACCACTCTGGTGGAGGATCGTGGCGTGGGGTACGCGGGCGAGCAGCAGGGCGAACGCGTCGGGCATGACGGCGTTGAGCGCGGTCGCCCCCTGGCTGCCGCCCAGCAGCACGACCCGGAACCGGCCCTGCGCTGCCGCGTACGGCGCCTTGTGGAACGCGCGACGCAGCGGCACGCCCTCGCGCCTCACCACGCTGGGCCTCAGCCAGCGCTCGACCTCGGGAAAGGCGGTGTATGCGCGCACCGCGAAGGGCGCGAGCAGCCGATTGGCGAGGCCGAGCACGCTGTTCGGCTCCAGCAGAGTCACCGGGACGCCCAGCGCGCGCGCCGCGAGCGCCACCGGCCCCGCTGCGTAGCCGCCCACCGAGAGGACGACATCCGGCCGGCGGCGACGGAGCAGAGCAATCGCCTCCGGCAGCACGGCCGCCGCGCGGAACGCGCCCTTCACGAAGCCGGCGGCGCCGCCGCCGCGCAGCGGCGCGACCTCGAGCAGCTCGAGATCGTCGCCGCGATCGGGGAGCAAGCGCGCCTCCATCCCGCGCGCCGTACCCACATAGAAGACGCGCGCGCTGGGGTCTGCGGCGCGTACCGCGTCCCCGACGGCGATCATGGGGAAGACGTGTCCGCCCGTTCCTCCGCCCGCGATGAGGACGGTCACCACCCGTCCGCCCCCTCGTCGGCCTTGCTGAGGACGAGCCCGGTCGCGCTGGGCGCCGGGTGCGCCGCGCTCTCGCTCGCCGCTTGCTCCGCCCGCTCGGCCACGCGCTCCTTCGCGGTGGGGGCCAGCGTGCGGCGCGGTCGCGAGATGCCGAGGAGCACCCCGACCGCCGCCGCGTTCACCAGCAGCGAAGAGCCGCCGTAGCTGATGAACGGGAGCGTCAGCCCCTTGGTGGGGAGGATGGCCATCGCCACCGCGAGGTTGGTGAGCGCCTGGACCCCGAAGAGGGTCGAGATGCCGAAGGCGAGGTAGCTGCCGAAGTCGTCGGCCGCGGCGAGCGCGATCTTCACGCCACGCGACACGATGACCAGGTAGATGGCGCCCAGGCCGAGGATGCCCACGAACCCCAGCTCCTCCCCGATGATGGCGCTGATGAAGTCGGTGTGTGCCTCCGGCAGGTAGAGCACCTGCAGGCCGCGCCCCAGGCCGAGGCCCCAGGTGCCGCCGGACCCGAAGCTCATCACCGACTGGAACGGCTGGTACGCCAGGCCGTCGCGGTGGGCGTCCATGTCCATCCACCCGACGTAGCGGGCGTAGCGGTAGGGCGAGAAGCGCACCGCGGCGACCGCGCCGACCGCCAGGAACCCGGTGAACGCGATGATGTAGGGGACGCGCGCGCCCGCCACGAACAGCATCGTGAAGGTCAGGAACAGGAGCACCACCGCGCTCCCCAGATCGGGCTGCTTCAGGCAGAGAAAGCAGAGGACGCCGACCACCAGCAGGTGAGGAAAGAAGCCGACGCTGAAGCTCTTGATCTGCTCGGCCTTCTTGGAGAGCGAGTAGGCGAGCCAGAGGACGATGGCGAGCTTCGCGATCTCCGCTGGCTGGACGTGCACCGGCCCCAGCGCGATCCAGCGATCGGCGCCGCCGGCGGTGTGGCCGAAGCCGAGGACGGTCAGCGCCAGCATGCCGATGACCGCCACCAGCACCGGGTAGGCGAGGAACCGCAGCCGGCGGTAGTCGATGCGGCTCACCACCCACATCGCGATCAGGGCCAGCGCCGCGTAGATGCCCTGACGCTTGAGGAAGTACTCGGCGTCCTTGAATCGGACCGTCGCCTCGATCGCGCTCGAGCTGTAGACCATGACCACGCCGAACCCGATGAGGGCGAGGATCACCGCGGCCAGCAGCGAGTCGACCGGGCCGTCGGGGCTGGAGCGCACCAGCTTGCCGAGCCCGGTCGCGGCGAGGACCGAGGGGACGCTCGGCGCCGCCGGCGCGAGGTGACGATTGCCGTTCGCCGCGCGCGAGGACGGCGGCGGCGGGACCGGCTTCGAACCGGACGGCTTGCGAAAGGCGTCGAGCAGCATCAGCGGAGCTTCATGGAGGCGAGGGAGACCAGGGCGAGCAGGAAGGAGATGATCCAGAAGCGCACGATGATCTTCGGCTCCGCCCACCCCTTCTTCTCGTAGTGGTGGTGAATGGGGGCCATGAGGAAGACACGCTTGCCCGTGAGCTTGAAGCTCACGACCTGCGTGACGACGCTGACCGCCTCCAGCACGAAGATCCCCCCCAGCACGACGCTGAGGAACTCGTTCTTCGTGAACACGCTCAGCATGCCCAGGCCACCGCCTAGCGCGAGCGAGCCCACGTCTCCCATGAAGACCTGGGCGGGGTACGTGTTGTACCAGAGGAAGCCGATGCCAGCGCCGATGGCGGCACCGCAGTAGACGCTCAGCTCGGCGGCCGAAGCGATCTTGGGGATGTCGAGGTAGGTCGCGATCGACGAGCCGAAGAGCGTGGCGCCCGCCGCGTAGGCGAGGAACAGGTAGCTCCCGGCGTTGACCATGACCGGGCCGATGGCGAGGCCGTCCAGCCCGTCGGTCAGGTTCACCGCGTTCGACATGGCGACCACCACGAAGACCGCGAATGGCACGTACACCCAGAGCGGCAGCTCCAGGTTGAACTTGGAAAAGGCGACGAAGGGCAGGCCGACGCGGGTCTTGATCGCGTTCCAGTCCGCCGGCATGCGCGAAGGGACGAGGAAGGTGTAGCCGATGGCGGCAAAGCCGATGAGCGTCTGCCCGACGAGCTTGTAGCGACCGGCGAGGCCGCCCGAGCTCTTTCGTTTGATCTTCAAGTAATCGTCGAGGTAGCCGATGAGCCCGTAGCCGGCAGTGACCGCGGCGGTGGCGAGCACGAAGGGGTTGCGCAGGTCGGCCCACAGGACGGTGGGCAGGAGCAGCGCGAGGAGGATGAGCGCGCCGCCCATGGTCGGCGTGCCCGACTTGGCGAGGTGGCTGGCCGGCCCGTCGGCGCGGATCACCTGCCCGATCTGCTTCTTCTTCAGCTCGCGGATGAACCATGGCGCGAGCACGAACGACAGCAGCATCGCTGTGATCGTCGCCATGATGGTGCGGAACGGGATGTAGCGAAGGACGTTGAGCCCGCTCAGCCAGCCGTAGTGAAACTTGAGCGGGTAGAAGAGCTCGTAGATCACGACGGCTCTCCCGCTGCGGTTGGCGTGCGAGGCGCGCTGGCGCCGCGGCGCGTGACGAGCGCCGCGCGCGCCTCCTCGCGATCGTCGAAGTGCGCCGTCGCGCTCCCGGTGATCTGGTAGGTCTCGTGGCCCTTCCCGGCGACCAGGACGACGTCGCCCGGCGCGGCGCGGCCGACCGCGAGGGCGATGGCGGCGCGCCGATCGAGCTCGACGACGATCTCGGCGCCGCCGCCCTCCAGCCCCTCCAGGACCTGGGCGGCGATGAGGCGAGGGTCCTCGGAGCGCGGGTTGTCGTTGGTGACGACGCCGACGTCGGCGGCCGCCGCCACCGCCTGCCCCATGAGGACGCGCTTGCCGGCGTCGCGGTCACCCCCGCAGCCGAAGACGCACCACACCCGCCCGGCGGTGAGCGCGCGGACGCTTGCCAGCGCGCGAGAGAGGGCGTCGGGGGTGTGCGCGTAGTCGACCAGCACCACCACGTCGTCCCCCGCCGCGGGGGCGTCGCACCGCTCGAGGCGGCCCGGGACCACCACGTCGCCGGAGAGGGCCTCGGCGGCGAGGCCGAGATCGAGGTCGAGGAGGTGGGCGATGGCGAGCGCGGTCAGGAGGTTCTCGGCGTTGTGCGCGCCGAGGAGCGGCGAGCGGACCTCGACTTCGCCGGACGGCGTGCGGACCCGCATGGCGATGCCGGTGGTGCCGTGGTCCAGTGTCAGCGGCCACAGATCGGCCTCCTCGGCGGTGGCGTCGACCCGCAGCGAGATGCGGACCCGCCGCGCTCCCACGGCGAGGCGAGAGGCCAGCGCGCGGCCCACTTCGCCGTCGACGTGGATGGCAGCGGCGCCGGGGGCGAGATCGGTGAACAGGCGCGCCTTGGCGTCGGCGTACGCGTCCATGGTGCCGTGCCAGTCGAGGTGGTCCTGGGTCAGGTTGGTGAAGGCGGCGACGCGGAAGCGGACCGCCTCCACCCGCTTCGCCGCGAGGGCGATGCTCGACACCTCCATGACCAGGTGGGTGGCGCCGCGATCGCGCATGGCGCGGGCGATGCGCGCGAGGTCGTCCGCCTCCGGGCTGGTGTGGGTCGCCGGCAGCGCGAGGTCGTCGAAGGCGTAACCGAGCGTGCCGACCACGCCGGTGCGCCCCCCGCAGGCGTCGATGACCGCGCGGACCAGCTGCGCGGTGGTGGTCTTGCCGTTGGTGCCGGTGATGCCCACGACGTCCAGCGCGAAGGTGGGGTGCCCGTAGACCGACGCCGAGGCGATCGCGAGGGCGGTCGCGGCGTCTGCCACCTCGAGCAGCGGCACCGGCAGCGGCCCGTCGACCATGCCTCGCTCGGCGAGGACGGCGACGGCGCCGCGCGAGATGGCCTGGGCCACGAAGCGCGTGCCGTCGACCGTCCGGCCGCGGCGCGCCACGAAGAGATCGCCTGGCTCGATGGCGCGCGAGTCTTGTCGCACGCCCGTCACCAGCAGCCCCGCGGCGCTGGTGCCGGCGGTGATGGTGCTGCCTCCGCCAAGCTCGCGCGCGAGATCGACGAGGCGCAGGCCCGCGGGAGGCGTGGGCGCCGTGCGCCGCGACGGGGGGGCGAAGTCGGGGCTCATGACGGCGGTTCGAAGGTGAGCTTGATCGGGGTGCCGCGCTGGACGACAGCACCCGGCTCTGGCTCCTGCTTGGAGAGGAGCCCCGACCCCTCGACCGCAGGCACCAGGCCGGCGCCGGTGGTGAGCCGGATCGCCTCGCGCGCCGGGTAGCCCGAGAGATCGGGGACCATGACCTCGGTCGCCTTGAGCGGCCGGCGCGGCGTGGTCGGCCGGGCCTCGCGCGGGGACGCGCCGGGGGCGCCGAGCGCGGCGAGCGCGCGGGCACCGGGGTCGGCCTTGGCCGCCTGCGAGATCTCCTTCAGCTTCACCGGGCTGCCGGCGTCGGTCGGTGTGACGCCGAGGTAGCGGAGCGCCATCTCCCCCACGCGGCGGAAGACCGGTGCGGCGACCGAGCCGCCGGCGTAGGTGCCGGCCATCGGCTCGTCGATCGCCACCGCGATCGCGAGGCGCGGCTTGTCGGCCGGCACGAAGCCGACGAACGACGCGACGTAGTGGGTGTCGGTGTAGCGGCCGGTCTCGGGGTCGATCTTCTGCGCGGTGGCCGTCTTGCCGGCGACCTTGAAGCCAGGGATGGCCGCCTCGACGCCGGTGGCGTCGCCCTCCGTCACGCTGACCAGCATCTCCGACATGAGCTTGGCGATGCCGGGGGGCACCGCGCTGCGCCGCACCTTGGTCTGCGCCTCCTGCAGCGTGACGCCGGTGGAGTCGCTCACCCGCCGCACCAGCACCGGCTCGAGGAGCCGGCCGTGGTTGGCGATGGCGCTCGCGGCCATGGCGAGCTGCATGGTGGTGACGCTGATGCCTTGACCGAAGGAGGCGGCGGCCGTCTCCACCTGCACCCATGCGCGCTCGCGTGGGCGGAGCACGCCGGTCGACTGGCCGGGGAGCGGCAGCCCCGGCGACTCGCCGAAGCCGAAGCGGCGGAAGCCCTCGTAGAGGCGCTGCTGACCGAGGCCGAGGCCGATCTTCGCGGTGCCGATGTTCGACGAGTAGGCGAGCACCTGCGTCGGCGTGAGCCACTTGTAGACGTGGGTGTCGTGGATGACGACGTTGTCGATCGGCATCCTCCCGTCCTCGCAGTAGATGGGCTCTGCGGGGTCGACGGTCTTCGCGGCCAGCGCGCTGGCGACGGTGAAGATCTTCATCGTCGAGCCGGGCTCGTAGCGGTCGATGACGGCTCGGTTGCGGCGGTGGTCGGGGGCGGCCGTCTTGTAGTCGTTGGGGTTGAACCCGGGCGCGCTGGCCAGCGCCAGGATCTCGCCGGTCTTGGGGTCGATCACGACGATCGAGCCGCCGGTCGCCTCGTAGGTCTTGAGCGCGGCGTCGAGCTCGCGCTCCACCGTGTGCTGGATGGCGCGGTCGATGGTGAGGTGGACGTCGTGCCCGGCCAGCGCTTGCTCGTTCTCCAGTCCCTCGCTGAAGATGAGCCGTCCCGATCGATCGCGCAGTCCGTGCACCTCGGCGGCGCGGCCACGCAGCTCGCCGTCGAGCGCCAGCTCCACGCCGTCCCGGCCCTCGCCGTCAGGCGACACGAAGCCGAGGAGCGGACCGGCCAGCTCGCGGTTCGGGTAGAAGCGGCGCCCCTCGCCCTCCACCACCAGGCCGCGTACCGGGTAGCGCTGATCCCGGGAGCCCAGCTCGCGGACCGCACGCACCTCGTCCTCCGAGACGCGACGCTTCAGCCACACGAACCGGCGGCGGCGCATGATCTTCTCCAGCACCTCCTCCACCGGCATGGTGACGGCGGCCGCGATGCGCTCGGCGTACTGCTGCGCGCGGATGGGAACGAAGCGGTCCTCGATGCCGCGCAGGAGCTCCACCGAGTCGAGGGAGATGCTGGGCACCTCGACGCTCTCCGCGAGCGGCGTGCCGTTGCGATCGAAGATGGTGCCCCGCTTGGGGGTGATGTGCAGGCGCCGCTGCCGCTGGCGCTCCGCCATCTCGAGCCAGGCCTGACCGTCCTCGTTCTGGATGCGGTCGGCACCGGAGACGATGACGCCCAGGCCGAGCCCCATCATCCCGCAGACGACGCTCATCCTGATCTTGATCCAGCGCGCGCGCTTGGGGTCGAGGTTCTTCACGGCGCGGGAGCTCCCGGCGCGGCGGGCGCCGCCGAGGCCGGAGCCGCGGCGGGCGCGGGCGAGTCGGGCGCCTCCGCCGGCTGCTCGCGCGAGGGGGCCGGCGGCCCCTTCAGCACCACCACCCGCTCCGGCGGCGGCGGCGTCATCGCGAAGAGCGTGCGCGCGACCATCTCCACGCGCTGCGGGGCGCGGTAGCTCGCCGCCTCCAGCGAGAGCACGCGCTTCACCTCGCGCAGCCGCGCTTGCTCCTTGCGCGCCTTGCCCAGCTTGTAGCCGACGTCGACGGTGCGTCCGCGCAGGCCGAGATGGAGCACGAACGCCAGCACCGTCGCGACGACGGCCAGCGTCCACAGGGCGAGGAACGGGCGCTGCTTCACGACGGCTCGCCCTCCCCGTCGAAGTCGGGGCCGTCGAGGCCTTCCACCGTCTCGAACGACTCGCCGAGGCGACGAGCCGC
>JBKJLX010000136.1:0-4699 GCA_046596645.1 Polyangiaceae bacterium
CGGGTGGGTGGCGCTGCCCGAGATCCTGGTGCGCGTGCAGATCGGCTCGCCGGCGGAGCGCGCGCTCGGTCCCGTCGCCGGTCGCGCTCGCGCGATGGATGGCGCGCGCGAGGACGAGCGCGTCCTCTCCTTCGTGCCGCGCCTGCCCACGGCCAAGGTCACCGCCGCCCTCGCCGCCGCCGTGGTGGCGCGAGTGGCGATTCGCCCGGACGCGCCGCCTCCGGAAGTGACAGCCCCTGCCCCTCGAGAAGCTCCGGCGCGCGCGGCAGCGTGAAGAAGAGCGCGCGGAGGAAGAGTCGATCGCGCTCCTCTTCCGCCAGGTCCCCGGGCCGCCCCGCAGTGGCGTGCTGGAGCAGGATGGCCGCGGTGACGCTGACGTTCAGGCTCTCCGCGAAGCCGCGCATCGGGATGCGAACGGCGCGTGTGCACGCTGCGCGGAGCTCACCGGCGATGCCGTCGCGCTCGTTGCCGAAGAGGAGCGCGAGCCGCGGGACGGTCGCCAGGTCCTCCGGCGCCAGCTCCCCCTCGGGGTGCGTCGCCACCAGCTCGTACCCGCGCTCGCGCAGGAGGGCGATCGCCTCTTGCGGGTCCTCGTAGGCCTCGACGTCGACCCAGCGCTCCGATCCGCGCGACACCGAGTTCGCCGAGAGGAAGCCCTCCCGCCGCTCCACGACGTGCAGGCGCTGGATGCCGAAGGCGTCGCAGGAGCGCACGATCGCCGCGCCGTTGTGCGGGTCGTGCGGGGCATCCATCACCACCGTCACCGCGTCGAGCCGCGCGCCGATCACCGCGCGCAGCCGGTCGCGGCGCTCGTCGGTGACGAACTGCGACAGCGCGGAGGAGAACGTAGCCACGTCGGCGAGGGGCAGCGTGTCGACGAAGGACCGCTTGGTCCGGGCGAGGAAGGAGCAGTCGGGCGTCGAGCGGCGCATCGGGAAGGGCGCGGCTTCTACCACGACGCGCCGCCTCCTCGGTCGCGACGCTCCACTCATCTCGCGCTAGCCTCGCGCTCGATGCTCTGCACCCGCCGCTCGCGCCGCGTCCTCTCGTCCGCCGTGCTCCTCGCGATCGCCGTGCAGGCGGGCGTGGCGTCGGCCCAGGCTCCGGGGCAGTTCCCGCAGCCGCCGCCCCCGGCGCCCCCGCCGCAGGGCCAGCCCGCGCTCGGACAGCCGCCGCCGGGACAGCCGCCGCCGGGTCAGCCGCCGTCGGGTCAGCCGCCCCCGGGCCAGCCGCAGCAGGCGCCGCCGGCGCAGCCGCCCCCCGGCTACGGCCAGCCCGCCCAGCAGATGCCGCCGAGCGGGGGCTACGCCCAGCCCTACGGCCAGCCGCCCCCCGGCGGCTACGGCGGCTACGGCGCGCCATACGGCGGCTCCGGCTACTCGCAGGGCTACGGCTACGGGGGCACGCCCGAGGGCCCGCCGCCTCCTCCTCCCCGCGAGAAGCGCGAGCCCAACTGCTGCCGCTACGCGATCCGCTACGACCCGTTCGATCTCGTCTTCCGCCGCGCCACGTTCCAGGCGGAGGTGGGCATCATCGGCCCGCTCGCCATCGAGGTGGAGCCGAGCTGGATCTGGGGCAGCCCCCGCGAGTTCGTGGAGGAGTCCGGCTTCGGCATCGCCGCCAACGTCGCCCTCTACGTGTCCGGCAAGTACCTGAAGGGCTTCTTCGTGAAGGGCCACGTCGGCTTCGAGACCTTCGAGGCGACGCTGACCCACCCCAACATCCCGGAGCAGTCCGCCTCCGAGGACATCTCGGCGCCGATCGTCGGCCTCCTGATCGGGAGCTCCAACATCTGGGGCAACGACGACGTCGGCTTCAACCTCTCCGGCGGCATCGGCATCGGCGTCGCGATCGCCGACAAGACGTCGCTGTTCGTCCCCGGCGATGAGACGGCCGGCATCGGCGGCGTGCAGACCGATTATTACGACAAGGCCGGCATCATCCAGCTGCTCGGCTCGCTCGGCCTCGGCGTGGCGTTCTGAAGCCGGCTTCGGCTCACTGGACCGGCAACGGGAAGGCTGCGCGGTAGTCGTGCATGCAGCGCACCTCGTCCACCTGGTGGCGGTAGCCGGTGGTCGCGCGGAAGAGCCGGTCGTCGATCACCACCGGGTACTTCACGTGCTCGATCGCGGCGCGCGGCAGCTTGGGCAGGCCGAAGCGACCCAGCATGAACTTGAGCAGCGCCTCCGGCACCGGCACCACCGAGCGCCCGACGGCGCGCGCCAGGACGCCCAGCGGCACCGGCTGCGGGCCGGCGACGTTGAACACGCCGCGCGGCCGAGCCTCGATCGCCTTGTCGAGGGCGAGGGCGACGTCGCTCTCCGCCATGAACTGGTAGAGCGGATCGAAGCCCAGCACCGTGGGCACCCGTCGCCCGCGGAGGAACGTGGCCAGCGTGCCGTGACCGGTGGGGCCCAGCGTGTAGACCATGCGCAGCACGCTGGTGGTCAGCTCGGGGTAGCGCCACAGGGCGGTGCCCGCGTAGAGGTCGGCGGCGACGAGATCGGCGAGCTCGGGGAAGGTCGAGACCGCCATCGGGGGCTCGTCCTCCGTGTGGTAGAGCGGCGAGTCGGGCGCAGCGCCGTAGTAGGTGTGTCGCCCCACGAAGATGGCGTGCTTCACGCCGTAGGTGTGGCAGTGCTCGAACACCGCGCGCGTCCCGCCGAGGTTGATGCGGTAGCGGTCCTCGCTGTTCGCGACGAGGTGAGTGACCGTCGCCATGTGGACGACCACCTCCGGCCGCACCTTGCGGAACACGTCCTCCGCGCCGCGCTTGCGGATGTCGATCTGATGCATCTCGATGCCCGATGGCGGGTCCGCCCACTCGCGCCGATCGATGCCGAAGAGCTCATGCCCCTGCGCCGCCAGGTGCTCGGCGACGATGCGCCCGGTGGCGCCGGCGATGCCCGTGACGAGGATCCTCAAGCCCCACCTCCTGCAGACGAGGCTGCCGCCGTCTCCGCCTGGGGTCCGTCGACCGGGCGGCCGGCGCGCCGCTCGCGGCCCCTGGCGACCAGCGCCGCGATGGTCGACTTCACCACCTCGACGTGGCCCATGATCGTCTCGTCGTCCTCGTGGCCGCTGCCCTCGAAGTGGAGGGGCGTGCCGTACTCGACCTCCAGGTGCACCGGCAGCGGCACCGCGAGCCCGTAGTAGGTGACCGGGATGTAGGGCACGCCCAGCGCGCGCCCCAGGCCGTAGGCGTTGGTCACCGTCGGCACCGCCGAGCCGCCGCCCATGAACCCGAAGGGGATGATGGGCGTCTTCGTCTGCATCGCCAGGCGCATGAAGCCGGTGCCGAAGTTCACCAGGCTGTAGCGCTCCTTGTAGAGCTTCGCCGTCCCGCGCGCGCCCTCGGGGAACACCATGAGCAGCCGGTCGTCCTGCAGGAGCTGCACCGCGTGCTCGGGCAGGCCGGGGAACTGGCCGCAGCGGCTGAGCCACATGGCGGCGAAGGGCGTCTTGGCGAGGAATTTCTCCACCATGCTCTGCGCCAGGCGCGGTGGATTCTTGGAGAAGAACATCGAGGCGATGACCATGCCGGCGTCGACCGCGAAGCCGCCGGAGTGGTTGCCCACCAGCATGGCTCGACCCTGCGCGGGCACGTTGGCGAGGCCGTGGGCGTCGACGCGGAAGTAGCTCTTGTAGAGCGGCTCCAGCATCGTCAGGAAGCGCGCCACGTGCTTGCGCGAGATGCCATAAGGGTCGACGCCGCAGTCGCTGAAGGGAATCTGCAGCCGCTCCATGCGCTCGGCCACGTCGTCGCTCACCCACAGCATGCGTTCCGTCCTTCGTCGCCGCGGCCCCGGTCGCCGGCGCAGCGAGGCTACCAGACCGCCGCGCTTGCGACGGGGCCCGCGGCCCTGCGAAGCTCCCCGCCCGCGATGCGCCAATCGTTTCTGTTGCCTCACCCTCCGGCCGACGCCGCAGGCGACCTCGGCCGTGTGAGGCCATCCTCGCGGGGGCGCTCGGTCGTGGCGCTCCTCACTCTGGCGCTCGTCGTCGTTTCTCCCGCTTGCCGGGAGGTGCCGCCGCCCGCCGATCCGTCGGCGCGCATGCGCGACGTGGTGACGCCCGACGGGCAGGCCCTCACCATGACCTGCGTCCCCACCGGGCCCGAGTTGTGCTTCGACGCGCGGGACGACAACTGCAACGGCGTCATCGACGAGGGCTGCGGCATCGCGACCGGCGTCCTCCAGTTCACCATCGCGTGGAGCGAGGCCGACACCGACGTCGACCTCGAGGTCACCGATCCCGACGGGGAGCTGGCGACCACCGACGGGCCGACCCGCTCCGGCCTGGTGAAGGACCGCGACTGCCCTCGCGCCGGCTCCGACTGCTACGGGCAGAACGTGGAGAACGTCTTCCTGGGCGAGGGTGAGCCCGCGCGCGGCCGGTACCGCGTGGTCGTCCGCCTCGACGGCCTCGGCGGCGCGCGCCCCCCCGTCAAGGTGCAGCTGGGGGCGCGCGTGGGGCAGCGCACCTTCGGCCTGCCGGTGGAGCTGTCACCCGGGCGCACGACCGAGGAGAAGACGTTCGAGTTCACGCTGTAGCGTCGCGTGCTCGTCCGCGTTGCAAGTCGGGGTCGGCAAGCACGCCCCCACGGGGCGCTCCGAGCTTGCTCCTGCGTTATGATCCCCGCAACGTGAGCGTCAACAGCGACTGGTGGACGGCCGACGTGGACTCGCGGCGAATCATT
>JBKJLX010000169.1:0-17541 GCA_046596645.1 Polyangiaceae bacterium
CTCGCGCTCGGTCGGCGTCCCCAGGGCGACCACCCGGCAGACGCGCGGGTTGAGGCTCTGCGTGATGCGCTTGATGACGCCGCCCTTGCCCGCCGCGTCGCGCCCCTCGAAGAGCACCACCACGCGCAAGCCCTGGTCCTTCACCCACTCCTGGAGCTTCACCATCTCGAGCTCGAACTTGGCGAGCTCCTTCAGGTAGTGCTTCTTGATGGCCTTCTTGGCCTTCTTGGCCGAGACCTCGCCGGTCTGGAGCGACTCGACCTTCTCCATCTCGGAGACGTCGTCCTGCAGCTCGCTCTTCGGCGCGCGGTCCTTCTTGTCCTTCTTCTTTCCCATCATTCCCCCTCGCGCGCTCAGGCGCCCGGTCGCAGCTGCTTGCGGATCTTCTTGGTGAACGTCTGGGTGCACTTCCCGTGCGTGCCCTCATACTCCATGATCTCGCGCGTCAGCCGCAGCTTGGTGTCGTCGCTCAGGCCCGACGCCTTGATCTCGGTCGCGAGCTGACCGCCCTCGAACGTGGTCGGCCAGGTCTGCTTCTCACCCTTGGCCAGCGCGTTCGCGGGGCGATGGTGAGAGGGCTTGGTCTTGGTGACGTCGTGAAAGACCGCCTCGCCCTCGGGGCGACGACCGGTCCCGTGGCACCCCGGGCAGCGCGCCTCGCTCCCGAAGGAGTTCGAGAGCCGTCCATCACCGCCGCAGATTCCACATGATTCGATCGACATCCGTACGTGCCTCGCTGGTGCGTGAGCGCTGCAGCGTGGTCGACCGACCGGCAGGCGGCAAGGGTCAGCTGGCCTCGTCGAGGCGCTCGGCGAGCGCGCCGACGCGCAGGATCGTCGAGAGATCGCCTCGCTCCTGCGCCCAGTCCATCAGGGCGAAGAGGTGGGTCTGCTCCTCCTCCAGCCGGCCTGGCTCTCCGCCGGCGCGGGTCTCTAGCAGGTGCAGGTAGTGGCGCGCCACCGCGTCCTCGTCCGCGACCCGGACCGTGCCGTCGACCCGCCAGCTTCGCCGCACCGCGTGGCGCACCGTCGCGTGGAGGGCGAACCGACCGGGGACCGGGACCTGCACCACGCGCAGGCGCACCAGCGCCGCCGCCGCCGCCGCGCCGCGCGCGCCGCCGCCTGCCCCCGCGAGCCGGCCGAGCGATCGCGCGTCCATGTGATCGCCGCCCATCGCCGCCAGCACGCCGAGCATGCGCCGCGCCGCGCTCGGCAAAGCGCGCGCGGCCTCGGCGATCACCGCGCGCACCTCGGGGACGTCGTCCTCGTGCTCCACGGTCTCGATGCGACCGACGCCGCGGCCGCGCAGGCGTCGCTCCAGCTCGCTCACCGACACCGTGCGCGTCGTCACCAGCGCGTCGGCGACGTCGAGCGCCACCGGGTGCCAGCGCAGGAGCGGCGTCAGCCGCGCGATGGCGGGGAAGGGGTCCTTCTGCCGACCGACCAGCGGCGGCACCACCGGGAAGATGGTGACCCCGCCCAGCAGGCAGCGGCGCGCCGTGACCAGCCAGGTGACGGGCGTGTCGCGCAGCGCGTCGAGCACCCTCGCGGTGACCGCGTCGTCCTCGTGGTTGTCGAGGACGACCAGCGCGTCACCCTCGCGGTCGAGCGCCCTGCGCACCCGGTCGAGCGGGGGGGCCTCGCCGCCGGCGCCGAGCTGGAGGGCCATCATCTTGGCGACGGTGGTCACGTCCCACGCGCCGATGCGCAGCCAGCTCCGCCGGCCGTGGAAGAAGCGCGAGAGGCGGTGACCGAGGGCGGCGGCCAGCGTCGTCTTGCCGCTGCCGCCGCCGCCCACCAGCGCCAGGCGCGTCGGATGCCGCGCCCGGATCAGCGCGGCGAGCGTCGCCAGCTCCGCCGTGCGCCCGCGCAGTGACGGTGGCTGCGGCGGGAACGCACGGCTCACCGCGGGCCGGGGCCAGGCGGGGGCGCGGGCGGCGAGCCCGGCGGCGGGGCCGACGGCGGCGGCGGACCGGGCGGCTTCGCCGGCGTCTTGTCGTCCTTCACCACCACGCCGCAGTCGGCGATGGCGACCTTCCTGGTCGGCTTGCCGTCGGCGCTGCCCACCGCCTCCATCGCCTTCACGACCTCGTCGTAGCCGGTGAGGATCTGCCCGAAGACCACGTGGCGCCCGTTGAGGTGCGGCGTCGCGCTGGTGCAGAGGAAGAACTGCGAGGTGTTGGTGTGCGGCCCCGCGTTCGCCATCGACAGCGTCCCGGGGCCGAAGTGGCGACCCGCCTTGCCCTGGAAGGTCTCGTCGTCGAACTTGTCGCCGTAGATCGACTCGCCGCCGGTGCCGTCGCCGCTGGTGAAGTCGCCGCCCTGGCACATGAACTGGGGGATGATCCGGTGGAAGGCGGAGCCCTTGTACTGGAGTTTCCTCCCCTTCTTGCCGACGCCCTTCTCCCCCGTGCAGAGGGCGCGGAAGTTCTCGGCGGTCTTCGGCGCCGCGTCCGCGAACAGCTCGATGACGACGCGGCCGAGGGTCTTGCCGTCGATGGCGATGGCGAGGAACACCCGGGGGTTCGTCGCCACCGACGGGTGGAACGGCTTGTAGGGCGCCGCCTCCGCGTCGGAGGCCAGGGTGAGGCCCGAGGCGGCGACGCCCAGCGCAGCGCCGAGCCCGAGGACGTCGCGCCGGGAGAGATGGATGGAGTCGACCATCCACCGCGGGTATCACGCCGAGAGGGTCGGCACCACGCCCGGGCCCACCCCGGAGCCGGTCACCGCCCCAGGATGCGGCCGAACGCCAGGGCGTGGCGCACCCGGCCCTCGGCGAGCCCGGTCGCCGACGCGATCTCGGCGACCGTCGCGCGCCGCCCCGCTGCGGCCGCGATCGCGCGCGCCGCCTCCAGCACGGCGCGCAGCCGCTCCTTCAGGTCGCCGTCCTCCGGCGAGACGATGGTGCGGCCCGCCGCCTCCAGCGCGTCGAAGATCATCTCGACGTCGGCGCCGGTCGCAACCTCGGTGCCCAGCGCCTCGCCGACCTCGTCGATGGAGACCCGCCGCGCGTCCTCGCTGGCCGCGAGCAGCGCGTCGACCACCGCCTGCAGCGCCGGCCGCAGCGCGCTCATGCCGTCGCGGTTCGCGGGTCGTCGTTGCGGAAGACCACGGTGAAGAGAATGAAGACCGCCCACATCGCGGCCAGGTGGTAGAGCATCGGGATGCCGCCGCGCGCGTCGAAGATCGCGCTGGAGATCAGCGGCCCCAGCAGCATGCCCGACGCGTAGAACACGTTGTAGATCGCGTTGGCGCGGCTCAGCTCGCTGGGCCGGGTCACCACGCCCTGCAGCGCCAGGCTGAGCGGCGAGATCGACGCCAGCGACGCGCCGGCGATGAACACGGCCACGCACATCATCCAGTAGGCATCGAGGAAGACGAAGCCGAGGATCATGAAGAAGCCGACGACCGCCAGCTTGCGCATGAGCGACAGGTGGCCGTTCCGGTCGCCGTAGCGCCCGGCGACATTGGTGAAGAGCAGCATGCCCGCGGCGAAGAACGCCGGAACGAGGATGGTCTGCTCGGCGACGATGCCCTTCTGCTCCACCAGGTAGAGAGGTAGGAACAGCACCGTCGAGGCCTGGAAATAGCCGTAGGCGAAGGTGGCGAAGCAAGCCGTCTTGATGCGCCAGACGATCGACCCGCCGGGAATGGGGAGCGACGACGGGCCCGTCGCGGCGTCGTCGTGCGACTCCGGCACGTCGGCGTCGAGGCGGAGGAGGATGAGCAGCCCAGCCCCGGCGGCCAGCAGGCCCGAGGTGAAGAACGCCGTCTTCATGTCGGCGGCGGCGACGATGCCCTTCGCCAGGAAGGGGCCGAGGATGTAGCCCATCGCCATCGCCATCGCGTAGAGGCTGGTGACGAAGGCCTTCTCGTCCTTGTTGGCGCGCGAAAGGAGGATGGTCTCGCAGCTCACCCAGATGCCGACCGAGCACGCGCCGTCCACCACGCGCACGGCCGCGATCGACGCGTAGCCGGGCATGAGCGGGAACGCCGCCACGGCGACCGCATAGCCGAAGAGGCTGATGGTGAGCGCGGCACGCGCCGAGAACCTGCGGATGAACCAGCCCATGGGCAGCGACAGGGCGACGATGCCCCCCGCGAACCACACCGCGAGCGTCCCGATCTCGCGCTTCTCGAAGCCGCGCGCGTCGAGGAACAACCCGACCAACGCCAGGGAGACGCCGTAGGCCAGCCCCAGCACGAAGATGCCGGCGAAGATCAGCCGGATGTTCGGGTCCGGTACGCGTTCGCTGAGTTTCACTGGCGGCATCTTTCGCCGGGCGCGCGGCGCGCCGTCAAGCTGGCAGCGGGACGGAAGGGGCGGCCCGACGTCGTGCGCTCAGCCCCGGCCGCCACCGCGGTAGCCCGCGGCGACCGCGGGGACGATGGTGCGCGCCCCGGCGACGGCGCGATCGAACACCTCCTCCAGCGCCTGCGGCTCCAGCGTGTCCAGGCGGCGGCGCAGGGTCAGCACCCCGAACTGCAGCACCACGTCGATCTCCTCCTGCAGGCGCAAGATGGCCGCGATCGCCGGCGGCGTGAGCAGCTCGCCGATGCGGCCCTTCACCGCCGGCGAGGCGCGCACGGTGAAGTGGCTCGCCAGCTCCCACGGCACCGGGGCCAGCTCCAGGTGGAACGCGGGCTCGAACAGATCCGGTGGACCGGCCTGGACCCGCGCATCTCGCGGCAGCAGCTCCAGCTCGAACCGCATCCCGGGATCGACGACGCAGCCGACCTCGAGGACCCGCGTCCCGTTCGCCAGCCGCCGAACCAGGACGCCCATCGCAAGAGCGTCGATCGCGCCCTCGGCGGCGAGCGGGGTGGATGTGCTGATGAAGCCATAGCTGGTTGCCAGGCGGCGCATCGCCGGCTCGAAGGCATCGAGCTCCGCTGCGCGGGGCACCATGGTCGACGCGCGGCGCATCGCTCCCGCGGCCCGCGCCGCCGCGCGCGTGCGGAGGGCCATCCCCAGCGGCGCACCTCGCGCCGCGACCAGCTCGTCGCGCGCCGCCACCTGGCCGTCGGCGTCGCCCTCGAGAGCGTGGAGGGCGGTGAGCGCGGCGCGAACCTCCCCGTCGAGCAGCGCCACGGCGCGCGGCCCTTCGTCGGCGGCGACGCGAAAGGCGCGATCGAACGCCTCGTCGCCCGTCCGGTGGTCCTCCACGCCGACGAGATCCAGGAACCACCGGGCGACCGTCCCCTGGGCCCGCACGTGAAGGCCCAGGTCGATGGGCGGCCAGAGCGCGGCGTGGACCTCGTCGTGCACCCCTTCGTGGGTCACCAGGCGGCGGACGCCCACCGGCACGCCGTCGACGATGCCCCAGGCGCCGTGCTCGCGCGCGCCGCCGTACGGGGAGGCCACCGATCGGACGGCGGCCGTCAGGCCGAGGTCGCGCGCGTCTCGGTGAAACTCCTCCTTGGCGTCGACCCAGTGCACGGGCGGTCATCCTACCCGACGCCGCTCGCCCTCAATCGCGCAGATCGGTGCGGCACGGGCCGCCGCCCTCGACGCGAGTCACGCGCGGCAGGAGCACGCGGTACACCAGATCGCCCAGCGTCTCCGGCTGCTCGAAGCCGTCGTCGTCGCCGCCCTCCTCGGCGCCCGGTGGCTCCGGTACCTGCAACAGCTCGGGCGGCATCGGCACCAGCGCCAGCTCGTCGAGGAAGACGCCGCCGTCGCCGTTCAGATCGGCCGCGGCGAGGCGATCGAAGAGCAGGGGCGCCGCGTCGTCGGCGGTCTCGCGGAACAGCTCCTCCCCCCGCACGACGAGCGGGATCTCGACCTGATCGCCGCCCTCGAGGACGCGGCTGCTGGCGTCCCCCTCGCCGTCCTCGGCGACGCAGCGGCTCACCTCGTAGCTGCTGCGGAACTGCCAGAGGAAGAGCTTCCACTCGTCCCCGCGGGTCGCCTGGCCCAGGACCACCAGCGACGTCTCCTCGCCGACGACCCACTCGTCGGCGCCCTCCATGTCCATCATGGTGATGTCGCTCTCCGTCGCGCCCTGGCCCAGCACCGTGTCGTCGGAGGGGCCTCGCAGCCGGTACTCCATGGTGCAGCGGCCGAGCCCGTGCACGAGCCCGACCTTGTTCTTCTCGGCGACCGCGAAGTCGATCAGCCACTCGTAGTTGGTCTGCGAGTAATCGCTGCAGGTCTCCTCGCCGTCGGGGCCAGCCGGCACGTCGTTGAGCCCGTCCAGGTCGACGTTGCCCAGCGCGGTGAGGAAGCGGTCAAAGGTGATGGTCCACCCGTCCTCGGTGGTGAAGCCGCCTTTGGTCGCCTCGCTCGGGCGCGCGGTCACCAGGATCTGCCCGGGCTCCGGGCGCTCGTCGCCGGGCAGGCACGCCGACGGGACGAAGAGCAGGCCGCCGAGCGCGAGGCCCATGGCGGAAAGGCGCGGCAGCCGCTTCATGTCAGAACCCTCCTTCGACGCCGAGGCTGGGGATGGTGACCGGTCCCACCTCCTGGCCTTGCAGCGTCTCGGTGTTGAGCGTCGCGTTGAGCATCTCGACGACGAAGGAGATCCACGCGTCCTCCGCGATGATCCACTTCTTCTCCACCCGGAAGTCCAGGCGGTAGAAGGCGGGGTCGCGCGGCGGGTCGTCGGGGCGGAAGCCCAGCGCGTCCGGCGCGACCAGGCGCGGCGGGCCCGAGTAGACGGAGAAGCGCGTACCCGCGCGCCAGTTCCTCCCGAGATCGTAGCCGACCGCGGAGTGAAAGGTGTGGGTGCGGTCGAAGGCGGCGGGGATGGTGAGCCCGTCGATGGTGCGCGTGGTGCGCGAGAGCGTGTACGAGACGAAGCCGCCCACCCGGCTCGCGAGCGACCGGCGAATGTAGACCTCGAGGCCCTTGGCGCCGCCGAAGCTCCGCGGGATCTGCGACGCGACGTCGCCTCCTTGCCGGACCCCGATGGTGTCGGTCATGTCGAGGAACACCGAGTCGAACAGGGTGAACGACGCGGTGGAGGACCAGGGCAGGTCGATCTCGACGCCGGCCGACGTCTGCAGCGACTTCTGCAGGCCACCCTTCAGCTCGGCGACGGCCAGGCCGGGCAGGGGCACGACGAAGGCGGGCGGCTGGTGGGCGAGGCCGAGCGCGTGCAGCAGGCGCACGTCCTTCGTCACCTCGACGCGCACCGCCAGGCGGGGGTCCACCGCGAGCGCGCGCGCGCCGTTGGAGAAATACCCGTCGAGCCGCACGCCCGGCGTGATCTCGAAGCGATCGTCGACCCTCCACACCACGTCGGTCCAGACGCCGGCCGCGGCGTCGGCGCGCGGCGCGAACAGCGCGGCGAAGCCCCCGGTGTCGGGGTCATCGGGATCCACGAAGCGGCGCGCCTCGGCGGAGTAGATGTCGTGCTGCACGTCGAAGCCGCCGCGCGCCGTGAGGTGGTCGTCGATCGGCTGGGTCATCTCGAAGCGCGAGCCGACCAGGACGTCCTGGGTGTTGCGGCCGTCGGCGACGCGCGTGCGATCGAAGCCGACGGTCGCCGCCGCCCGCATGGTGCCGCCGCGCGGCAGCCGCACGTCGTAGCGACCGTCGAGCCGATAGAACTCGGAGCCGAAGAGGACCGTCTCGATGTCGAGCGTCGTCGCCGACAGGTAGTCGTAGGAGCCAAAGGCGAAGAGGGACACCCGCTCGCGATCGGTCACGTCGTAGGTCGCTCGCGCCTGAAAATCGCGGTAGTCGAGCGTGATCTCCGGTGAGATCAGGGAGAACAATGCCCCGGTGTAGGAGTAGCGCCCGCCCGCCAGCGCGGTGCCTCGGCCGTCCGCGAAGCCGCCCTCGATCAGCGCTCCGGCGTCGACCAGGCGGATGGAGCCCTCGCCGTGGAGATCGGTGCGGGGCTCGGTCGTCTCCGCCGAGACGATCGCGCCGGCGTACCGGCCGTACTTCGCCGGATAGCCGCCGGAGTAGAGGTCGACGCGATCGACGATGCCGGGGTGCACCACCGAGGGCCCGGCGGCGGCGTGGAACAGGTACGGCACCCGCACGCCGTCGAGGAAGTAGCCGACGTTCCCCGGCGGCGACCCGCGCACGTAGAAGAAGGGCAGGCCCGACACGATCGGCGTCACGCCGGGCATGATCTCGATCGCGCGGAAAGGGTCGCCGAACGCCCCTGGCAGCTGGCGCACCTCGGCCCGCCGCAGCGACGTCACCGACGGCGGCAGCTTCACGCCCTGGGCCGTGACGTCGATCACCCGCGGCGGGGGCGGCTCGGCGGGCGCGGTCGGCGCGGCTCCGCGGGCGGGGGGCGGCGCCCTGGGCGTGGTGTCGGCGGCGTACTCCGCTTCGTCCTCCGGGATCTCGCGGAGCGCCTCCACGAAGCGCACCTCGAAGCGGACGCGCGCCGCCATCGGCACGCCGTCGCGTGTGGCCGGCGTGAACCTCCACGACACCGCCGCCTCGCGCGCTGCGGTGGCGAAGGGCTCGACGCCACCCTCCACGCTGGCGGTCCCGACACTCCCGTCCTTCTCGACGTCGAGGCGCAGGACGACCGTGTGCTCGCCCTTCGCGCCCGCGGGGTAGGGCGGGTCCGGCGCCGAGAGGGCTCGCGGGGGGACGAGCACCGGTGCGGCGGCTGCGGGCGCACCGGGGGGGGGAAGCGTCGGCTGCGCCCGCGCGACGCGCGCCTCGCCGACCCCGACGGCGAGCGATGAAGACAAGGCCAGGGCGCGGAGCGACGCGCGCACGGCTCAGAAGCGGACGGTCGCCGACGCGCCGGCGGACCCCGGGGCCAGGTGCGGTGTGAAGCGCGGCCCCCGCGCGACGTCGCGCGGGGCGGCGGGCACCGGGCCCTCCGCGTCGATCGCGAACAGCGCGCCGGCCGTCAGGAACATGCCCAGGCCAACACCGGCCGCGACGCCGCTGGCGACCCGCAGGTCGTCGCGTGCGTCGATCGCCGCCTGGTATTCGGCCTTCAGCTCCTCGGAGATGTCCTCATCCTCGTCCACTTGCTGGAACAGGTCGAGGGAGCGACGATGCTCGACCACCGACAGCACGCCGAACACGATGCCGGTCGTGATCCCCGCGCCCCCCCCGGCGAGCAGCACGATGCCGGTCGTGCGCTCGGCGCTGATGCCCGCGTCCGGCGGCGGGGGGGTCACCGGCGCCGCGGGCTGTGCGGCGGGTGCGCTGGCGCCCGGCGCCTTCGCGGTCTGCGCGTGCGCGCACGGTGCGAGGGCGCACGTTGCCACCAGCAGGGTCGTCACCCAGCGGAGCGCCCGCGCCGTCACCGTCCCTTGCGCCAACGGGCGACCTGCCAGGCGATCTCGTCGGGTCGGCTCAGCTCCCACGCGCCGAGGCCGGGCGCCGACTCCGAGGTCGCGAGCTCGATGGGGACGCGGCGTCGGTGCGCGTCGTCGACGACGCGATACGCCGAGAGGGTCGACGCGCCGGTGGCGGGGCGCGCACCGGGCACGGAGGCCAGCACGCCGCGCGTCGTTCGATCGACGGCGTCGAGCTCCTCGTCCAGGCGCCACGCCTCGACGCGCGCGACGACCGACTCGCCGACCAGCGTGGTGGTGCCCGCCACCTCGCGCAGCAGCGCGTGCGATACGTCCCCGGCCTCGCCGACGATGCGCGCCCAGCGGTGGAAGCCGGCCTCCCAGAAATCCCCGGGGATGCGCGCGGGCAGCGGCTCGAGCGCGAGGAGCACCGCGGGGACGTCGTCGTCGACCCGCGCCAGCGCGGCGTCGCGGGTCGCGGCGCCACGCACCGCGCCCCCCTCGAGGGCGACCGCGATCGCGACGCGATCGTCATCGTTGACGCTCCCCTCGAACAGGGCGCGCCGCAGGGTGGACAGGCCGTGCATCGCCGCCGTCGCCAGACCCTCCGCCGTCGCCGCCGGCATCCGCACGAGCAGTCTTCTCGGGTCGTCCGCCATTCCTTCGGCCAGCATGCGCGCCAGCTCGAGCTCGGTCACCCGACCCTCGAGGTCGGAGCGCTGGAGGAGCGGCAGCGCCCCGGCGGCTCCCGGGTGGACCTCGGTCAGCGCGCCGCCGTCGTCGTAGACGAGCTCGAGCCGCTCACAGCCCCGGCTCACCCGCAGCAAGAGCGGCGGCGCATGCTTCGGCGCCGGCACCTCGATCTCCATCGACACCCTCGAGACCCCGGGTGGGGCGGGCGTCGTCACCGAGGGCAGGACGATCGGCGCTGCGGCCGGGACCAGCGCGACCAGCGCGGGCCAGGCCACCAGCGCGCGGTGCTCGCGATCGCGGACGAACAGCGAGCGCGCGTTCCCGGCCTCGTCGACCAGCGCGCGCGCCGCGAGAAGCTCCGCGACGGCGTCGACGAACCGCCGTCCGTGGGCGGCAGAGATCAGGCTCCGTGCGACCGCGTCGACGGCGGCGCCGAGGGGGCGAGCGGGGCCGACCATCGCTGGAGAGTCCCGCTGAATGCCTGAACGAGCAAACCCTCCCTCCGGATGGCGCGGGCAAGCGACCGACCAGGAGGTGGGTAGCCCAAGATCCAGGAGCGGGCGCCGAAATGCTCATGAGGTACGAGTGCGCGGTACGCCGGCGCCTGGTCCGGAGGTTGCTCAAGGGCACCGCATGACGCTCCTTCGCTCGCTCGCCGCCGTGCTGGCCCTCGCCGTCTCCCTTCCTGCCTGCGACGGTGGCGAGAGCACCGCCGACGAGCAGGACGCCACCGCCGCCTCGGGGCGGTTCGAGCAGTTCGTGGGAGAGGACGGGAAGACCTACTTCCACCTGCTGGCCTCCAACGGCGAGCTGATCCTCGCCTCCGAGGGCTACGAGACGGCGCAGGGCGCGGAGAGCGGCATCGCCGCGGTGAAGAAGAACGGCACCTCCGACGCCCGCTTCAAGCTGCTACAGGCCGACAACGGCGAGTACTACTTCAACCTCACCTCCACCAACGGCAAGGTCGTGGGGACGGGCGAGACCTACGCCGCGAAAGGCGACGCCCAGAAGGGCATCAGCGCGGTGAAGAAGGCGCTGACCACGCCGACGAGCGCCAGGGCGCCGAGCGGCGACGTCCGCTTCGAGACGCTGCAGGGCACCGACGGCAAGAGCTACTTCCACCTGCGCGCCGCCAACGGCCAGATCGTCCTCCAGTCGCAGGGCTACTCGTCGAAGAGCGCGGCCGACAAGGGCATCACCGCGGTGAAGAGCGCGGCCATCCACGCCGACAGCTTCCAGGTGTTCGAGGGCGCGGACGGCCAGCACACCTTCCGCCTGGTCGCCAGCAACGGCGCCATCGTCGGCCGCGGCGAGATGTACGCCTCGAAGTCCAACGCGCTGCGCGGCGCGGCGCGGGTTCGCGACCTCATCCGCCAGATGACGCGCACGGGCTCGGTGACCGACGCGGAGCTCGAGGGCGAGATCGTGCGCGCCTCCGACGGCCTCACGTACATGAGCGAGTCGGACTACCCGTTCTCCTTCGTGCGCGCGGAGGACGCGGCCGGCGAGATCACCGAGGAGCTCGTCCGCGAGCAGCTCGGCGCGCTGGTCGACGCCGACCCCGACGCGGACAAGCCGATGGCGGAGCTCTTCGCCATGGAGGGAACCTGGGACGAGTGGAAGGCCGACAAGCACTCGTGCTGGGACACCGAGGACCCCATCGGCCTCGAGCAGTGCACCAGGATGCGCACGCTGGAGCAGGTCCTCGACGCGAACCTCGAAGGCACCCGGATCTTCTACTTCGGCGGCAGCGGCGAGCCGGGCAACGTCGACGGCGTCGGCGTGACCATCTTCATCGTCGGTCGCACGCCCGAGGGCAGCCTCGCCGGTGTCCGCACGCTGGCCATCTGGACCTGAAGCTGGCGCCGGGCCCGTCCGCCCTGCTGGCGTCGCGGCGAGACAAAAGGTTCGGGCCGCGCTCACCCGGAGGTGATGCGCGGCCCGCTCGCGAGGCACCTGGTGTCAGGCGCCGGTTCTCGTCCTAGGAGGACGAGACGATCTCAGTAGCGATCGCCACCGCCACGGCCGCCGCCGCCGCGCCCGCCGCCGCCGCCACCGCCACGGCCGCCGCCGCCGCCGCCGTAGCCGCCACCACCGCCGCCGCCGCCGTAGCCGCCACCACCGCCGCCGCCGCCGCAGCCGCCGCCACCACCGCCGCCACGGGGACGCTCCTGCGCCTCGTTCACGCGGATCGGGCGACCGTCGATCATCGCGCCGTTGAGCTGCTCGATCGCAGCCGCCGCGGCCTTGTCGTTGCCCATGGTCACGAACGCGAAGCCGCGGAACTGACCGGTCTCACGGTCGGTGGGCATCGCGACCTCGCGGACCTCGCCGCAGGCGGCGAAGGCGGTCTCGATGGAGCCCTGGGTGGTGTTGAAGGAGAGGTTCCCGACGTAGAGGCGATTGCCCATGATGTGCTCGTTCTTCTCGGCAGTTCCCCTGGGGACGTCCGCGCTCATCGCGGAGCCGACCCAACAGGTTCAGGGGAGATGCACGCTGCGTCTTCCAGTCTTCCGAGCGAGCCGTTCTTACGCGAGCGACGAGCCGAGCAGCCAGGGACGTGTCGTGACGGACCGACCGTAGCGCGGCCTGCGGGGGCGAGCAACAGACACTCTCGGGCGCTGGAGCGCGCTACGGTGTGCCCATGGTGCACCCCCGCCGGAACTCCGAGGCAGCCATGCGTTCCCAGGCCCGCCGCCAGCGCGAGGACGAGGCCCCCCGCCTGAACGTCGAGATCCCCCTGCTCGAGAGCCTCGACCTGAACGTGGAGGAGCACCTCGCGAGCGGGACCGTGGCGTCCAACCACGTGCGTCGGGTGGTGGTCGACCGCGCGCCGGCCCTGTTCGACCTCCCTTGCAACGATCGCTCCTGCAAGGAGGGCGGCCACGACGTGACGCGTCAGATCCTGATGGAGCTCCGCAAGGGGTCACCCACGTTCCAGGGCTCCCACGCCTGCGAAGGTCAGGTCGGCAGCAGCCGCTGCGCGATGATCATGCGCTACGTGGCCAAGGCAACCTACAAGGCGCCGAACACCTGAGCAGCGGCCCCGAGCGGCGGGGGCCGCTCGGTTGGCAGGACGAGCCGGCGGTGTGCGACCATCCGCCCCATGACGACGCGGGTTCGCGCAGCGGTGGCGACGTGGGGTGGTGTCCTCTCGGGAGCGGCCCTCATCGGCATCGTCCTCGGGGGCTGCAAGAAGAAGGAGGACGACGAGGATCCACCGGTGATCGCCCTCACCGGTGCCCCGGCGCCCACCCCGGAGCCGACCCCGACCCCGGCGCCGACGCCAACCGAAACCGTGCCGCCGCCCGCGACGACGCCGCCGCCGACCCAGCCGCACCAGCCGCACCAGCCGCATCCGGCGACGACCGGGCCCAAGCCCGCCCCCAGCGGGAGCGCCGCGCCGAGCAGCAGCGGCCGGCAGCCGTGGCAGTTCCCGTCGTCGTATCCGTCGAACCTGCCGCCGCTCCCGTCGAACCTGCCGATCCCGAAGTTCCCCAATCAGCAGTGAAGACCCGAGAGACTTGAGCGCACCGACCGCCACCTTCCTGGTCCACGCCCCGGACCAACCGGGCCTCGTGGCGCGCCTCGCGGGGTTCTTCTATCGGCTGTCGCTGAACATCGTCGAGGCGAGCAACCACACCGACGCGCACGTCGAGACCGGCCCACAGTTCTTCATGCGGCTGGTCGTCGACCTGTCGGGGCTTGCGGCGCCCATCGCCAGCGCCGAGCTCGGCGGGTCGGCGACGCGCGCCTCGCTGGAGGCGGCTTTCCGCCGGCTGGTGGACGACCTCGGCGGCGGTTTTCAGGTCGGCTGGTCCGACGTCGTGCCGCGGGTCGCCATCCTCTGCACGAAGGACCCGGCGTGCGTCTACGACCTGGTGCTGCGGCAGCGCCAGGGCGAGCTGCCCTGCGACATCCCGCTCATCGTGTCGAACCACGCGCACCTCGAGTCGGTCGCGGCGTCTTTCCGCATCCCGTTCTTCGCGCTGCCGGTGACGGCGGCGACCAAGCCCGACCAGGAGCGGCAGGTGCTCGAGCTGCTGCGCGCCCACCACGTCGACCTGGTGGTGCTCGCCCGCTACATGCAGGTGCTCACCGAGCAGTTCATCGATGCGGCGCCGCCGGTGATCAACATCCACCACGGCTTCCTCCCTGCGTTCCAGGGAGCGCGCCCGTACCACCAGGCGCACGCGCGTGGCGTGAAGCTCATCGGGGCGACCGCGCACTACGCCACGCGCGATCTCGACGAGGGCCCGATCATCGAGCAGGACGTGGCGCGGGTGAGTCACGCCATGGGGCCGGACGATCTGGTGCGCGTGGGTCGCGACGTCGAGCGGGTCGTGCTGTCGCGCGCAGTGCGCGCACACCTCGAGCAGCGCGTGGTCGTGCAGGGCCGTCGCACGTTCCTCCTCTAGGCGGCGGCCGGGGTACCCTGGCGGCGGTGGCGAGACTCCTTCCATGACGGTGCCGGTCCGCGAGCGGCGCGCCCGGATCGACCCGGCCCTCCGCGCCGAGATCGCGAATGCGGCGCCGCTGGTCTACGCCGACGGCGGCGCGCCCAGCGAGGATCGCCCGCCGCACGTCCGCGCCGCATCGGCGATCCGCAGGCAGTGTGAGCGCCTCGTCGTGGTGCAGGACGACGTGAACATCCTCGCCATTCATGGTGACGGTGGCGCCGACGCGGTCCTCCTCCCGGTCGGTGAGGGTGGTCTGCGCGCCTTCGGAGACGACCGGGGCAACAAGCGCGCGAAGATGGACCTCGAGGCGTGCGCCGCGCTGCCCGACGGGCGTCTCGTCGCGTTCGGGTCGGGATCGACGCGACGTCGCCAGCGTCTCGTCGTGCTCGAGGTCACCGGCGCCGCCCACCTGGTCGACGCCTCGCCGCTGTACGAGGCGCTCCGCGCGCACACCGCGTTCTCCGGCTCCGAGCTGAACCTCGAGGGCGTGGTCCTCGTCGGGGATCGCCTTCGGCTCTTCCAGCGTGGCAACGGCTCGCCCCGCGGCGACCTCGCCGCCGTCAGCGCGACGGCGGACCTCGATCTCGAGGCCTTCCTGTGCTTTCTCGCGGCGTGTGCCGCCGCGCCGCCCGCCGCTGCTGTCGCGCCCGCTCTCCTCGCCATCGTCCGCTACGACCTCGGCACCATCGCCGGCACGCCCCTCGGCTTCACCGACGCCGCGCTCACCGCCGACGGAATCGTCGCCTTCGTCGCCTGCGCCGAGGCCTCCGCCGACACCTTCCACGACGGCGCCGTTCTCGGCTGTCGCTTCGGCGTCATCGAGGGCGAGGACGTCCGCACCGCCGACATCCTCGACGCCACCGGCGCTCCCACCCGACTCAAGCTGGAGGGCATCGAGTCGACCGACCATCCATCGCGTTTCGTCGTCGTCGCCGACATGGATCGTCCGCACGAGCCGGCGACGCTGGCGGAGCTGCGGGTGAACGATGGAGGGTCGCTCAGGAGATGAGCACTGTCGATCGCCTGTGGTCTATGGGCTCATCGTAGACCGACCGCCTCGCTCGGGAGGCGCGCGGCGTGCGGCGCGATCAGGCTCCCGTTCCACGGGTGGGTGTCGGTCTCCAGCACCCCTGTGGTCATCGGGTACGCACCCGATGGGTCCTGCCCACCCGTCTTCGCGAAGTCCTCGGGCGCGCTCCCGTCGGGCGCCGTGCGCACGATGGTGCCGTCGTGGGTCGCCATGTAGAGGCGCCCCACCGCATCGGCCGCGATGTCCTCCGGCCCCTCGTGGGCGCCGATCCGCACCACCTCGAGGTCGGCAAGCTTGTCGTTGCGGGCGAAAGCGCCCGTGAAGCCGGGATCGGCGGGCGGCTCCCGCGCGACCGGCTCGAGCGGGACCGGCCACGCTGCGAGGTAAAGCGCCGCCAGCGCGACGCCCAACGCGACGATCTTGCAGCGCGTGCGCACCACACCGGCCACCCCGGTGGTGTCTAGCCGACGGGCCCGCCAGGATGGAAGGACCATGACGCGCCTCGTCGAGTCCACGCGCTGACCGCGGCGTCCTCGGTGCGCGCGTGCGCGCTAGACTCGGCGGCGTGCTCGATCTCAACGTCGACCTCGGTGAGCTCCCCGACGAGCCGACGGAGCTCTACGCGCTGGCGACCGTGGTCAACGTGGCGTGCGGCGGGCACGCGGGCGACGCGTCGAGCATGCGGGCGGCAGTCGCGCTCGCGCGCGCGGCGGGCACGCGGATCGCCGCGCACCCCGGCTACGAGGACCGCGAGGGCTTCGGGCGTCGCCGCGGCTTCGCCCCCCCCGATTCCGTGGGCGCCCAGGTGGAGGCGCAGTGCGCGGTGCTCGCCGCGATCGCCGCCGCCGGGGGCGTGACCGTCGACCTCATGAAGCCGCACGGCGCGCTCTATCACGACGCCTCCAGCGATCCTGCGCTCGCCGCGGCGGTGGTCCTGGCGGCGCGCGCAGCGCTGGGGCCGGCGGTCACCATCGTCGGCCCTGCCTCGGGCGAGCTTCACGTCGCCGCATTGCGCCACGCTCTCGGCTACCAGCGGGAGGGCTTCGCCGACCGTGGATACGACGCTGCGGGGGGGCTCCTCGCGCGCGGGACGCCGGGCGCGATCCTCGCCGACCCGGTCGCGGCGGGAGCGCAGGCGCTCGCCCTCGCGCGGCGCGGGACCCTGGAGACGCTCTGCGTCCACGGCGACACGCCGGGCGCGGTCGTCATCGCGGCCGCGGTGCGCCGTGCGCTGGAGGAGGAAGGGTGCCTGCGCCGCTGCGTCTGAGCATCGTCCCCTACGGCGAGCGCGGGCTCCTCGCCCGCCTCCCAGGCTCGCCACGCGACGTCGGCCGCGCCGCCGTCGCCCTCCGCGTTGCCGAGCCGACGCTCGACGTGGGCTGCGGCGCCGGCTCCATCCTCGTGGTGGCCCCTTCTCCCATCGATCTCCTGCGGCGCGCCGAGCTGACCACGGCCATCGGACGCGCGGCCTCCACGGTGCAATCGCAGCGCGCGCCCGCGCCGCGACAGCACCTGATCGACGTCGTCTACGACGGAGCCGATCTCGACGAGGTGGGCGCCGCCACCTCGCTCTCGCGCGAGGAGGTGGTCCGCGCGCACGCCGGCCGCGAGGTGATGGTCGAGGTCATGGGCTTCTTGCCTGGCTTCGCGTATCTCGCCGAGATCGATTCGCGCCTCCGCCTCTCGCGCCGCGCCTCCCCGCGAACGCGCGTCCCGGCGGGGAGCGTCGCGGTCGCCGGGCGCTACACCGGGATCTACCCCGGACCGTCGCCCGGAGGCTGGCACCTCCTCGGTCGCGCCAGCGTCGCGGCGTTCGACCTGGCGCGTGATCCTCCGTCGCTATTCGCGGTCGGGGACGTGGTGCGCTTCAAGCCCGTCGCGGCGCTCCCCGCGCCCGCGGCGAGCGCGCCCGGGAGCGCCCCAGCGCTGGGCGCCTCCACCGCGCGAGGCCTCGAGGTGGTGAAGGTCGCGGCGCAGGTCACCATCCAGGACGGAGGTCGCGCCAGATGGCTCGCGCAGGGCGTGCCTGCTGCCGGCGCCGTCGATCCGGTCGCGCTGGCCGCGGCGAACCTGGCGGTGGGCAACGACCCCGCCGCGGCCGCCCTCGAGATCGCGGGGGGCGCCTGCCGGC
>JBKJLX010000311.1:0-12967 GCA_046596645.1 Polyangiaceae bacterium
CTGGGTGGACCGCGGCGCTGCTCGACCCAGCGGCCCGTGCCACCGCCCTCCCGCCCAGCCTCGACGACGGCACCGTCCACCGGGTGCTGCATCGGCTGGTCGTCTTCGAGGGCCAGCGCCTCAGCTACCGCACCCTCGACGTCGAGCAGATCGGGAGCGTCTATGAGTCGCTCATGGGGTACGAGGTCGTCCGCCTCGGCGGCGACGCGGTGCGGCTCGGCAAGTACGGCGTCTGGGTCGAGGCCGACGAGCTGCGCGGGAAGAGCCCGACGGATCGCGCCCGATTCCTCAAGGAGACATGCGGGCTCAACCCGGGGCCGGTGCAGGCGATCGAGAAGGCCTTCAAGGACGCGCCCGCCGGCAAGGAGGGCCACGCCGCGCGCGTCGAGGCGCTGGCTGCGCAGGCCACAGGCAAGAGGGCGGACATCCTGAAGCACCGCGCGGGGGCCGGGCGCCTCGTGCTCCAGCCGGGCGAGGAGCGCCGGCGCACGGGCAGCCACTACACGCCGCGCGTCCTCACCGAGAAGGTCGTCGCCCGCACCCTCGAGCCGCTCCTGGTGTGCCTCGGCGAGGGGCGCACCCCGGAGCAGATCCTCCAGCTGAAGGTCTGCGACCCCGCGATGGGCTCTGGCGCCTTTCTCGTCGCCACGTGCCGCGCCCTCGCCGCCGAGGTGGTGGCCGCGTGGACCCGGCGCGGCGAGCTCGGCACGATCATCGAGCAGCATGGGGACGCCCACCTCCACGCGAGGCGCCTCGTCGCCCAGCAGTGCCTCTACGGCGTCGACAAGAACCCGGCCGCGGTGGAGCTGGCCAAGCTCTCGCTCTGGCTCGTCACCCTCAGCCGCGAGCTGCCCTTCACGTTCGTCGACCACGCCCTGCGTCACGGAGACAGTCTGGTCGGGCTCGACTTCGCGCAAATCGGCGCCTTCCACTGGGCGCCGCCCAGGCAGCACGCCATGTGCGGCGTCGTCCTCAGGGACGCGCTCGACCAAGCGGTCACCCTGCGGCAAGAGATCCAGCAACTCGCTGAGAACGAGGACGCCGCGTCGCAGGCCGAGAAGCGGCGGCTGTTCGAGTTCTCGCAGCAGGCGATCGATCGAGTACGCCTGATCGCCGACGCGTGCGTGGGTGCGTTCTTCGCCGAGGCCAAGGACGCGGCGCGGGAGAAGGAGCGCAAGCGCAGGCTGCAGCTCGTCGAGGCGTGGCTCGGCGGCGAGAAGGACGCGACCGACGAGAGCAAGAGCGAGCTGCAGCGTGTCAAGGCAGCGGAGCGCGCGGCGGAGGCCCGCGCTGAGCTCGAGGCGCTGCAGGTGGTCGCGCGGAAGGAGCTGTCGCCGTTTCACTGGTGGATCGAGTTCCCCGAGGTGTTCTTCGAGGAGCGACCGGACCCGCTGGATGGCGGGCGGCTCAACGGAGCTGCGCTCATGGAGGCGGTAGTCGGAAATCCGCCGTTCGGCGGGAAAAACACGATCTCTGACGCAGGTGGCGTCAACTACCAGGACTGGCTCCGCGCAGAATTTCCAGGCGACCGGGGAGTTCGGGGCAACCGTGATCTCAGCGCATTCTTCTTCCGACGTGCAGCGAGCGTCATCGGCGCACACGGGACTGTGGGGCTCATCGCCACAAATACCATCGCGCAAGGAGATACCCGAGCGATTGGGCTACAGCACATGGTTCAGTCGGAGGGTTGGTGCATCTACGACGCGACGGAGTCGATGGCTTGGCCTGGGCGTGCGGCGGTCACCGTGTCGCTCGTTCATCTCGCTCAGGGACGGCCGGCGATGTCGGTCGTCCGCAAGCTGAACGGCGCCGTGGTCGGCACCATCGACTCGCAGCTGAGGGCACAGGCTGAGCGCGGAGCACCGCAGTCTCTTGCCGCGAACCGGGGCCGATGCTCACAAGGCGTCATCGTTCTTGGCAACGGGTTCTTTCTCTCGCCCGTCGAAAGACTGAACCTCGTCGCGCGTGACGCGCGAGCCGCCGAGCGAACTCCTCCGTACCTGGGTGGTGAGGAGGTGAATACTCGACCGGATCAGGGCTTCGAGCGACACGTGATCAACTTCGGCCAAATGGATCTCGCGGAGGCTGGAGCCTGGCCTGAACTGCTGGACATCGTCGCCGACCGCGTGAAGCCCGAGCGAGAGCGGCTGCCACCAACGACCTCGTGGAACAGGGACGTTCGCCGCAGGTGGTGGCAGTTCGCTGCTACTCGACCAGAGCTGCGTGCCGCTCTGCAGCCGCTTCGGCGGTGTCTCGTTACTGCCCAGACGGCGAAGCACTACTGCGTCTCGTTCCAACCGACAGATCGGATCTTTTCCACGAAGTTGGTGGTCTTCCTCTTCGAGTCGATTGGCCATTTTGCGCTGCTGCAGTCGCGGCTCAAGGACCGCTGGACCTGGCGTCATGCGTCGACGCTCGAGACGCGCCTCAGCTACACCGCCAACTGCTTCGAGACGTTCCCCTTCCCCCAGCCCGACCCGGCGACCGTCGCCCCTGAGCTCGAGGCGATCGGCGAGCAGCTCTACGAAGCTCGTGCCGCCTTCATGGCCGAGACCAACCAGGGCCTGACCAAGACCTACAACGCGCTGAAGGACCCAGCATGCGACGACCCACGCGTCCTCGCGCTGCGCCGCCTGCACGAGGACATGGACCGTGTCGTCCTCGCCGCCTATGGCTGGAGCGACATCGCCGTCCCCGCGTTCTGCCCCACCAGCGACGCTGACCGCGCCGCCCTTCAGGCCTTCGAGGACGAAATGATCGACCGCCTCTACGTCCTCAACGCCGAGCGCGCCGCCGAGGAGGTGCGCCTGGGCCTCGGCGCGAAGGGCCCGAACGGCCCGAAGGGCAAGGCTTCGGCGATGGGCTTGACCGACGCCGACTCCGACGACATGCCGGCTAGAGAGGGTGAACCGGCAGTCCCCTCGAGCAGGTCTGCTGGACCGAATCGCAGCACCAAGTCGGCAAAGCCGGCCAAGCCTGCTGCCACTTCCAAGAAGAAGCCCGGATCGAGCCAGGGGCAAGGCGATCTGTTCTGAATGGCGGCCCCGCCCGGAGCACCTCGCCCTCAGGAGAGCGCGTCGATATCCAGCGGCGCAACGTACGACCTCAGGATCGGACGTCCCTCGTCGACCTGGGCATCCGCCACCCACACCTTGGTGTCGTCCCGATCGATCGCGAACGCGATGCGGCTCTTTCCGTTGGGCATCTTGATGCGCACCACGTCGCCCCGTTCGACGCGTCGCGCGAGCACTGGCGCGCCTCCCGGATCCGAAGCAGCTAGCGCCGCCGCTGTTCCTGGCCGGCGATGCACGGCGAGCCAGTCCTCGCGATCCCGGCCTCGGCTCTCCATCACGGCCTCATCCATCAAGTCCGACGCCGCCTCGTCGAGCGAAGCCCTCATCAGCACGGCCGTCAGGATCGCCGTCCAGTGAAACATGCCGAGGTCGTCCCCGTCGGGGTGGCGGGCCAGGACGCGGACGTCCACGCCGGCCTCGCGTCCGAGCCAGCCAAGGAGGCCAAGTGCGAGCGACAGCTCCTGGCATCCCCCGGGCGATGCCTGCTCGACCTGGTCGATGAGGGACGGCTCCGCGAGTCCCAGGTGCGTACCAGCCGACCAGAATAGATCATCGCGAACCCCGGCCGGGACGAGGCTCTTGCCCATCGGAAGCCACCGAAGCTCGGGCTCGATCCGCAGGAGCCACCGGAGAAGGCCGAGCACGGCAGCTAGCTGGACGACCGCCCGCAGTCCGCCTGTCCCCGCTTCCATCACGTGGTCCAAGCGCTCGATCATCCGCTTCGTCAGTCGTTTCAGCTTGCTATGACAGGCCTTGAGACACGCCTCGGGATCGGTGACCGGCGTGGTGGCCTGCGTCCGAGCAGCGTTCTCCAGCGGGTCGAGCTCGCTCTCTTCCACTTCGGGTGTGAGCGCGACAGCAGCGGTGGGCAGCCCTTCACCGACGCGCCGGATGAGCAGGTCGATCACCACGGCGAGGTCCCCGGACGCGACGCTGCGCCCGCGAGGCTTCCGCCGCTTGACCTGGTCGAGGGGGATCGACCGCCCGCCTTCACCCACGTGCTCGTCCCCGGTGTCACCCGTGGCTGGAGAGAGCGAACCTGCCGCCATGGTCGGTCCGGCGTCGTCGAGCGAGTCCTCAGCGATGGCGCGCTCAACGATCTTCAGAACCTCCTCGATCCGCGTGCCGTCCTCCGTGATGGCGGCCAGGGCTGACCTGAGCTCGCCGCGCGTGTTCGCGCCGCCTGTCTGCGGGCTCAGCGCGTGCGCGTGGTTGACGATGGCGAGCCCACCTCGACCGCCGAGGATCTCGACGAGGTGACACGTGCCGAGATCGATCGACGCGTCGACGGCGCGCACAACGTCCTGGTCCCAGACCGCAGCGATGTCTCGCTGCGCGCCCTCAGGAAGGTAGGCGCGCACGAGATCCGGCCGCTCGCGCACGCCTCGGATGGTGATTAGGCCCATGGCCTCCGTGGCGACGAGGGCGGGAGCAACGTGAATGACGCCCCTGGTCGCCTCGGCGGCAACGCGTGCTCCGAGCAACCCCCACTGTGCCACCGTGATCTCGGGAGCGCGCTGCAGCGCGGCGAACCCGAGTCGCTTGACGAGCTCATCATCGACGTTGCGATGCACAACAACGGCCTCGGCGTTGGTCGCCTGGTGGAGCCATGCCGCGGCGCTCGGGTTCGCGCTGCCTGAGATCAGAACGTTTCGGTCCGCCCCCTCGACCAGGATCGCTTTCGCATGAAGCGACGCCGATGACGGGTAGCCCAGCGACGCGAGCACGGTGCGGGCGTCGACGAACTTCGCATCTAGCCCTTGTGCTTCCGACGGGCGAAGAAGCGCGTACTCCGGATCGATGGCGACTACGACGTCCTGCACGCCCAGCTCCGCCATCGCGTGGCGAACGAACTCAAGCTTGCCGTCGAAGAAGGGTCCCAGGATCGTCAGCCTCCTGGGCCTGGTTGGCAGATGGTCGCGAAGCTGGCTCCACAGGGGCGCCGTGTTCGGGCCGCCCGTGCTGAGCAGGAGCACGTCGTCGCCAGTGTGGGACGCGGCCCCGACCAGTTTCCGCGCTGCTGCGAGGACTTGCAGGGCGATGGGGTCTGCCGCCTGCCCCAGCCATGAGGCGATGGCGTCGAGCGCCTGATGGACGACGGGTCCGCCCGCTGGCGGCGGCGACACCGCGGACGTGAGCTCGGCGTTTCCACAGAAGCCGGCTGTCGTCATGTTGTGGCTACCGACGTGAACGCGACTGCCCTTCTTGCCGACGCGCACGATCAGCTTGGGGTGGAACGCGCCTCGGTGATAGACGGGGACAACGGTGTACGAGATGCCGGCAAGCCGCGGGCGTCGGTCCGGGTCCGCGAGCGCTTCACCGCATCGCACGGCGTCGACGAGGACCAGGTGGTGTTCACAGCCCGCCGCGTTCAGTCTCCGTAGAACCACCGTCTCGTAGAACTGAAAGTCGATCGCGTAAGTCGTCACGATCGAGATCGTGGTCTTGCCCACCCGCAGGTCTTCGAGGAGAGCGAGCCGATCATCCATGGGTGGCCTCCCTGAGCCGCACGCCCTCCTTGGTCAGGCTCGGCCTCCCCGCGTCGTCGTCGACGAGGGCGCCGAGGTCCCGAAGCAGCCCGATGACACGGTGGATACGTGGAACGGAGTACATCGGAGGCGGTGCCTCGACGATGAGGATGTCGTCCTCTAGCGGCCGCACCTTGAACGTGTCGCGCGGCGTCGAGTCAGCCAGCTTCTGGAGGGCGACCCGCCAGTGCGTCTTGAGCGCCCAGGTGATGGCCGACCCCACGACGAGCTCCAGCGGTTTGGTCGACCACTCTCCCCGTGCTCGGGCAAGGTACGACCGCAGGTTGATGCCGTAGCGATCGAAGTACCCCACCTCGAAGTGCAGGTTCGCGTAGGGGTCCTCGGTGCCGGACCGCTCCAGGAGAGCGGCCAGGATGGCGACTGCATCCGCGGTCACGCTGTGCGGCGTGGAATCTCTTCCGACGATCCTCCACCCCGCCTGAACCTCATGCTCGTTCGCCTTCCAATCCGACCTAGCCGGACACGGGTGCCTGGCTACGAACGCCGAGAACGGAGAGGCCCAGTCCTGCGGAGAAAGGGCGGGGTGTAGCTGACCGAGCGCGAACGCCGCTAGGTCGGCGGCGTCGCGGAACTTGCGTCGTCCTGCAAGTTCGCACGAGGAGAGTGCGGCCCAGAAGAGACCCTGGAGTGCGATCGACAGAAGCTCGTGCTGGGCGTAGACGGACCAGATCCGCATCGGCCCGCCGTGGGCGGGCACCATCCACGGAGAACCATCGAAGAGGGCCGCCGTGTACACGGAAGCGCGGAACTCATCGGCAAGGTGGAGATCCTCGGTCGCGCGACGAGAGGCCAGGTCGAGTACAAGAGCCAGCGTGCTGCGCCGAAGCTGGGATTCTTCGCCGAGGGTCGCGCTCGGATCAATGAGGAGGTCGATCAGCTGGCGCCGTTCGGCCGGGTTGCTGTTGAGCCCGCACGGGCAGAAGGCGGCGAGGCTGTCGAGCTGGGACGCCGAGACGGACCCGAGCAAGACGCAGCCGAAGAAGGTGTCCGCATCGACGCCGGCGCCGAACGCATCCGCCAGCGGCGCACCGCGCTCGGGTGTGTAGCGGATGTCTCTGGATCGCGTGTCGCCGCCGAGGATCCCGAGTTCGCCGAGCGGGCCGAAGTAGTACTGTCCGAGCCCCCCGAGCGGATTCATGAAGTAGCGGCCCTCGGAGTCGAGGGCCGCGTGCTCGGCGAGTGGCACGAGGTCGTCGTCGCCAGTCAGACCGTCGACGGCAGGCACCAGCTTCTCCCTCCCGACCATGCCAGCGCCGTGGAGTGACTCGACCTCATCGAGCGTTCGCGCGTGCCGGACAGCGACGAGCGCGAACAGGCACTCCGACCGTCGTAGGGCGCTGACGAACTCATCCGGCTTCGCCTTGGGGAAGCGGCGCTCGAACTCCCGGATGAACCACGGGTAGAAGGAGTAGTAGCGCGCCCGTGCGGTGACGTTGGTGATGCCGGGCAGGAGCGACGCGTACAGGGACTCTGCCGGAGCGATGGTCCCGAGGTGGTCCTGACCGGTGACCGCGGGAGCTGGCTTGACCCATGCGGTCCTGGTGGGCATGGGGCGCATGGTACCCGGCGACGCGGCCCGACCGCTGGGGAGGTAACCCGCGATCGGACGTTGATCGACCCAGGCCCGCGGTCGGGCGGCAAGTCGCCGGCAAGAGCGCGTACCTTGCCCCGCGTCCCATGAGCGAGACCACGATCCGCGACCGCCTCGTCGAGGCGCTCCAAGCCGACCTGGTCGGTCCGTTCGTCCCCGACGGACACCCCGAAGGCCAGGAGGAGCTGCCGATCGCGCCGTCTCGCTGGTACCTCACCGGCTTCCTCGCCCCGCAGGGTGGCCGCGCACCAGAGGCCGACGACACCGACTCCACGGAGGAGGGCCTCGGGGCGGGCGACGAGAAGCAGGCGGAGGACGCCGGCACCGAGGAGCCAGAGGCCAAGCGGCCCGTGCGCTTCCCGGCATCGATGGGGCTGAGCGTGTTCCTGCCCAAGGGCACCGGCGACACCCTGGGGGTCGACGTCTGGTACGCGGACTACGACCGCGTCGAGAGGCCGCGTGGGCGCGACGACAAGCTGGTCACCGCCTGGAAGCGGGTGCCCCATGGCCCGGTCCGCGTCGACGTCCCGCTCGACGCCGCCGTCCTGGCCCGGGCCGACGGCATCCCCGTGCCGGGCTCCAGGGGCCTCATCCTGCGTGGCGAGCTGCGGGCGACCGAGATGGACGGGCTCGAGGCGGGAACGCGCGTCCTTAGCCTGTTCCTGGTCAACGACAGGGCGCCGGCGACCGAGCCGCGGTTCCGGGACCAGGCGTTCGCGTTCCAGGTGAGGATGGAGCTCACCTTTGCGGCGGGGTTCGTACCGCGTCCGAACCGACGGGGCGAGGAGGGGCAGGACGCCGACCAGCGCGCGCTGGCTCTGATGTTCCGCGACCGGATGGAGTGGGCGGTTGGCCACAACACGAGCGTCGACCGGCCCATCAAGGAGGCGGGAAAGGTGACCTCGCTGCGGACGACCCAGCTGCCATGTCACGTCGTGCCCGCCGTGCGGCCTGCACCCGTTGAGGACGTCGAACTCGGCATGGCGAACCTCGGCAAGCTCAGTGGGCCCGCGCTCGGCAACGCGCTGTCGCCGCTCGTCGAGGCGTACGCCGCCTGGATCAGCGACAAGCGCCACCGACCGCTGGGCCGCGTTGCGCTCGAGGGCACCCGAGCGAGTCTCATGGACGAGGCCGAGCTCGCGCGGAAGCGAATCGCCGAGGGGATCGAGCTTCTTCGCGACCCCGCGCAGAAAGACGTGCTGCGCGCCTTCCAGCTGGCGAACCGCGCCATGTACGTCGCCGCAGTCCAGGCCGACCGGGCCCGCGGTGGCACCCGCTACAGGGAGGCGGCCCCCACCTGGCACCCGTTCCAGCTCGCGTTCATCGTCATGAACCTCGCGTCTGTCGCCGACCCTAAGCACCCCCATCGCGCGACCGCCGACCTCATCTATTTCCCCACGGGCGGAGGAAAGACCGAGGCCTACTTGGGCCTCATCGCCTTCACGCTCATCCTCCGCCGAATCCGTGGGAGGGGGACGCCGCACGAGGGGCGCGGTGTCGCCGTCCTCCTCCGCTACACGCTCCGGCTGCTGACGCTCGACCAGCTCGGCCGGGCAGCCACCCTGATCTGCGCGCTCGAACAGCTGCGTCACGATCTCCCGGCCGAGCTCGGCAACGCCCGCTTCACGGTCGGGCTCTGGGTCGGTGCTAGCGCGACCGCCAACCGGTTGGCCGAAGTTCATCGGGCTCTCAGCGACTACACCTCGGGGCAGACGGAGTCGCCCTTCCCGCTGACGAATTGCCCCTGGTGCGGTGAGGGCATCAAGATCCAGAACATCAAGCTCGTCGACGCGGCGGGCAAGCCCACCAAGAAGTCCTTCTCGCGGGCTGCCGTCTACTGCGACGGCCCCGGCTGCCTCTACACCGAGGCGAAGGCGCCTGGCCTCGGCCTCCCCGTGCTGTTCGTCGACGAGCAGATCTACGACGAGGTCCCCGGCTTCCTCGTCGCGACCGTCGACAAGTTCGCGATGCTCCCGTGGCGCGGCGACGCAGGGCTCCTCTTCGGCCAGGCCACGCACGTCGACGACCACCGAGTGTACGGCGTCATGGAGTCGGCGCCGGCCGGCGCACGCGCTCTCCCCGACGGGCTGCTGCCTCCCGAATTGATCGTCCAGGACGAGCTGCACCTGATCTCGGGGCCGCTTGGCACCATGGTCGGCCTCTACGAGGCCGCGATCGCCGCGCTCTGCGAGAGGCCCTGCGGCGGCGTGGCATGCTCGCCCAAGATCGTCTGCTCCACGGCGACGGTGAGGCGTGCCCGGGAGCAGATCCGCGCCCTCTTCAACCGCGACGTGGCGCTCTTCCCCCCGCGCGGCATCGACGAGGGCGACAACTTCTTCGCCCGCGTCGACCACTGCGCGCCGGGCCGGCTCTACCTCGGCGTCGGCGCTCCGGGGCGGGCACTGCGCGCGGTCTCGGTCCGCAGCTACGCGGCGCTCCTGGCCGCCGCCCAGAAGCACTTCGATCCGAAGGCCGCCGAGAACCAAGCCGCGGATCCCTACATGACCCTGATCGGCTACTTCAACAGCCTGCGCGAGCTGGGTGGCATGCGCCGTCTGGTCGAGGACGAAGTTGCCAACCGCGTCGCCGACGTCGAGCACGGCAAGCGCCCCCTGCAGTTCGTGGCGCCTCACCCCTGGGCGCGGAACCGCAAGCTCCGACTGCCCGCCGAGCTGACTTCCCGCGAGTCCACGCAGCGGGTGAAGCAGACGAAGCAGCAGCTGGCGACCCGGTATGCCGCCAAGGACTCTCTCGACGTCGTGCTCGCCTCGAACATGATCTCGGTCGGTCTCGACATCGAACGGCTGGGGCTGATGGTTGTCACCGGTCAGCCGAAGACCACAAGCGAGTACATCCAGGCGACCAGCCGTGTCGGCCGGAGCAGCCCCGGCCTGGTGGTGACCTGCCTCAACGTGTCGCGGCCGAGAGACCGGTCTCACTACGAGCGGTTCGTCACCTACCACGAGAGCTTCTACCGGGAGGTCGAGGCCACCAGCGTCACACCGTTCAGCGCACAGGCCCTCGACCGCGGTCTCGTCGGTACGCTGGTCACGATGATCCGCCATGGGCTCCGCCCCATGGAGCCACCCACCGGCGTCATGAACCTCCATGATCATCGCGCGGCGGCGGAGGTTCTTCTCGCCGGCCTCGTGAAGCGCGCGCGGGCGCACCGCGGCTTCCACGACGACGAGGCTGAGCGGCGCCTTGGCGACTACGTCGAGAAGCGCAGCAGGAACATCCTCGACGCCTGGGAGAAGATCGTCGGTCGCTCGCGCGAGGACGCTGGCAAGCGCACCTACAGCAAGAACGACCGGGCCGGGAGTGAGGGCAAGCCTCTGCTCTATACGGCTCTCGATCCGGAGCCGGACGACCACGACGAGAAGGCGTTCCACGCACCGACATCGATGCGCGACGTCGAGCCGAGCGTGCACGTGTGGCTGCGCTTCAAGCAGCTGGACGAGAGGGGCTGATGGCCGCGCCGCGCAGCAGCAAGGACGGCAAGAAGATCGCGCGCCCCGAGGGGCAGCTACGGCAGAGCCAGCTGGTGACGACCTTCGGTCCAGGGGCGATGGTCGACCTCGTCGATCGCGCCGTCGTCATCGGCGGGCTCGAGCACTGGGGGTACGGCAAGGCTGGCTTCGTTGCACTGGATGATCCGCGCCTCCGCCGCTCGCTGGTGCCCCGCCTCAAGGCGCTCGATCCCGATCTCGATCTCGCGCGAGAGGGCTACTTCCGGATGCCCCCCGAGGGAGACGCTGCCGATCCTTTTCATGGTGTCGGCGTGCGCGCGCTCGAGTTCCCGCGGTGGTTCGTGTGCCTTGGCTGCCGTCGACTGGCCCGGGCCGCTGACCAGTTCGAGAACAAGGGCGGGCGCTACCGCCACGAGTGCCAGCGCGGAAAGTTCTCCTACGCGGCGCCGGTGCGTTTCGTTGCGTCATGCAAGCGGGGGCATCTCTCCGACTTCCCCTGGGTCGCCTTCTGCCACTCGGATCGAGAGGAGAAGGTCTGCGACATCCCGGAGCTGTACCTCTTCGAGAAGTCGATCGGCGACGCCGCCGGCATCTTCGTCCAGTGCAACAATTGCACGCACAAGGGCGAGCGGACGTCGATCGCGATGAGCAAGGCGTCCGTGCTCGGGTACGACTGCGGCGGCGATCGGCCGTGGCTCGGTGGCCGGGCGATGAACGAGCCCTGCAGCGAGAAGCTCGAACTCCTGGTGCGGACGGCATCGCACGCCTACTTCGGCCAGGTCGTGAGCGCCTTGCGCCTGCCCCCGCCGGAGCCAGACCCGCTCCGGCTGCGACTTGCGGACAAGAACCTCTGGAGCGCGGTGAAGAACGTGACCGCCGCCGACGAGCTCGCCTTTCTCATGCGACTCCAGCCCCAGGTCGCCAGCGCCCTGGAGGGCTTCACGCCGGCGCAGATCATCGCGGCGATCGCCGCCGAGCGCGCCGCCGCGGAGGAGACGTCCGAGCGCCCGCTGCGCAGCGTCGAGTACGAGCGTCTTGTAAACGCGCCTGCCGAGCAGGAGGGGCACCTGCCGCAGCGCGATGCGAAGTTCGCTGCCTACCGAGTGCCGAAGCACCGCGTGGACTTGCCGGTGGGAGTGAGCCGGCTGGTCGTCGTGCCCGTCATGCGCGAGGTGCGCGTGCAGGTGAGCTTCAGCCGCTTCGACTCGGTGAGCGCCAACCTGCAGGGCGAGTACGACTTCGCGGCACGTAACGTGAAGCCGGCCGTATTGACCTTGCCCAGTGGCAACCAGAAGTGGCTCCCGGCTTGCGAGGTCCGCGGCGAGGGGCTGTTCCTCGAGCTCGACGAGGAGGTCGTCTCGGCGTGGGAGAAGCGCGATGCCGTAAAGAAGCGCGCCGATCTGCTGCTGCGTGCCTTCAAGGCGGAGGGCAAGGGGGAGTTCTACGGAGCGCGCTTCTACATGCTCCACTCCCTGTCGCACCTGCTCCTGACCGCCATCAGCCTCGAGTGCGGGTATTCCGCGAGCTCGATCCGGGAGCGCCTCTACTGCGGCAAGGCCGAGCTCGATGGTCCGAACATGGCTGGCATCATGCTGTCGACCGGGACCACGGGCAGCGAGGGCACGCTCGGCGGCCTGGTCGAGGAGGGGCGGCGCATCCGCAACCACCTGCGCGAGGCGTGGGACCTTGGTCGCCTCTGCTCGAACGACCCTGTTTGCGCCGCGCATGATCCGAGCCTGCCCAACAGCGACCGGCACACCGAGGCGGCCGCGTGCCACGGATGCCTCTACATCGCCGAGACCTCGTGCGAGCGCTTCAACCGGTTCCTCGATCGTGCGCTCGTCGTCCCCACCATCGGCAACGACCCGGAGCTCGCGTTCTTCAAGGAACGGCCATGACACGGTCGAGCCTCAAGGCGGTCGCGACGGCCGACCTCGAACGGCTTCGCGAGGCGCTTGCGAGCACAAGCCTCCGCACTCCGCTCGACAGGGCTGCTCTCGTCGCCTTCGGCATTCGACATCAGCTCGACGCCCTCGAGGGAGCGCTCGCGGGACACCGCTCCGCTGCGTGCCTCGCGGTCCTCGACGTTGCACTGGCGGAGCGTGGCGGGCATCGACCCTCGCCGCAGCTCGTCTGGACCGGCCCGGAGGGGCCATCGGCAACGGCGCGCGACACGGCGGTCGTTCTGCGGTCCCTCTTCGAGTCCGCACGCACGTCGGTGATCCTGGCCGGCTACAGCTTCGATCATGCGCGGGACGTCCTCTCGCCTCTGCACGGCGTGAT
>JBKJLX010000326.1:0-6992 GCA_046596645.1 Polyangiaceae bacterium
CGCAGCGTCGCCTTTCTGGTGAGCGACTTCTTCGCCGGCGGCTTCGAGCGATCGCTGGCGCTCGCCGCCGCCAAGCACGACGTCATCCCCATCCTGCTCGTCGACCCGAGGGACGAGGAGCTGCCCGACGTCGGCCTGGCCTCGTTCGAGGACCTGGAGACGGGCGAGGAGGTCTTCGTCGACACCTCCGACGCCCGCGTGCGCGCGCACTACCGCGACGCGATGGCGGGTCTCCGGCGCGAGCGCGAGAGGCTCTTCATGCGCCTGGCCCTCGATCACGTGGTCATCCGCACCGATCAGGGCGTGGTCGCTCCGATCCGCGCGCTCTTCGCGCGCCGCGCGCGGCGGAGGGGGCGGCGTTGAACCGCGCGCGCAGGCTCGCCGTGGCGGCCGGGCTCGGCGTCGCGCTGGCGGCGGCCGCCCTCGGCGGCACCGTGGTCGCGCAGACGGCGCCCGCTCCGCCGCCGGCAGGCTCGGCAGCGCCGCCCCTCGCCGCCCCCAGCGGCTCGGCACCCCAGGGCGCGGTGCGCGCCACGTGCGTCGAGCACCTGGCCACCGGTGCCACCCGCCCCGAGATGAAGGACGAGCTGCCGAAGGATGGCCTCTCCGGCTACGCGGTCGAGCTGGTCGTCACCCTCGAGCACGGCAAGGGGGAGACGGTGCTCCCCGGAGGCTTCCGCTTGCAGCGCGGAAGCGACGCGGCGCGCGCGCTGGAGCGCGCCGGCTTCGAGCTGCCGGAGGCGGACGCCGGCGCCGCCCCGCCGCGCATCGACAGCGAGGACACGGCGCGCGGCGTGAAGACGACCGTCCGCATCCCGCTGCTCCTCCTGCCCGACGCACCGGGGCGACACCTGCTGCGGCTGCCCCCGCTCCCCATCGCGGTGGCGCGCGCGGGCGGCGATCTGACGACGCTGTGCACCAGCCCCCACGACATCCTGGTGGAGGACCCCACCGTCAACGAGTCGAAGCCCTCGCCCAGGCCCAACCCGCCGCCGCGGCCGCAGCGCGAGCCGTGGGAGGAGCTGAAGATCGCGGTCATGGCGATCGCGATCGGGCTGGTGCTGGGCACCCTGCTGGCGTGGGCGCTGCGGCGCTGGTCAAGGCGACCCCAGAAGCGGGTAGCGCCGGTGGCGGTGCTGCCGTGGATAGCCGCCCTGCAGGAGCTGGACCGCATTCGACGTTCCGGCCAGCTCGCCGAGGGCAAGACGGAGGAGGTCTACGATCTCGTCAGCGACTGCGTCCGCAAGTACCTCGGCGCGCGCTACGGCTTCGATGGGCTGGAGACGACGACCAACGAGATGAAGTCGCTCCTCCGCCGGGTGCGGCCGCAGGTGCCCGAGCTGGAGTCGATCGGTCGCTTCCTCGACGAGTCGGACCTGGTGAAGTTCGCGCGCGTCCTGCCGGCGTCGGAGGATGCGGCGGCGCTCCTCGCGCTGGCGGAGACCATCGTGCGCTCGACCACGCCGCCCCAGGCCAAGCGCGAGGACGACGGCACCACGCCGTCGCGTCGCGGGGGCGGCAAGAAGAAGAGCCGGAAGAAGGACGGGCCGTCGAGCCCGCCCCCGGGGCCGGAGGCGCGACCGTGAGCGGCGTATGGCGCGCGGCGATCGTCGTCGTCACGCTGCTGGTCGCGCTGGGCGCAGCGCTGGCGTGGCCGCTCGTCGACCTCGGCTGGGGCTGGCTCGACGTCCGCTGGCAGGAGCCGTGGTTCGCCGTCGGCCTCCTCTTGGTGCCGCTCTTCCTGTGGGCCGGCACCATCGCGCAGGACGCGCGGCGGCCACGCCTGCGCGTCGGCACCATCTTCGCCCTCGCCCGCGGGCCCCGCGGCTTCCGCTCACGGTTGCGCGACGTCCCCGGGGCCTTGCGGCCGGTCGCGGCCCTGTTCCTGGTGGGGGCGCTCTGCCGGCCGGTCGCGGTGCTGGAGGAGGAGCGGGGCGACGACGAGGGCATCGACATCGTCCTCATCGTCGATCTCTCGGGCTCGATGCGCGCCGTGCTCGACGGCGACTCTTCGTCGCTGCCCGGCTCCGATGGCACGGCGCCGCGTGCCGGCCCGGCGGCGCGCCTGACCCGACTCGAAACCGCCAAGATCGTGGTGCGCGACTTCATCTCCCGTCGCAAGACCGACCGCATCGGCGCCGTGGTCTTCGGCAAGAGCGCCTTCGTGCTCTCCCCGCCGACGCTCGACTACCACCTCCTCTCGCAGCTGGTGGCCAAGCTGCAGCTCAACGTCATCGACGGGAGCGGCACCGCCATCGGCGATGCGCTGGCGACCGCGGTCGCGCGCATGCGCCGCAGCGACGCCGCGACCAAGGTGGCGATCCTGCTCACCGACGGCGACTCCAACGCCGGCAGCGTCTCACCCGATTTCGCGGCGAAGCTCGCCGTCGAGCACGAGGTCAAGGTCTACACGATCCAGGTGGGTAGCGGCGACGAGGTGGACGTGCAGGAGGGCGTCGACCTCTTCGGGCAGCCCCGCTACGTGCGCCAGAAGTTCCCGGTGAACCCGGAGCTCTTGCAGCGCATCGCAAAGAGCACCGGCGGCAGCGCCTACGTCGCCACCGACGGCAAGCAGCTCGCCGACAGCATGCACGCCGTGCTCGACCAGCTGGAGAAGACTCGCTTCGAGGCATCGCGTTCGTCGTTCACCGAGCTCTTCTATCTTCTCCTGATCCCCGGTGTGCTCCTGATCGGCATCGAGGTGTTCCTGCGCGCGTTTCTCCTCCGGAGGTTCCCGTGAGCTTCGCGGCGCCCTGGTTCCTCCTCGGCTGCGCGGGCGCCGCCCTGCTGGCGCTGATGCTCCTGGTGGCCGGCCTCCGCGCGTCACGCGCACGCTCCGTCTTCGGCGACGCGCCGAGGATCGCGTCGCTGGTGACGCACGAGGCAGCGACGCGGCGCGCGTGGAAGGGCGTCTTCCTGGTGGCGGCCGCCGCCCTCGCGTTCCTCGCCGCAGCGCGGCCTCAGTACGGCAAGGGCACGCGGCTGGTGCCGGCGACCAACGTCGACGTCATCATCGCCCTCGATCTGTCGAAGAGCATGTACGCGCGCGACATCGAGCCCTCGCGCGTGTTCCGCGCCAAGGCCGAGCTGACACGCCTGGTGAAGGAGCTCCCCGGCGTGCGCTTCGGCGCGGTGGCCTTCGCCGGCGAGCCGATGGGCTTCCCGCTGAGCGCCGATGGCGCTGCGGTGGCGCAGTTCCTCCGCCAGCTCGAGCCCAACGACATGCCGGTGGGCGGCACCGCGATCGGCCGCGCTCTCGACATGGCGCGCGATCTCTTCGCCCGCGACCCGCTGTCGCAGAAGCACCAGCGCATCATCGTCCTGGTCACCGACGGCGAGGATCTCGAGGGTTCTCCGGGGTCGGTCGCGCGCGCCATAGGCGCAGGCGGAACGACCATCCACGTGGTGCAGATCGGCGGCCGCACCTCGGAGCGCATCCCCGAGGTGGGGCCGGACGGCTCGGTCCTCGGCTGGCGCCGCACCGAGGACGGGCGCTTCCTCACCACCGAGCTCACCCCCGAGGGCGAGGCGCAGCTGGCCTCGATCGCCGCCGCCACCCCGGGTGGGCAGATCATCCGCGCCGAGAAGGGCGACACCGGGATCGACGCGCTGACCCAGAAGCTCAAGACGCAGCGCACCAGCGAGAACGCCGAGCGGGTGGAGACGGTCTACGCCGACGTGTTCTTCGTGCCGCTGATCCTGGCGATCGTGCTGCTGCTCATCGAGGCGCTGATCTTCGAGGCGCCGGCGCGAGCCCGGGTGGCGATGGCGCCCCCGCCGCCCTCGACCTCGCGCGGGGTGCCGGCGCTGGCCGCGGGCGCCGTCCCGCCGGCCGCCGGCCGCGCCCCGCAGGCGGCGGGTCCGTCCACCGCGGTGGCCGACGATGCGCCCTCGCCGTGGGCCCGAGGTGCGGGCGATGGCTGATCGCAGCGCTCCTTCGACGCGCGCGATGCGACTCGCGCGCACGGCGCTGGCCGTGGTGCTGGGGCTCGGCGCCGCGGCGGCGCTGGTGAACGTCGCCGGCGCCGGCTGCAGCGGCTGGGACCCCAACGATCCCTTCACCCACCACGCTCCCGCGGTGGACGAGGCGATCGCGCACTATGACGCGGGGCAGCTGGAGCCAGCGGAGCAAGTGCTGGCGCGCTACCTCGGCACCGGGCCGTGCAGCGTGGACGGGATCGATCTCACCGGGACGGTGCGGCAGCGGCCCGACGGCTCCTTCGACCTCGGGCTCACGTTGTTCCGCCTGGGGGAGAAGTTCGGCAAGCCGTTCGGCGAGGAGGAGGACGGTCGCAGCGCCGAGGTCCCAGGCGGCGACGGTCCCCCCCAGCCCTCGGAGGACGACCGGGAACGCGGGGTCCGAATCGACTGCGCGCTGGTGATCGCGAAGGCCATCGCCAGCGACCCGGCGACGCCGGGGGAGCTCCGCGCGCGCGCCTGGTACCTCGCCGGCAACCTCGACTTTCTGCGCCGCAGGTACGAGGACGCGGTGAAGGCCTACGATCAGGCGCTGCGCCTGGTGCCCGGCCTGATGGAGGACGCATCGACCGACGCCATCGGCCGCGACGCGGCGTGGAACCGGTCGATCGCGCTGCGGCGCATCGAGGAGCAGAAGGACGCCGGACCCGACGCGGAGCCGGACGCCGAGCCCGACGCGGAGCCGGACGCCGAGCCCGATGCCGGCCCCGACGCCGAGCCGGACGCCGGCCCCGACGGCGGCGAGGACGGCGAGGACGAGCAGAGCGACGCCGGGCCCGACGGTGGCGAGCCGAAGGACGGCGACGCCGGCGACGAGCAACCCGATGCCTCCCCCGATGGCGGCCCCGACGGCGGCGGCGACGAGAAGGACGACGCGCCCGACGGCGGTGACGAGAAGGACGCCGGCGGCGACCCCAGGGAGCCCCAGGAGCAGCCCGAGGGCGAGCCGCAGGAGGGCCAGGAGAACCAGGACCGCCGCCAGGGCGAGCGCGTGCTGGACCAGTTCGAGGAGGCGCCGACCTACCAGGAGCAGGAGGCGAAGCGGCGGGCTGGCCGGGGCCGACGGACGATGGAGGACAAGTGACCTCGCTCGCCCGCGTCCTCCGCGCGCTGGTGGGCATCGTGACGATGCTCCTGGTGCTGGGCGTCACCACCGGTCGATGGGCCGCCGCGCAGTCGGCGGGCGTCAGCGCGGTCACCACCGCGCCGCCCCGCGCGGAGGCGGGCGAGCCCTTCGTGGTCGAGCTGCGCGTGACCAGCGACGAGCCGATCCGCGCCGAGGATCCGTCGCTCACCCCGCCCATCGGCGTCGCGGCGAGCCCACCCTCGGTGTCGTTCTTCAACAACACCACCACCATCCAGGGCGTCCGGCGCACGCAGTCCCAGTTCCGCGCGCGGTGGACGCTGCGCGCGCGCGAGCCCGGTCGCTACGCGATCGAGGCGCCCTCGGTGGGCGTGGCCGGCCGCCGCGTGCGCGGCAACCCCGTCGCGGTCGAGGTGGTGGCGGGCTCGGGTGGGTCCGGCGGACCCACACCCAATGCCCCCGCGCCCGGAGTGCAGTTCCAGTTCTCCTGGCCGTTCGGCTCCAGCGGCGGTGGCATCGACGAGCCGCTCGACGACGAGCCGGCCCGCGACCTCGCGCTGCCCACGGCGCCACCAGGCAAGGACGTCATCTTTCTCCGGGCCGTCGCCGACAAGACCAGGGCGTACGTCGGCGAGCAGGTGACGCTGTCGTTCTATCTCTACTTCCGCGTCAATGATGTGGAGTGGACCGACCGCACCGAGGCCCCGCTCGCCGACTTCCTCCGCACGCCCATCGTGCGCGACCCCGGCACCGGCGCGCAGGTGCTGGCGAACGTCGGCAACCGACGGTGGAACGTGAAGCTGCTCGACCGGGTCGCGATCTTCCCCCTGCGCGCGGGGACGCTCAGCACCGGCGCGATGACGGCGCGCTTCCGCGGCCGACGCATCGGCGCGCGCGTGCTGGAGACCAGCAACGAGGTCACCATCGAGTCGATCGAGCCGCCGACCCGGGGTCGCCCCCCCGGCTACGCGGTGGGGGACGTCGGCCGCTTCGAGGTCGACGCCGACGTGAAGCCGCGGGACCTGGCCGCCGGCGGAAGCTTCACCGTGACCGTCCGGGTGAAGGGCGACGGCAACCCGCCAGCCGCGGTGAAGATGCCGGTCATCCCGGGCATCGATTATCTGGACCCGGAGAAGTCGATCGAACAGGTCATCCGCGGGGGGCGGGTCGGCGGCGTCCGCACATTCAAGCTCCTCGCCAAGGCGACGCGCGGCGGGTACGTCGAGCTGGGCGCCATCGAGGTGCCGTACTGGAACGCCGAGAAGAAGGCGTACGAGGTGGCCAAGGTCGACCTCGGCGGCGTCCGCGTCGAGGGCAACGCCCCGCCGCCCGAGCCCTCGCCCGACGCGGAGCCGGTGGACGCCGATTCGCTCGCGGCGTTGCCCGCGCCGCGCGCCGCGCTACGCCCGTGGACGCGGCCGGAGTCGTCCTCGGTGCCGCTCTTGCCGCTCCTGGGGGTGCTGGCGGCGCCGCCGCTGCTGGTGATGCTGGCGCTGGGCAGCCTGCGCGCCGCGCGAGCGACGCGGAAGCGAATCGAGGAGCGCCGCGGCGCGCCCACCACGCGCGTGCGCGAGGCCCTCGACGCGGCCAAGGCGGGCGACGCCGCGGCCGACGTGGCCGCGGTGGCCGCGGCGGTCGAGCGGGCGGTGCACGCCGCCATCGAGGCGGCGTCGGGCGTCCGCTCGCGCGGCCTCCTGGTGCGAGAGCTGCCCGCGGCGCTGAGCGCCGCCGGCATCGAGCCGCCGCTGGCCGAGCGCGCTGCGAAGCTGCTGGGCGACGCCGAGTCGCTGCGCTTCGACCCGCTGGTCGACGCCACCCACCGCTCGACCCTGGTGGAGCGAGCACGCGCCGTGACGCGCGAGCTGGCAGCGGCCGCACCGCGAGCGTCATGAGGTTCGCCGCGCTCGCGTTCGCCGCCGCGCTCGCGGCG
>JBKJLX010000520.1:0-10560 GCA_046596645.1 Polyangiaceae bacterium
ATCGCGGTCGTCGGCAACCCGCCCGCGCCGCCGCCGGTCGCGGCAGCAGCTCCCCCGCCCCCGGAGGAGCCGAAGCGCGTCGTCGTCAAGGACGACAAGATCGAGATCAACGAGAAGATCCAGTTCGAGCTCAACAGCCACGTGATCAAGCCCGAGAGCTTCTCGCTCATGGACGAGATCACGAAGGTCGTGAGCGACCACCCCGAGATCAAGAAGATCGGCATCGAGGGCCACGCCTCGAGCGACGGCGACGATAACGCCAACCTCGCCCTGTCGGACCGCCGCGCGAAGTCCGTCATGGACTACATGGTCAAGAAGGGCGTCAAGGCCGAGCGCCTCCAGGCCAAGGGCTACGGCGAGCAGAAGCCGATCGCCGACAACGGCACCGAGGAGGGCAAGGTCAAGAACCGCCGCGTCGAGTTCAACATCCTCGAGCGCGACAAGAAGTGACGGCGAAGCGCCTCGCTCATGGCCTTGCACGGCCGAAGTCGCGTGCGACTTCGGCCGGACTGAGAGGCAACAGAATCCATGCCTCCACCGGAGAGACGATCATGAAGACCATCATTGCTGCTTCGCTCGCGACCGCCGCGCTGGGCCTCTCGATTGGCACCACGGGCTGCGGCCTGCGCTCGGCCGAGTACTACCGTGACGACGTGCAGAAGGTGCTCGAGTCCAAGACCGGCGAGGTGAAGGGCTGCTACGACCGCGCGCTCGCGGGCGACAAGAAGCTCGCCGGCCCCGTCACCGTCCGCTTCACCGTCGCGGAGGACACGGGCAAGATCCAGAACCCCGTCGTCCAGGGCGATGCGAACCCGGCGCTGCAGGAGTGCGTGGTCCGCAACATCGAGGGCCTCGAGCTCCAGCCCCCGGACGTGAACCCCGGCGACGGGACGTTCACCTGGGAGTTCTCGGTCGGCGAGCCGCAGAAGGCGAAGTCCTGATCGACGTCAATCGACCGACCAAGAGTTGATCGCCGCCCGAGGCCGTCCTCCCGAGGACGGCCTTCGTGCTTTGCCCCGCCGCACTGGCGGGTGCCTTTTCGAAGACTGGAGCTTCCGTATGCATTCGAAGTCGAACCTCGTCCTCGTCGCCACGCTCGCCTGGGGGGCGACCGCGCTCGCCGCCTGCGGCGGCACCATCGAATTCCAGGGCAAGGCCCCCATCGGGGTGGTCGGCTCGCCGCCGGCGCCGCCCCCGCCCCAGAAGGTCGAGGCGCCCCCGCCCCCGGAGGAGCCGAAGCGGGTCGTCGTCAAGGACGACAAGATCGAGATCAACGAGAAGATCCAGTTCGAGCTGAACAGCCACGTGATCAAGCCCGCCAGCTACTCGCTGATGGACGAGATCGCGAAGGTCGTCGGCGACCACCCCGAGATCAAGAAGATCGCCATCGAGGGTCACGCCTCGAGCGACGGCGACGACAACGCGAACCTGTCGCTGTCGGACCGCCGTTCGAAGTCGGTCATGGAGTACATGGTCAAGAAGGGCGTGAAGACCGAGCGCCTGCAGGCCAAGGGCTTCGGCGAGCAGAAGCCGATCGCCGACAACGGCACCGAAGAGGGCCGCGTCAAGAACCGCCGCGTCGAGTTCAACATCCTCGAGCGCGACAAGAAGTGATCCGGGAGATCCACATGAAGACCACCCTCCTCCTCGCCCTCACCGCCCTTGCGCTCGCCAGCGGCTGCGGCCTGCGCTCCGCGGAGTACTACCGCGACGACGTCCAGAAGGTCCTCGAGTCGAAGACCCCGGACATCAAGTCCTGCTACGACCGCGCCCTCGCCGGCGACAAGTCGGCCGCGGGCCCCGTCACCGTGCGCTTCTCGGTCGCCGAGGACACCGGCGCCATCCAGAACCCCACCGTGGTGGGCGACGCGAACCCGAAGCTCCAGGAGTGCGTCGTCACCAACCTGGACGGGCTCGCGCTCAACCCCCCCGACGTGAACCCCGGCGACGGGACCTTCACCTGGGAGTTCACGGTCGGCAGCCCCTCCAAGTCCGGTAGCTGATACCGCTCGGCGCGAATGACACGGCCGCCTCCCGGGGCGGCCGTCTTCGTTTCAGGCGCGGGCGACGACGCGGCGGGGCATCACCGGCGGCGGCAGACCCATGAGGTTCTGGCGCAGCACCGCGCGAGCGACCTCGTCGAGGTACTCGAACTGGATGCCGACGGCGCGCGAGATGTCGCCCTCGCGACGCCCGTGGATGACGCGGGCCACGACGCCCTCGGCGTCGATCCAGGTGCGCGAGTAGGGCGCCATGAAGCTGACGATGACCTCCTCGCCGGTGAGCACCATCCGGTTGGGGATGGCGAGCATGCCCAGCTCGGAGAGGTCGAGCGTCGACTCGGCGACCAGCTTGAAGTCGCGAGGGCGCACCACCTGGCAGGGGATGCGGACGGCGTGGCGTGACGGACGGCGGGGGATGTAGCGGACGGAGCGGCTGCGCATCGAGGACCTCCTGCTGGGTGGCCTGGCTAGAGTGGCCACGCGAAGCCTATCGGCGCCTTCCGCGTGTGCGCCAATATCCTACATGCCAGGGTGGCGGTGGCGCGCAACCGGGCCCGCATCGCAGCTCGACGGGCCTCGACCCTCGGGCTAGAGACCGCGGCCTGAGGCTGCGGGGGATCCCGTCGCGGCCGCCCGGGGAGGACTTCCAGCGCCGTCAGGTGCGGGAACGGAGACAACGCGATGCCCACCGTCACCTTCAGCCACGAGATCAACTGCGACGAGGAGACCTTCTGGAAGATCTTCCTCGACCTCGCCTTCAACGAGCGCCTCTACAAGGACGCGCTCCAGTTCCCGGACTGGAAGCAGGTCTCGTACGACGAGAGCGACGCGAAGGTCACGCGCGTCACCGCGGGCCAGCCCAAGCTCGACGACGTCCCCGGCCCGGTCGCCAAGATCATCGGCAACGGCTTCCGCTACACCGAGACCGGCACCCTCGACAAGGCGAGCAAGAAGTGGAGCTGGAAGCTCGTCCCCAGCATGCTCGCCGACAAGGTGAAGCAGGAGGGCAAGATGACCATCAAGCCCGCGGGCGACGGCAAGGTGAAGCGCGAGGTCGAGCTCTTCATCGAGGCCAAGGTGTTCCCCATCAGCGGCATGCTGGAGAGCACGACCGAGAAGAACATGCGCTCGGGCTGGGACAAGTCGGCGCAGTTCATGAACAAGTGGATCGCCGAGAAGAAGTGACGTTCGACCTCGCCCTCGACGATGCCCGACCGACTCACCGCCCCCGAGCTCGATGAGATCCTCGCGCTCCAGCTGACGGTCGCCTGGGCGGGTGAGCGCGCGGGCGATCCTCCGCGCCTGGGCTGGTGGGGCTCCGACCTCGTCGACCCGGAGGGTGGCGGCGACCTCTTCCAGCGGCTCGCCCCGCGCACCGCGCGCTGGGCGTCGCTCATCCTGGTGCGCAAGGTGGCGCAGCGGGTCGACGAGGACGCGCGGTCCAAGCTCGCCAGGCCGGATGCCGTGTGGTCGCTGTTCCGCTTCGGCTTCGACGTCGACGAGCAGCTCACCGAGCGTCTCGCCTACCACCGACAGCACCTCGACGAGCCGCGCGAGGTCTTCGGGGCTCGCTTCCTCGTGGGCACACGGTGGACCCGGGCCGGCATGGCGTCGATGCTCGGTGGACTCGGCCAGCCGAAGGTCGAGATCACACCCGCGGGGCGGCAGCTGGAGGCGCGGCCCGCGACGCCGAGCGAGGCCGCACCGCTGCTCGCCGCTGCTCTTGCCCCGCTCGCGGATGCCTACCCCCTCCCCTACGTCGAGGCGCCGGCGTGAACCCGGCGACGACGAGCTCCCCGCAGGCGCCACCTGCGAGCTCGCGCCCCAGGGCCGTTCGCACGAAACCACCGCCCGCTGCGCGCCCCGCCGAGGCGACCACCGTTCACACCCGCATCCTCCGCTCCATGCTCGCCGCCGACGACTGCGCGGCATACTGGGAGCATGTCGACCCGTCGCTCCCTGCAGCCGACCGGCCGCGCGTCGCGTTCGAGCAGCGCTGGTTCGGGGTGAAGAGCGAGGCGCGTGTCCGGACGCTCCTCCCCGACATGGCGACCCGCTTCGACACCTACCCGGAAGCGCTCGCGCTGCTCCGTGCGGTGGCCCCCCTCCCCGCCCGCATCCGCCCGTTCATCTGCCACGTGCACACGCAGCTGGCCGACCCGGTGTATCGGCGCTTCTCCGGCGACTTCCTGCCGACCCGGCGCGCAAGCGGCTATCGGTCGACCGATCTCGAGGCCGTCTCCCGCTGGGTGCAGGACCTGGAGCCGGACCGCTGGGCGACCGCGACGCGCGCCAAGTTCGCCTCGAACCTCCTCGCCACCGCGCTCGACGTCGGACTCGTCGGGGGTCGACGCGATCCGAGGACGCTGACGACCCCGGCCGCGCCCGACGTCGTCCTCGGGTACCTCCTCTACCTGCTGCGCGGCATCGCGTTCGAGGGCACGACGCTCGACAACCCCTACCTCCGCTCGCTGGGCGTGACCGGGGAGTCGTTCCGCTCCGCGGTGGCACGCGTCCCCGGCATCCACTTCGTGCAGCTGGGCACCGCCACCGAGCTCACCTTCGAGGAGCCATCGCTCCTCGCCTGGGGCACCAGGCACCTGAGGTCGGCATGAGCGGGTACGTGGCGCCGACCCCGTTGCAGCTCGCCGTCGACGCGCTGCGCACGGATCTGCTGCGCGACGACGGTCCGCAGGTGAGCACCGTCCGCAACTACAACTTCGCGATCCTGCCCTACCTCCCCCGCGACGAGTTCGCGCTGCGCCGCAAGATCCACGCGCTCTCCGAGGAGCTGCGCGACGCCGGGTGGACGGTGGGAACGATCCCCCTGCATGCGCTGATGCTGGCGCGAGTCCGCGCGATGGGTCCGGACGTGGTGACCTCGCTCATCCGCCGCGAGCGGGCCAATGACGCGAAGCCGGAGCCCTGGCGTGGGCTGAGCTTCCTCAAGGAGCAGGTGGCGAACGAGCTGGCGGACGAGGCGGGCCTCGCGGTCGACGTCGTCCGGGAGATCGAGCGCATCCTCGACGACAACCCGACCAACGCCGCGCGCACCGTGATCTTCCTGGGGCGAGCCGGCGCCCTCTACCCGTTCTTCCGCACGTCGGCGCTGCTGAAGCACGTCGCGGGGAAGACCAGGAACATCCCCGTCATCCTCCTCTATCCCGGCACGTCGGAGGGCGACACCGGGCTCTCGTTCATGGGCGTGCTGCCCGCGGACCGTGACTATCGCCCGCGAATCTACCGGTGAAGCCCATGCAGATCGGCGACCTGTTCGAGCGCGAGGTCACGCGCCCCATCCCGCCCGTCGTCTACTTCCACGAGCAGGAACCGGCGGAGCTCGAGCGCGAGGTCACCGAGTACATCATCACCGGGGGCTACCCGAAGGGCGATCCGCGGGCGACCGAGGACGGGATCCACGAGCAGTTCGTGCGCTTGCTGACGAACGTCAGGCGCGAGCTGGAGAGCGGCGCGAAGAACCCCGCCTGCTGGATCTCGGGCTTCTACGGCTCCGGAAAGTCGAGCTTCGCGAAGCTGCTCGGCCTCGCGCTCGACGGGCAGAAGCTCCCCGATGGCAGGACCGTGTCCGATGCGCTGCTCGCGCAGGACCTCTCGCCGGCCGCCGGTGACTTCAAGGACGCGTGGCGGGCGCTGGTGCGCGCTCCGGTCGAGCCCATGGCGGTCGTGTTCGACGTCGGCAGCCGCGCGCGCGACGACGAGCACGTGCACGCCGTGGTGGTGCGCCAGGTCCAGCACCGGCTCGGCTACTCCAGGAAGAGCCAGCTGGTGGCCGAGTACGAGCTCAACCTCGAGCTCGAGCAGCTCCACGATCAGTTCATGGACAAGGTGCGCGAGGTCCACAAGCGCCCGTGGACGGAGCTCAAGGACAGCCATCTCGCCGAGGACTACTTCTCTGCCGTTCTCCACGCGATGAAGCCGGAGCTGTTCCCGAGCGCGACGTCCTGGGTCGACAGCCGCAGCGGCTCGAAGTTCTCCGGCAAGCGCTCGGCGGACGAGGCGGTCCAGGCGATCGCCGACATGATGAAGCACCGCGCCCCGGGGCGGACGCTGTTCGTCGTGGTCGATGAGGTCAGCCAGTACGTGCACGACGACGAGGACCGGATGCTGGCGCTCCAGTCGTTCGCCATGGCCCTGGGCGAGCGGATGAAGGGCCGAGGCTGGCTCCTCGCCACCGGTCAGCAGAAGCTGGAGGACGGTGCGGCCGGCGCGACCTCGATCGTCAAGCTGAAGGACAGGTTCCCGCCGGCGCTGCGGGTGCACCTGGGGGTCGCGAACATCCGCGATGTCGTGCAGCGGCGGCTCCTCCGCAAGAAGAAGAGCGTCGAGTCGCTCATCGGCGAGCACTTCGACGAGCACCGCGCCGACCTCACGCTGCACGCGTACCGGTGCGACTCGGTCGGGCGTGACGAGTTCATCGACGTCTACCCGGTGCTCCCCGGCCAGTTCGATCTCATCTCGCGCATCACCACCGGGCTGCGCCACCGGTCCGCGCGCGCGCAGGGCGACTCCTACGCGATCCGCGGCATCATGCAGCTGCTGGGCGACCTCTTCCGCGAGAAGCAGCTCGCGAAGATGGAGCTGGGCCGCCTGGTCACCATCGACGTCGTCTACGACGTGCTCGGCAGCGCCCTCGCCTCCGACGTGCAGCTCACCATCACCCGCGCCCTCGACTTCGCGGAGCAGTCTCGCCCCGGTCACCCCGACCCGGCCACCGACCGCCTGATGGAGCGCGTCATCAAGGCCGTCGCCATGCTCGAGATCGTGCAGGACACCGAGAAGACGACGCCCGAGCTCGTCGCGCGGTGCCTCTACGGAAGCCTCGGCCAGGGCAACCAGCAGCCCGCCATCGAAAAGGCGCTCGACGTCCTGCGCGGCCAGAGCTTCCTCGGGTACTCGGAGAAGACCGGCTACAAGATCGAGAGCTCCGCCGGTCAGGAGTGGCAGCGCGACCGCGACGCCTACGCGCCGACGCCCGACCAGCGTGCGGCGCGCGTGATGAAGGCGCTGACCCACCTGCTCGAGGACACGACCGGGCCGAAGCTCAACAACCTGACGCTGCCCTGGCTCGGCCTCTTCACCGACGGCTTCCAGGCGCGGGAGGTCCACATCAAGGACGAGCGGAAGCACACCGTCGTCACCGTCGACTTCCAGCTGACCCGCGCAGACGCCGATCAGTGGGTGGCGCGCAGCGACGGCAACACCCACCGCGATCGCATCGTGTGGGTGGTGGGCGAGCTGGACGCGGTGCGCGACGCAGCGACGCGGCTCGAGCGCTCCGCGAAGATGGTCCACACCCACGAGGGCCGCCAGAGCTCCCTCCCCGACGACAAGCAGCGCCTCCTGGTCGAGGAGCGCAACCGCATGGAGTCGGCGGAGAAGGACCTGTCGGAGGCGGTGCAGGCCGCGTTCATGAGCGGCGATCTCTATTTCCGCGGGGTGAGGGTCGAGCCGCGCGGCCACGGCACGAGCTTCAAGGAGGTGCTTGGCCGCTTTGCGCAGTCGGTGGTGCCGCGGCTGTACCCCCACCCGACGACGTTCGCGGTCTCCGAGAAGGACATCGCGTTCCTCGTCGACAACAAGGAGCTGACGGCGCCGCCCCCGGTGCTGGGGCAGGACCAGCTCGGCATCCTCACCCTCGACGCCGGTCGCTACGAGGTGACCTGCTCGGGCCGCGTCCCCTCCGACGTGCTCGCCTACGTGACCGAGCACGGCGCCGTGCAGGGTGCCAGCCTGGTCGCGACCTTCGGCTCGCCTCCCCACGGCGTCCTCCCCGACGTGCTGCGCGCGTGCGTGGTGGGCCTCCTGCGCGCGCGCAAGATCCGGGTCGAGATCCCCGGCGTCGGCGAGGTGACGAGCATCATCGACGAGGGCGCGCGCGAGCTGCTGAAGGACAGCGGCCTCCGCAAGGCGAAGCTCACCCTCAACACCGTGGAGACCCTGGATCCGCGGGCCCGCAATGCGATCTGCGGGTTCTTCAAGGATTGCCTGGGGAAGGACGTCGCGCGCGACAACGACGCCATCGCCGATGCCGTGGTGGAGCGCTTCGCGACCCTCCGGCAGCGCGTCACCGACATCGCCGAGCGGTTCCGCCGCCTGCCGAAGGGCGTCACCTACCCCGAGACGCTGCGAAAGCTCGAGGAGGCGCTCGAGGCGTGCCGTCGCGATCGCAAGGTCGAGCCGACAGTGCTCGCGGTGAAGAAGCACCTGCCGGCGCTGCGCGACGGCGTCACGCTCCTGCGCCGCATGGAGACGGACCTCACCGATCCGGCGCTCCAGCAGCTCCGCGAGGCCGACGCGGCGCTCCAGCACGACTGGCCCGGTCTCCTGTCGCTCGGCGCGGACGAGGCGGTGCGCATCGCAGCGGAGGGCATTGCGGCCCGCCTGTTGGCGGAGCGCCCGTGGGAGGATGTCGCTGCGCTCGCCACGCAGGTGGAGCTGGTGCGCGCGGCCCATCGGGCGCGGCGGGACGCGCTGGTCGCTGCGCACGCGACGCGCATCGAGCAGGCCGGTGAGGCTATGAAGCGCCGGCCTGGCTTCGACCGGCTCGACCCCGACCAGCGCCACCAGGTGCTGCGCCACATCCGCGAGGCGGCGCTGCGCGACGACGAGCGCGCGCCGCCCATCGAGGCGCTCGAGTCGCAGCTCGCGAGCCGGCTCACCCAGGGGGAGGCCAAGGCGCGCGCGCACCTCGACGAGCTCCTCGAGGGAATGGGCGGGACGCCTGTGGTCGAGGTCGAGGTGAGCCTCGCCGGGCGGGAGATCGAGTCGGAGGCCGATCTCGACCGCGTGCTCGACGAGCTGCGCCGGCGGGTGCTCCACCAGCTGTCGGCGAAGCACCGCGTCCGGCTGAAGTGAGGGGCGGTTCGGCCCGGCCCCCGGTGGTATGCTCGCTGGTATGACCGCGGTGAAGATCGCGGTGAGCCTCCCCGAGCGGCTGGTGCAGCAGGCCCGCCGCGCCGTGGGGGAGGGCGGGCGCCGGCAGGCGCGCCTCGCGCGTGATGGGGTGGCAACGCTTGCCCCCGGGGGGGGTGCCTCGCTAGGGTGAAGTCCGTGGATTATCGGAGCCTGATCACGATCGATCCTGGCAAGCGCGGCGGAAAGCCCTGCATCCGCGGCCTTCGAATCACCGTGTACGACGTGCTCGAGTACCTGGCGTCGGGAATGTCCGAGGCGGACATCATCGGCGACTTTCCCGAGCTCACCGCCGACGACGTCCGGGCGTGTCTCGCGTTTGCAGCGGACCGGGAGCGACGCCTGTTCCTGGTTCCAGCGGCTTGAAGCTTCTCCTCGATCAGAATCTCTCCCCGCGACTGGTGCCGCTGCTCGGAGACCTGTTTCCGGGCTCGCTTCACGTCCGTGAAGTGGGCCTCGCGAGCGCCGACGATCTCGCGGTCTGGGAGTACGCGAAGCGGAACGAGCTGGCCATCGTGTCCAAGGACGCAGACTTTCGTCAGCTCAGTTTCCTCCACGGCTTTCCACCCAAGGTCGTCTGGCTACGCGTCGGCAATCGGTCGACCATCGACATCCTCCGGCTGGTCCAGGAGCACGCCACCGACTTCGTCGCCTTTGAAGTCGATCCGACGGCGGCTCTGCTCGTGCTGAGCCCCTGAGGCGAAGCCGTACCAGCACCGGGCTCCGGCACATCGGGCGAGACGATGAACAGAACGCTCCTCACGTCCGACGCCAAGGAGGCGCTCCGCAAGGCGGTGCGCGGCCTGCGCACCCAGCTCCTCGAGCAGATCGTGGAGGCGACGCGCAGCGAGTACCGGCTCGACGTCGCGATCGAAAAGGCGAAGCTCCCGGAGTCACGGCTCCGCCGGCGCGAGCGGCTGGAGGCCTGGCTCGCCGAGCAAGCACGCGGCACCGCGGGTGCCGGGAGCAAGGACGCAGGGGGCAAGGCCGCCGGCGGCAAGGGCCGGGGCGCCAGGGCAGCGGTGGGCAAGGCTGCAGCCGGCCGTGCCGCTGGCGGGCGGCCAGCATCGGCGGCCACCGCGATCACGCCGGAGCTGCAGCGCCGCTTCCTCGCGGACGCGGTGAAGGAGGCGGCGCACACGCTGCTTCACCGCCTGGTGCTGGTGCGCATCCTCGAGCACCACGGTCTGGTGGCGCCGGCGGTGATCACCGGCGGGTGGAAGAGCCAGGGCTACGCGGGGGAATTCGTCGACTACGCGGGGCCGCTCGCGTCGCTGTCGGCGACGGGCGGGGACGACACGCGGGGCTATCGCGATCTCTGCGACGTCGTCTTCGCCGAGCTGGCGGTGGATCTCCCGGGGCTCTTCGGGAGCGTCGGCGTCTCCTCGCTCCTCCCCGTCCCGGCGGCGAGCCTGCGCGCGGTGGTCGACGTGCTGAATGACCCGGCGCTGGAGAGCGCGTGGGGCGACGACACCACGCTGGGCTGGGTCTACCAGTACTGGAACGACCCCGAGCGCGAGGCGCTCGACGCCAAGATCGCGGGCGGCGGCAAGATCGAGCCCCACGAGATCGCGTCCAAGACGCAGATGTTCACCGAGCGCTACATGGTCGAGTGGCTGCTCCA
>JBKJLX010000573.1:0-8263 GCA_046596645.1 Polyangiaceae bacterium
TACGCGGGTGACCTCCGTGGTGAAGGAGTTAAGCTGGTCGACCATCGTATTGATCGTGTTCTTCAATTCGAGGATTTCTCCTCGAACATCGACCGTGATCTTGCGCGACAGGTCGCCCCGGGCAACGGCGGTCGTCACCTCTGCAATGTTGCGAACCTGAGATGTCAGGTTGCCCGCCATGGCATTTACCGAGTCGGTAAGGTCCTTCCAAGTGCCGGCGACGCCGGGCACCACGGCTTGGCCGCCGAGCTTTCCATCTGTGCCGACTTCTCGGGCGACACGGGTGACTTCGGAAGCAAAAGAACGAAGCTGGTCGACCATCGTGTTGATGGCTTCCTTGAGCTGAAGAATCTCGCCGCGGACGTCGACGGTGATCTTCCGCGAGAGGTCGCCCTTCGCGACCGACGTCGTCACGTCGGCGATGTTTCGCACCTGGGCGGTGAGGTTGTTGGCGAGGAGGTTGACGTTGTCGGTCAGGTCCTTCCAGGTGCCGGCGACGCCAGGCACCTCGGCCTGCGCGCCCAGCTTGCCCTCGACGCCGACGGTCTTGGCGACGCTGGTCACCTGCTCGGCGAAGATCGACAGCGTCTTCGTCATCGAGTTGAGCGTCTCGGCGAGCGCCGCGACCTCGCCCTTGGCGTCGACCTGCAGGGTCTGCTTCAGATCGCCGTTGGCGACCGCCGTCACGACCTTGACGATGCCTCGCACCTGGGTGGTCAGGTTCGAGGCCATGAAATTGACGTTGTCGGTCAGGTCCTTCCAGACGCCGCTGACGCCCTTCACGTCGGCCTGGCCGCCGAGCTTGCCCTCGGTGCCGACCTCCTTCGCGACGCGCGTGACCTCGGAGGCGAACGAGTTGAGCTGATCGACCATCGTGTTGACGGTCGACTTGAGCTCGAGAACCTCGCCGCGAGCGTCGACGGTGATCTTCTTGGAGAGGTCGCCCTTCGCGACGGCGGTCGTGACCTCTGCGATGTTCCGCACCTGCGCGGTCAGGTTGTTCGCCAGCTGGTTCACGTTGTCGGTCAGATCGCGCCAGATGCCGGCGGCCTCGGGGACGGCGGCCTGACCGCCCAGCTTTCCGTCGGTGCCGACCTCCTTCGCGACGCGAGTGACCTCTGCCGCGAAGCTGGAGAGCTGATCGACCATGGAATTCACGGTCGTGCCGATGCGGAGGAACTCTCCCTTCACCGGCTGGCCCTCGATCTCGAGCGCCATCTTCTGGGTGAGGTCTCCCTCCGCGACCGCGGAGAGCACGCGGGCGACCTCGGTGGTCGGCTGCATCAGATCGCCGATGAGGGCGTTGATCGAGTCGAGGCTGGTGGCCCAGCCGCCGACGATGCCTTGCCCGAGCGTCGCGCGCTCGGTCATGCGGCCCTCGCGGCCGACGACGCGCTCGACGCGCACCATTTCCTTGGAGAGGGCCTCGTTCTTCGCGAGCAGGCCGTTGAAGGCGGTGGCGATGTCGCGCAAGAGGGCGTCCCCCCGCACCGGCAGGCGGACGTCGAACTCGCCGCGGTTCGCCGCGCGCAGTGCGCCCAGCAGGTTGGTGAGGTGGGCCTCGGAGGTCGCGACGGTGCGCGATTCTTCCCCCTCGGCGCGCAGTCCCTCCGCGCGCTGCTTGCTCACCGAGCCACGGCTCTCACCGTCGCCTTGGCCTTCGGTCTTGCGCTTGGTTGCGCGCGACTTCTTGGAGGACGGCGCGTTGCTTCGGGGATCGCTCTGGTCCACGGGTTCACTCCACTGGGGTAGGCCGTCGGTCGCACAGCGCGCGCGGCGGTCCACGAGACGAGTAGCGCGACATCCTAGAATCCGGAGGGGAGACCGTCCACGATCGCCACGAATTCAAGGCGGCAACGTGATCGTTCGCCACACTGGGGCGAACGGTCACATGTGCGGTTGACGATCGGCTCGCCCGGCGCCAGCGAGCGCACCGGCTGGGATCAGCGGTAGGGGCGCGGCGTCGCCGACGCGCGCGCGCCGAAGGGTGATCCCGAGATCGTCGGCGCGGGGGTGCCCCACCCACGCGGTGGACGTGAACACGAGGGGCCCGGTGCGACGCGTCGTCGCATCCATCCAGGTGCCGTGAAGCGCGAGCGGGGTCGCCGAGCAGGTCGCGCCGCCGGCGGCGGACTCCGCGGCGGCAGATCAGAAGGCGCCGGACACGATCTACGCCGCTGACCCTGCTCGCCGCACCCTCGGTCGCGGCGCGGCGCCGACCCCGCGTCGATGGACGCGCCGGTGGGCTGCGTTCAGATGAGTGGAGGGCGAACGGACCGCCTGGGCGACCAGTGCTCGGTCCCGACCGTGCGCGAGCTGACGGCGTCGACGCAGCTGCAGCGGTGGTACGTCCTCGCGACGCGCGCCTTCCCCGCCGGCGTCTCCGGCCTCCCCGAGATGCTGGCCCGACGCCGGCTGGACGGGGAGGTCGCCGGGCAGCTCCTCAGACTTCGAGGATGTGCACGCCGCGGAAGTGCCGCGCGAGTCGCGAGAGGTCGTCGGGATCCGACGTGTACACGACGCCACCACCGCGTAGCGAGGCGGACGCCATCACGACGGAGTCGACGAGGGTGGCGCCGCGAACGGCTGCCAGTGCGTCGCCGGCAGCGCGACACAGCGCGGGCGGCATGTCCTCCACCAGCAGGGAAGCGAGCAGCTCCTCGCGGATGTCGGTCCTGCCGCGCCACCACTCGGCCAGCACCACGGCTGGCACGACGGGAAGGAGTCCCCGACGAATGATCGCCTGGAAGGCGTCCAGTGCGCGGCGCTTGCGCCGCTCCAGCGCGATGAGCATGCCGGTGTCGAACGTGAAGGTCACGCCGCCGGCTTCCGCGCCCGCCTCGGGCGGGCTTCGCCACGCCATTCCGCCTCGATTGCCGCGAACGCATCATCGCCGAGGGGAGGGACGCCGTACTTCTCGAAGAAGCGCTCCGCCGCCGCGAAGCGCGCCTCTCGCTGCGCGAACTCTGCGAGCAGCGCCGAGACGTTGCCACGGTGCCTCCGCTCCGCGAGCGCCTTCAGGTCCTTCAAGGTCGCATCGTCCAGCGAGAAGCTGGTCGTCCGCGTACGGCCCGGTCGCATAAAGGCACTGTAGCACACAGCCTTGCGCGCCGAGGGTCGCTCACCTGCCCACGACGCCTGCGCTGGGCACTGGAGGAGGCGGGGCTAGAAGCGCAACGAGAACGGATCTCTCCCGTTCCGCGCCGGATCCGGCGGGCACGTCCTCTTCCTCGCCCGCGGCAGACGGTCGACCGAGGCGACCAGCCCGCCCGGCAAGGCGTAGCGATAGGTCCGCGGGACGCCATCGCGGCGGCGCCGACGAGGGCCAGGTGCCGCGCGCGACGGGAGCGCTGCGGTGGGGCGGCCGGCTGCATCGGCGTGGGCGCGCCGCCCAGCGTGTGCGAGCCGACCATCGCCGGTGGCGCCTGGACATGCCGGCCGGCCAGCGCGGCGTCCCACGCGGCGAGCATCGTGCGCGCGTCCGGCCAGCGCTGCTCGCGATCGAACGAGCGCACGGTCGACCACTTGCGCGATCGCTGGCGGCAGATCGGGCAGGACCGAGAGGATGGGCCGCGCCGGCTGGGTGGCGGCTGCGACCAGGAGCTCGGGGACCGTCTTCGCGTCGTGCACCAGCTTGCCGGTCAGGGCCGTCCACGCGGTGGCGCCGACGGCGAACAGATCGTGCGCGCGTCGACGTCGCCCCGGCGGCCCAGCGCCTGCTCGGGCGCCATGAAGGCGGGCGTGCCGAGGAGGGCGCCGGTCATGGTGAGGCCTTCAGGCTGGCGCCGACGACCAGCTCGAGCGCGAGGAAGGCCGCGCCGCCGTCCATCCCGTCGGCGAGCACGCGCACGACACCTGGGTGCGGGATCTGGTTGGCCGCGTACGCCTCGCGCGCGAACCGGGCGCGCACCTCGAAGTCCCCTGCATGGCGCGCGTGCAGGACCTTGATCGCGGCGCGCTGCCCGGTGCCGAGGTGGCTCGCTGCCCACACCGAAGCCAGGCCGCCCGCGCCCAGCCGCCGCTCCAGACGCCAGGTGGCGGCCAGCACCCGCCCTTCTGCCAGATCCAGCGGCTGCGCGGTCATGGCGGCAGCATTGCCCGGCGCGGAGGACATTGTCGAGCGGCGCCCGGAAGGGTACTGCGGGCCATGAAGTTGGTCGTTCGGGACTGCCCGAAGTGTGGTGCGAAGCTGCCCGCCGCGTCGGCGCCGGCGACGCTGGAGTGCAAGTACTGCGGCACCGAGGTCGAGGTCCAGCACGACGATCCGGTGGTCCAGGCCGGCGCCACGCGCGCCGACCGCTCCGAGGACACCCGGGTGAACGTCTCCGTCACCTTCCTGGTGCAGCGCAAGGGCGCCATCGAGCTGGTGTGGCTCGACTTCGAGGGCGGCGAGCAGTCCTTCGGGAAGCTGGGACCCGGCGCGTCCCGCAACTTCAACACCTACGTCGGGCACGTGTGGGTCCTGCGCGACGCGGCGAGCGGCGCCGAGGTCCTGCGCTGGGCGGCGCCTGATCAGACGTCGCGGCAGGTGCCGGTTCGCTAGGTTCACGCCTCGAGCGTCAGCGAGCCCGTCCTGCGGGCGAGTGATGGGGGTGGAGTCCGTCGACCTCGCCGAGCTGGAGGGCGCGGGAGGACTGCTTCGCTACCGAGCCGCGCGCGAGGGTCGCGTGGTGCGTGAGCGCGGCACGGGCGAGCACGAGCGGTTCTGGACGGACGCGGTTCACTTCTGGTGCGACGCGCAGCCGATCCTCGAGCAAGGCTTTCGCGGGGTGCTCGAGGGGCTGGGACCGTGAGTCGGCTCGACGCCGCGCTGCTCGCCGAGAAGGTCGCCGCGGTGGAGCGTCACCTCGCGCGCGTGGCCAGCAAGCTACCGGTGGAGCCGGCGGCGCTGCTTCTGGCGACGGACGCGTCCGACGCGGTGATCCTCCACCTGTGGCAGGCGACGCAGATCTGCATCGATCTGGCCGTGTCGGCGTGCCTCCACGCGCAGCTCGGCGCGCCGTCTGGCTACGGCGACGCCTTCGAGCGACTCGCGGTCGGCGGCTGGCTCGAGCGACCCCCGGCCGACCGTCTGAAGCGCGCGGCGGGCTTCCGCAACGTGGTGGCCCACGCGTATGGGAACCTGGACATGGGGCGCGTACACGGCGCCGCCCTGCATGGTCCCGCGGATCTTCGCGGCTTTCTCCGCGCAGCTCGTGATCGGCTGACGGGCCCGGTCAGCTGAGAGGCCCTGGCGGCGGGCGCCGGGCGACGGCCGACGATCGAGGGTCGAATGTCGCGAGACGCGACGTCCAGGCGGAGACCACGTCTCTTCTCGCGTCGAATGTCGCATCCGGCGACGTTCAGGCCGGGGTGAGGACCGCGACGTCCTCGTCGGTGAGCGTCGTCGGACCTTGCGCCGACACCGTCGCCAGACGCATCGCCACCGCGACCTTGCGCTCGGAGCCGCCCACCAGGTACCAGAGGCCCACGTGGCGCGGGCAGTGTCGCCAGAGCGGTACGCTCCGGGAGGGACCTCGGTCCGTGGCGGGAGGAGCGCCATCAACCGTGCAGCCTCCCGGAAGGGCGGCGGTTTGGTGGCGCGGGGACCACGATTCAACGCGGCGGCGACGCTACCAACCGGCGCGCCTCCGGGAGAGATCGCGGTCGGTGGCGCAGGAAGTGTCGCGGAGCGGCACGCCTCCGGGAGGCACACCGGTCGGTGGCGCAGGGGATCATTCGTCTTCGACGGCGAGTCGCAGCTCATCGCGCTCTACCACGACGAGCAGAGCCCGCGCTCCGCCTGGTACTGCGAGGGCGAGGCCGACGAAGCGGAGCCGCCGCCCGACGACTGCCTTGGCGCCACGCTGCGCGGGCTGCAGCACGAGGACGGCAAGGACGTGGCGAGCGACGGCTCGGTGACGGCCAGCGACGCCGACGATCTCGGCTGGGCCGCGCCGCTCGCGAGCCGCTACGCCGAGGCGAAGTCGCTCGGCGCGACCGCCGCCATCGACTACGCGCTGACCCGCTGGGCCACGGTCGACGCGGAGGAGGGCGCGGAGCTGACGCTCGGCGCCGGCGCCGACGCCACCACCTACCTGCTGCTCCACGACGGCAGCTCGATCACCATCCTGTCCGAGGGCGCGAAGCCCATCGCATGCGAGTCGCTCTGATCGCGCGAATCGCCCGCGTCACGCGGGGACTGGCCTCGCTCGCGCTCGGCGCGGCGGTCCTCGGCGCCGCGTGCGGCGATCACGCCGCGCCGGTCGCCGGGCCACTCGCCCCCGCGCCGCCCGTCGCCTCCACGGACGTTGCGCTCCCGCCCGTCGCGGAGGCGCCGCCCGCGCCGCCGAGGACCGCCGCGGCGAGCACGCCCTCGGCCGCGACGACACCGTCCGCGGCGCCCGCTACGTCGACCGGCCTCGCGCCGGTGGCACCCGGCTGGTGGGTCCCCGCGACGCGTCCGGGCGCGTTCCCCGGCGTCGCCTTCGTGTCGGTGAGGGCCTACGAGATGGAGCCGATGGGGGCCGACGGCCGGCCCGTCTGCCTGAGGGTGCTGGAGGCGGACGGGCGCCCTTGCAGCCAGGTGCGCACGCCTGGGAATAAGCTATCGGATCGACAGGTAAAGCAGCTCATGGGTCTCGTGCAGGCGCGCTCGAGCTGGGGCGGCGGCAGCAAGTGCTTCGTGCCGCGCCACGGGTTCGTCTTCCTTGACGCGGCGGGCGCGCCGGTCGCGGAGATCGCGCTCTGCTTCGAGTGCGAGATGATCCAGGGCCGGCCGACGCTGCTCGCGGGCGAGAAGTACAGTCACGGGGTCTCGGAGAAGGGGCTCGCGGGGCTGCGCGCGCTGTGCCGGGACCTGGGGATGTCGCGGTGCGAGTGATCAGTGGCCGCGACGCTCCACCAGCTTCACCGTCACCGGTGCGCTGGTGTTGCCCGCGGCGTCCACCGCGGCGACCGCGAGGCGCGGCACGCGGAGGGCGATGGACCGGTCGGCGCAGGCGTGGGTGTTGCCGAAGCCGATCGCCCCCTCCGTGGTCCAGGTGATCCTATCGGGCGGGCGCGAGGTGGCGAGGCCCGCCGCGTCGGGGAACCACAGCGCGATGAGGGTCGGCGTCGCCGGCCCGACCTGGAGGTTCACCTGCGTGCCGGGCCCGGCGCAGGTCGAGCGGGCCCGGTCGTAGCGCAGCTGCTCGCCGCTCGCGCGGACCGGGGCTGGCGCTGCGGTGTCGGGTCCGCTTCCAGTACGGAAGGCAGAGAACACCACGGTCTGCGGCCGCGGCGCCGCGCGCACCTGCGCCAGCGCGTACTTCTGATCGGCGCGCAGCGGCGACGCTGGGACCAGCTCGGCGTACAGGCCACGGTCGACCACGGTGAGCGGCGTCTCTCCGCCGGCCGACGCGCGGAGCACGAACCGCGTCCCCGCCGCCGGCGTATCCGGGAAGTGCACGAAGATGCGCGCGTTGGTCGGCGCCGCGTCGCCCGGCCGGGGGGAGATCACGCGGACCGTCTCGTCGTGGGCGCAGCTGCAAGCGTCCGCGACGTCGCTGACCAGCCCGGCCGACGAGGCGATGGCCAGCGCCACGGCGCCCGCCCACGACGTGATCTTCATGGCGTGATCGTCTCCTGTGCGCGCTCCAGCGCGCCCCAGCAGCGCAGGCTGCCGCTCTCGAGGAGCGCGCAGCCGCCGAAGCGCTGGACGTCGACCGAGCGAACGCCAGTCCAGCCGATGGGCTCGCGCTCCACGCGGGCCATCCAGCACTCGAGCGCGCCACCCTCGTGCACGGCGCACGCGCCGTGGCCACCGACCGACAGGCTGCGCACGCCGCTGCGCGCCGGCATCGCCTGGAGCTGCGCGCCGGGCGCCATGGCGCCCCAGCACCAGAGGGCGCCCTCCCGGAGGAAGCACCCTCCCTGGTCGATGGCGAGCGAGCGCGCGCCGCGCAGGGCGTCGACGGGGGCCGGCGGCAGCTCCGGGTCGACGCGCAGCTCGCCGTCGCTCCCCCAGCACCACGTCTCGCCGGAAGCGGTCACCGCGCAGCACATCGGGTCGCCGCAGCTCAGCTCGACGGCACGGGCCACGCCCTCGGCGGGGTGCGCGCGGCTCACACCACGCGCAGCGTCTGCGTAGGCGATCGTCGATCCGGTCTGTCCGCGCGGGTTCGCACCCCAGCACGCGACAGCCCCTCCGCCGAGGATGGCGCAGCCGTGGTTGTCAGCGACCGCGATCGCCGTGGCGCCGCTCACCCCGACGACTCGCACCGGATCCGAGGACCACGGGGCG
>JBKJLX010000611.1:0-9637 GCA_046596645.1 Polyangiaceae bacterium
CCCAGCGCGCGCGAGCGCCTGGCGATGCTGGCGCGTCGCACCGGGCCGCGCGGGCGCGGCATGGCGCTGGCACTGTCGCTGGCGCAGCGCGTGCTCGAGCTGCACGGCGGGCACGTCGAGGTGCAGGGCTTCGGCGACGACGCCGACGCCGTCCCCACCGTGCGCTGCACCCTCTCGCTCTCGATGGCGGCGCCTCCACGGCGAAGCGTGACGATTCCTCCGCTTTCCGCGGCGACGCCCCCGCGCTAACCGTCCCGCGATGTCGGGTCGCGTTCTTCTCAGCCCCGGCGAGGCCGGTGACGACGATCGGTTCGATCGCCTGTTCCGACCCAGCTCGCTGGACGAGTACGTGGGGCAGACCAAGCACAAGGAGAACCTGAAGGTCTTCGTGGAGGCGGCGCGGCGCCGGCGCGAGCCGCTCGACCACGTCCTCTTCTGCGGCCCCCCCGGCCTGGGCAAGACGACGCTCGCCCACATCCTGGCCAAGGAGATGGGCGTGACACTCCACGCGACCAGCGGCCCGGCGGTCGAGCACAAGGGGGCCCTCGCCGGCCTCCTCACCAAGCTGGAGACGGGCGACGTCCTCTTCGTCGACGAGATCCACCGCCTCTCGCCGGTGGTGGAAGAGGCGCTCTACCCCGCGATCGAGGGCTTCCAGATCGACATCATGACCGGCGAGGGTGCGTACGCGACGACCATCCAGCTCCCGCTGAAGCCGTTCTGCCTGGTCGGCGCGACGACGCGCACCGGCCTCCTCACCGCCCCGCTCATGTCGCGCTTCGGCTACGTGGTCCGCCTCGACTACTACCCGGTCGACGAGCTGGAGCTGATCGTCCACCGCTCCGCCAAGCTGCTGGAGCTCCCCATCGACGCGGCCGGCGCGCGCGCCATCGCCGAGCGCTCACGGGGGACGCCGCGCGTCGCCAACCGCCTGCTGCGCCGCGTCCGCGATTTCGCCGAGGTGAAGGGCGACGGATCCATCACCGCCGCCGTCGCCCACCACGCGGCCGAACGGCTCGACATCGACGCCGCGGGCCTCGACCAGATGGATCGTCGCCTCCTCGAGATCATCGTCTGCGACTACGACGGGGGCCCGGTGGGGCTCGACACCCTGGCCGCGGCCCTCAGCGAGCCGCGCGACACGGTGGAGGACGTGTACGAGCCCTACCTCCTGCAGCAGGGCTTCCTGGGCCGCACCCCGCGCGGTCGGATCGCCACCCGCAAGGCGTTCGAGCACCTGGGGAGGGAGCCGCGCCGGTCCTCCGACCCGCCGACCTCCGAGCCGCAGAGGAAGCTCTTCTGAAGCGTCACCCTCATGGGCCGCGCCGCTCCCGTCGGATGCGCACGAGCGCCTCCACGTCGGCGAGTTCCACGTGCCGCCCGACCGCGCGCTTGTTTCGGATGAGCGCGTCGATCCCGAGGCGGGGAGCCCGAGATCCGAAGAACATCCCGCTCGAGCGTCCCTTTCCACGCGGTGGGGCGGGTGACGCCGGGGAGGTCCCGGATCAGATCGACGGCACCCCGGCCGCCCGACGAACAGTCGTCACCGCGAGGGTCCTCGATGCGCTCCGTCTCGCGTCGGACGCGCTGACGAGGGCCGGTGTCCGTCACGTGGTCATCGGGGCCTGGCCGTGGGCGCGAACGGCTATCCGCGCAACACGAAGGTTGTCGATTTCCTGGTGGGCGCCGAGGCGTTCGAGCATCACCCGGGAGGTCTCGTGACGCTGCGTCCGGGAGTGCCGTTCCAGGTGAACGGCGTCGCTATCGACTTCCTCTCGCCGGCGCCGGACGAGGTGTTCCTCGAGGCCGCGCTCTCCAGCCCCCCCGCCTCGGTGATCGACGCAGGACCGCTCGTGTACCCGAAGCTCAAGGCCGGGCGGCTCAAGGATCAAGGCCGACGTCGTGGAGCAGGCCAAGGCGAGCCTCGATGTCGACGCGTGCCGAGCCTACCTGCAAGCGCACGCGCCGGATCTTCTGGACCGATTCGACGGTCTGATCGTGCGGGCCACCACGGAGTAGGAGCCGCAACGAAAGCTCTTCTAAACCGTCACCCCAGGCCACGGATGCTTCAGCTACGCTCCATGGAGTGTCGGAGGATCAGGCCATCCTCGTCGTGGACGACGACTCGATCAGTCGCCACGTGCTGGGTCAGGCGCTCAAGCGCGCCGGGCTCGCGCACGAGGTCGTCCGTTCGGGGGAGGAGGCGCTGGCCTGGCTGAAGGAGCGGGTCCCCTCCCTGGTGCTCCTGGATCTGATGATGCCGGCGCCGGACGGCTACGCCATTCTCAAGGCGGTCCGCGCCGATCCCAGGACCGAGGACGTGCCGGTGGTGGTCCTGACCGCCCTCGACGCCGACGAGGAGGTCTCTCGCGCCTTCGACGAGGGCGCCGACGACTTCGTCCGCAAACCGTTCCGCACGGCGGAGCTCGTCGCCCGCATCCGAAGCCAGCTCCGCCTCCGCGGCTACGTGGACGAGCTGGCCCGACGCGAGCGCGACGCGCGCGTGGTGCTGGAGCTGACCCAGGCGCTCGCCTCGGCGACCGACTTCCGGACCACCCTGTTCCAGGTCGTGCGGCGCATCGCCGACGTCGCCCGCGTCGAGCGCTGCAACATCATCCTCGGTCACCCTGGCGAGCCCATTGGCTACGTGGTGGCCGCCAGCGACGACGCCACCCTGCGCGATCTACCCATCGAGCTCGCCCGATACCCGGAGATCCGCCGGGTCATGGAGACTCGTGAGCCGCTGGTGGTGTCGGACGCCACAGATGGCGAGTCGACCGAGCCGACCGAGCCGACCGGGGCAGAGGGCGCCGGGGGGTCCGGCGGCCACGTCGCGGTCGACGGGGCCTCGCCGGATCGCTTCGGCGGGCCCGGTCAGCCCAGCCCCCGCCGCGCCGTGTTCCCCATCGTCTTCGAGGATCGATCCCTGGGCGTCCTTTTCCTGCGCGGCAGCGCCAGCCGGCCCTTTGCCGACCACGAGCTGTGGCTGGCGCGCACCGTCGCCAACGCGACCGCCATCGCGGTGCGGAACGCGCGCGTCCTCCAGCAGCTGCGGGACACCGCGCGGCAGAGCACCTATGCCCGCTTCGAGGCCGAGTCCCGGCTGGAGGCGGCGAAGCCCTACGCCGAGTTCTTCAACTCCTCCTCCGACGGCATCGCGGTGGTCGACGAGGAGGGGCGGATCCTCTTCTGCAACCCGCGCGCGGCCGCCATCGTCGGCTCCACCGTCCAGCAGCTCCACGGTACCAGCCTGCAGGGGCTCCTGGCCCCGCGAGAGGTCGACCGCTTCGAGGCGCTCCTCATCCCCTTCGCCGCCGCCCCGCAGGCCGCCGCTCCGGTGACGGTCGACCTCACCCTGGCCGCCGCGGTGGAGTCGGAGGCGGTACCGCGCATCCTCGAGCTCACCGCCGGGCCCCTCCACCACGACGCCCCCGGCGCGGCCCTCCTCACCATGCGCGACGTCACCCGCGAGCGGACGACGGCGATCGAGCTGGTGAAGACCAAGGAGTTCCTGGAGCGCGTCATCGAGCACTCGGTCGACGCCATCATCTCCTCCGATCTGCGCGGGACCGTGCTCCTCTTCAACCCGGCGGCCGAGCGGGCTTATGGCTACGCCGCAAGAGACGTCATCGGGAAGATGAACGTGCGCGACCTGTATCCGTCGGGCGAGGCGGGGGCGATCATGCGCCTCATCCGCTCCGATGAAGGTGGCGCTGGCCGCCTGTCCGGCCACCGCACCGAGGTCGTGGGCAAGAGCGGCGAGCGCATCCCGGTCTCGCTCTCCGCCGCGCTCATCTTCGAGCGCGGCCAGCCCGTCGGCAGCGTCGGCATCTTCACCGATCTCCGCGAGCGCATGAGAATGGAAGCGCGCCTCACCGAGGCGCGGGAGGAGCTGCGTTCCCGGGAGAAGCAGGCACTCATCGCCGAGCTGGCCGGCGCCGCCGCCCACGAGCTGAACCAGCCGCTCACCAGCGTCCTCGGGTACGCCGAGATCGTGGCGAAGAAGACCGCGCGCGCCCTGCCGGTCGACGCCGAGACCGCCATCATCGTGCGCGAAGCGGAGAGGATGGCCGAGATCGTGCGGAAGATCGGCCGCATCACCAAGTACGAGACCAAGAGCTACGTCGGCGCCGCCAAGATCATCGACCTCGATCGATCCAGCGTCGACCCCAATGAGGGGCTGCGCTGATGAGCGGCGCCCCCCACCAGCGCCCCGGCCGCGGTCCCTCGCAGGCGCCCGGCGTCTCCACGACGCTGCCGCCGGTCTCCGCCACCATCTCGGCGGCGCCGGACACACAGACGCGTGCCCCCTCGGAGTGGCTGGACAGCCTGCTCGCAGCCTCCAACCAGCTCGCCGTCGACGCCTCGATCGAGGCGGCCGCGCGCGCGGTGCTGGAGGCGATCGCCGGCTCGGTGGAGGGCGTGGCCCTCGGCGTCTGCGCCCCCGACGGCGCTGGCGGCACCATCGACGTGCGGGTAGGCGGCGATGGAGACGTCGGCCACCCGGCGCGCCTCTTCCCGTCCTACGCGAGCGAGACCGTGCATGCCGTCCCCGGCGACGAGGGCACCACCCTCCACGTCGCCTCCCTCGCGGTCCCCCGCGCCGACGCATCGCTGGAGCAGGGCGGCGACGTGCCGCCGGTCATGCTGGAGCGGCTGCTCGCCACGCTCGGCGCCTCGCTGCGTCGCGCTCGCGCCGTGGCCTCGGCCCGCCACGGCGCCAGCGAGGTGCAGGATGTCGAGGCGAAGATGATCCACGCCGAGCGCCTGGCCGGCCTGGGACAGATCGCCGCCGGCATCGTCCACGACCTCAACACGCCGCTCACCACCGTCGTCGCCTACGCCGACTACCTGCGCAAGAAGTGGGGAACCTCGAGCGCCATCGACGACGGCGACAAGCAGCGCCTGGTGCGCATCCACGAAGCGGCGGAGCGGATGCTGTCCTTCTCGCGCGATCTGATGGCGTACTCGCGGCCCTCGCCGCACGTCCTGGCGCCGGTCGACATCGAGCAGGTGCTGGAGCGAGCGCTTGCCTTCTGCGAGCACGCTGTCACCACCTCGCGCGTCGTCGTCGAGCGCGACTTCAAGGGGGTCCCCGCGGTCCGCGGCGTGGCGGGCCAGCTCATCCAGGTCTTCGTCAACCTGGTGACCAACGCCTGCCAGGCCGGCCGCGCCGACGGGAGCGGCCGCGTCTCGCTCACCACGCGCGCAGGGGAGGACGGCGAGAGCGTCGTCGTCATCGTGGCGGACGACGGCGTCGGCCTACCCTCCGACGTGAGCCGCCTGTTCGAGCCCTTCTTCACCACCAAGGACGGTGGCACCGGCCTCGGCCTCGCCATCGTTCGCAAGATCGTCGACAGCCACGGCGGCCGCGTCCGCGCCGAACCGCGAGTACCTCATGGCACCGCGTTCATCGTCGAGCTCCGGCGCGCTGCCTCGGCGCCGACCGAACCCTCCGGCCCCCCGACGAGCGCGCGGTAGCGGCCGCGAGCGGCACCACACGTCGCGGCGGCCGGTCGGCGATCACCTGAGCGAACGCGGTCGCAGCCTTCAGCCGAGGATGCGGATGCCGACGACGAGGATGCCGCCCTTGTAGCGCTGGCCCGCGACGAAGAAGATCTCGCCCTTCTTCGCGCTGACCTCGAGGGCCGGTAGGAACGCCTTGCCCCCCGGCTTCTGGATCTTCGCCGCGACGGCGAAGCGGGGCTGGTCGCCCTTCTTCTCCGCGGGGAGGATGTCCTTCAGCGTGACCGCCAGCTGCCCGTCGTCGGGGAGCTTCTTCTGCTCGGCGTTGCCGCGCGTGAGCGCGACCTCGGCGCGATCGAGCAGCTTGTAGCTGTCGTAGGAGGAGAACGGCGGCTTCTCCAGCTCGGGCAGCTTCCCGATCTTGGGGTCGATGCCGGTGTGATCGTTGGTCGCGTGAAGGACGATGATCTCGGCCCGCGCCTTGACCGCCGCCGCCGGCTTGTCCGGGGTCGGCGGGGCCTGTTCGACCTGCGCCACGTCTGCGGAGCCGCTGCTCGCCCAGGCCACCGACGTGCCCGACCAGGGCGCCGCCGTCGCCATGGCGAGCGAGGCCGCGACGACGAGCGTCCCGCGCATCGTGCTCCACCGTGTGGTTGCCGCTCGTGCCACCTGCTCGCCTCCTCGCCCGTTCATTCGTCTGCCAGCCACACGACCGTCGTCACCGCGGCCGACGGATCCACGCCGGCCGGCACGTAGTAGATCGCCCCCGAGCGCTGCCCGAAGTCGACCGACGCGACCTCGACACCGTACCGGGCCTCCTCTGCGACGAATCCAGCGTCCCCCACCGGATCGGCACGCAAGGCCTCGGCGGTCCGCGGAGGGAGCGGTGCAACCCCATCCTCCGACGAGGCGCCGCTGACCGCGACGTCGGCAGCGATGGGGCGCGTCGTCCCGTCCTCGCTCCCCGACTTGCCCCAGAAGAACAGGGCTGCGGCCGCGGCCGCGGCCGCCAGCGCCATGCCGAAGATGACGCGGCCGTTGTCGTTGGCGGGGCGCGCGGACTCCTCGCCGTGGGGCGAGGCCGAGCCGCTGCGCAGCGAGGCCGCCGCGCCGTCCAGCGTCGGCCTCGACTCCACCGGAGGGGCAACGCGTTCGCGACCGGACGCCTTCGAGTCCCTGGAGAGATGGGCGTCCTTCGTGGGGGTGACGGCGGGCGCCGCCTCCGCGTCGAGCGCGGCGAACAGGGCGTCCACCACGTCGATGCCTGCGCGCTCGGGCCACGCGCCGCCCGCGGCGACGATCGCACCCACCGCGCGCAGGCCGGCCAGCTTGCCGTGCGCGCCGTCGCCGTCGCCGTCCTGCAAGAACGCCTCGATCTCGGCGCGACGCGAGGCATCGAGCTCGCCATCGGCGAGCATCATCAGCTCCATGTCGGTGGGTGGCACCGCGCGCTCGATGGTGGTCACGACGGCTCCTCCTCGCGGCGGCCCGGGTCACGGGTGCCCAGCTGCTCGTCGTAGCAGTCGGCGAGCGCCTTCTGCAGCTTCTGCCGGGCGTGGAAGAGACGGCTCATGATGGTGCCCTTCGAAACGCCCATCGCCTCCGCCATCTCCTCGTAGGAAAGCCCCTCGATCTCCCGGAGAAGGATGACGTCGCGGTGGTAGGGCGGCAACGCCTCGAGCGCCGTCTTGATGCGCGCCGCGATCTCCTTGCGGCGAACGACGTCGGCCGGATCGGCGCCGTCCATGCGAGACATCATGGGCAAGCTCGACCGCTCCTCCTCGTCCATGCCCTTGGTCTCGTCGAACTCGGTGGCTCGGCGACCCGGCTTGCGGATGAGGTCGATGGAGAGGTTGGTCACGATGCGGTAGAGCCAGGTGAAGAACGATGAGCCGCCCTCGAATGTGGGAAGCCCCTTGAACACGCGGAGGAACGCCTCCTGCACCACCTCGCGGGCATCGTTCTCGTCGCGGACGAGCCCGAACGCGATCGAGAACGCGCGCCGCTGGTGACGCTCGACCAGGGTGCGAAACGCGCCGCGGTCACCTCGCTGTGCGGCTTCGATGAGCACCCGATCCTCCGCTGCTTCCCGTTTCCTGGCCTCGCGGTTGGACGCGCCACCGGGGGGGCTATTCACCTCGGACGCGCCGTTCGCGGCCTCTTCCTCTTCCTCCACTTCGGGGGGTGGCACCACGGGGGGCGACACCGCGGCCGGCGGCAAGGCGCCGGAAGGCGCCGCGACCTTGGGGGTGGGGGCGGCCGCGGCGGCGCGCACCTGGGAGGGCTTGGGGGGCACGGGGCGACAAACCCTACCGGGGCTGTTCCAGGGCACCCAGGAGAACCTGGACCTCGAACTCCCGGGCGCCCCGGGCGACCCGGACCCGGGCCGACTTTCCGACGCCGAAGATGCTGGCGTACCAGCGGAGGGCGTTGGGATCGGGGATGAGGATGCCGTCGAAGGCGATGATCACGTCGTCCACCGCGATCCCGGCCTGGTCGGCGGGGCCGCCGCCCTTCACTCCCCGCACCAGGGCGCCCTTGCGGTCCTTGCGGCCGACGCGGGTCGCCTGGTCGACGTCCAGGTCGTCGACGATGACGCCGATGGCGCTTCGGCGGACCTTGCCCTCCGCGAGGAGCAGGGGGAGCAGCTGCTTCACCATGTTGATGGGGATGGCAAAGCCGATGCCGTTGGCGTTCTGGCGCACCGCCGCGTTGATGCCGACGACCTTGCCCTCGAGGTCCATCAGCGGGCCGCCCGAGCTGCCGGGGTTGATGCTGGCGTCGGTCTGCAGGAAGTGGAAATACCCGTTGGGGTCGAGGCCCATGACGTCGTCGCGGGTGCGGCCCTTGGCGCTCAGGATCCCTGCGGACACGGTATGGGCGAGTCCGAACGGGTTGCCGATCGCCACCACCCAGTCGCCGATCGCGATCTGGTCGGAGTCGCCCAGCGGCAGCGCGGGAAGACCCTCCTGCGCGACGCGGAGGACCGCCACGTCCGTCTCCTTGTCGCTGCCGACGATGGTCGCCGGCATGTCGACGCCGCCCGCGAAGCCGACCGTGATCTCGTCCGCGCGCTCGACCACGTGGTGGTTGGTCAGCAGCAGCCCCCTGGGATCGTAGACGAACGCGGTGCCGAGGCCCTCGCCCGCCTTCTGCCCGGCGCTCTTCACGATGGCGCGGACGAAGGCGACCGACGCGTCCGCCCGCTCGACCAGGGGGGCGAAGCTGACCGGCCGGCCCACCGCGGTCCCGATGGCGAGCGGCGCCGCCGTCACGTCGGGCAGCGGCACCAGCTGCGGGCCGACGGCGCTGGGGACCGCGAGCGACACCGAGGACGAGCCGCTGACCGACCCGCCCGGTCCATCGCCGCTGCAGCTCGCCGCGAGCAGCGTGGCGGTCAGCACCAGAACCGAGGAGCCCAGTGCTCTCACGCGCCGCCTACTTCGTGACCTCGACGTAACGCATCCTCAGATCGGTGAGCGCCTGGCTGAGGAGGCGCTCCTCGTCCCCGGTCAGGTTCCCCCTGGTCTTGTCCTGGAGGAGTCCGAGGAGGTCGATGTCGGTCCGCGCGAGGTCGAGGTCCTTCTGGTCGTCCCCGTCCGGCGGCGGCGCGTCCCCCAGGTGCACGTAGGCCGACCCGATGATGCCGAGGACGAACGTCGAAAAATCGAGCTTCGGCAGGGCTTGGCTCATCGAAGGCTCCCCCGGGTCGCGCAGGTCACGCCACGGTGCACGGACATGCCGCGCTGGCTCAGGCCGCGCCGCTGCCACCCGGCATGCCGGGCGGCTGGGTGACGACGGGCTCGGCGCGATCCGCCACGTCCGCCAGCTCGCCCAGGTACTTGTCGAGGCCCTTCTGATCGATCGCGCCCGAGGCGAGGTTCCGATCGCGGACCCGGCGATCGAACGACTGCGGCTCCAGGTAGGAGCGCGTCCGCGTCGTGTCCTTCGTGTCCTTGGGGGTGCTCTTGGTGCTCATGCTTGACCTCCGTTGCCTCACCATCCGCCAGGGTCGCAAGGGACCTCGCCGTGTGAGGCAAAATTCCTTCAGCTGCTCTTTGCGGGCGCGGCGACTTTGCGGCCGAGCTTGACGAGCGTGCCCTTGGCGTCGGGAGCATCGCCCTCGGCGCCGTGAACATGGCCATCGCCTTCGTGATCATGGCCATCGCCC
>JBKJLX010000676.1:0-16211 GCA_046596645.1 Polyangiaceae bacterium
CATGATGCCGGAAATGGATGGCTACGAGACCATGCGGGCCATCCGCTGCATCCCGCGGTTCGAGTCGCTGCCCATCATCGCCGTCACCGCCAAGGCGCTGAAGGAAGACCGGGACAAGTGCATGGCCGCCGGGGCCTCGGACTACCTGCCCAAGCCGGTCGACGTCGACAAGCTCTTCGAGCTCCTCACCATGTGGGCCACCGGGCCCACCCGACACACCGAGGCCTGACGCATGAGCGAGGGACGAGCCACGACCGGCGCGTCGTCGATGTCGGGAGACGTCGCAGTCCCGAGCGTCCTCATCGTGGACGATCGGCCGGCGAACCTGCTGGCGCTGGAGTCGATCCTGGAGCCGCTGGGTGTGCACACGGTGCGCGCAGCCTCCGGCCAGGAGGCGCTCAAGAAGCTGCTCCAGCACGACTTCGCGCTGATCCTGCTCGACGTGCAGATGCCGATCATGGACGGCTTCGAGACGGCGACCGCCATCAAGGCCCACCCGCGCACCGCCACCATTCCCATCATCTTCGTGACGGCGATCAACCGCGAGGCCACCCACATCTTCAAGGGCTACGCGCGGGGCGCGGTCGACTACATCATGAAGCCCTTCGACCCGGACATCCTCCGGGCCAAGGTGTCGATCTTCGTCGACCTCTACATGAAGGGGGAGACCATCAAGGCGCAGGCCAAGCTGCTCCACAACAAGGAGCTGGAGGCGGTGGAGCGGCGGAGCGAGCTGCGCTTCCGCCGGCTGACCGATCTGCTTCCCCTGCTCATGAGCGCCACGCGACTCGACGGCAGCGTCTATTACGTGAACCGCGCCTGGTCGACGTACTTCGGCTCCGGCGTCGAGGGCACGCCACGCATCGACGAAGGCAAGCTGCTGCACCCCGACGACCTGGGCGAGGCCAAGGCCACCTGGGCGCGTGCGCTCAAGGAACAGGTCCCGCTGGAGATGCAGTGCCGCCTGCGGCGGGCGGACGGTGAGCACCGCTGGCACCTGGTGCGGGCGGCAGTCGAGCGCGCCGATACGCTGGCGCTGGGCCCCGGCGGCGCCGAGGGGTGGGTCGTCACCGCGGTCGACATCGACGCGCAGAAGCAGGCCGAGCAGGTGAAGCAGCGGCTGCTCGAGGCGGAGCAGGAGGCGCGCAAGGCGGCCGAGGCGGCGACGCGCCTGAAGGACGAGTTCCTCGCCACCGTGTCGCACGAGCTGCGCACGCCGCTGCACTCCATCCTCGGGTGGACCAAGATGCTGCGCTCGAAGATGCTCGACCCGGCGCGCGTCGCCCGCGCGATGGAGACCATCGAGCGCAACGCCGAGGCGCAGCGCGAGCTGATCGACGATCTGCTCGACGTCTCCCGCATCATCAAGGGCAAGATGCGCCTCCAGCGGCGCAGTATCGATGCCATCGCGGTGGTGCAAGCGGCCACCGACACCGTACGCCCCACGGCGGAGACCAAGGGCGTCGAGCTGCGCTTCACGCACGAGATCGAGCGTGCCGATCTCTTTGCCGATCCCGAGCGGCTGCAGCAGGTGGTGTGGAACCTGGTGTCGAACTCGGTGAAGTTCACGCCCAAGGGTGGCCACGTCGACGTGACGGTGACGATCGCGGGCGAGACCGCGAACATCGTGGTTCACGACGACGGCGCCGGCATCGCCGCCGAGTTCCTCCCCGTCGTGTTCGATCGCTTCCGCCAGGCGGACAACAGCATCACCCGCGCCTACCAGGGCCTGGGCCTGGGCCTGGCCATCGTCCGCCACCTGGTGGAGTTGCACGAGGGCACCATCACCGCCGAGAGCGGTGGCGTCGGCGAAGGGTCGACGTTCCGGGTGGTCCTGCCGCTGCACTCCACCGCGACCGACGAGCCCGCGCTGCCGACGCTGGAGGCGCAGGTCGGCGCCCCGCCGCCCAAGGACGCGCGGCTCGCCAACGTGCGCGTCCTCTTCGTGGAGGACGACGCCGACGCGCGCGAGCTCTTCGCCGCGGCGTTCCAGGGCCTCGGCGCCGACGTGGTCGCGGTGGAGTCGGTGGCCGCTGCCATGGAGGCGCTCGGCGGCAAGCCGTTCGACGTGCTGGTCAGCGACATCGGGCTGCGCGGCGAGGACGGCTTCTCTCTCATCCGCAAGGTGCGGGCGATGGATGGAAACGGGCGCCGCCCGCTCCCCGCCATCGCGGTGAGCGGTTTTGCCCGATCCGACGACGGTCGTCGCGCGTTGGAGCAGGGGTTCCAGGTGTACTTGACCAAGCCCGTCGAGCCGAGCGAGCTCATCGATCTGGTGGCGAGCCTCTCCCAGGCGCACGCGTCGCCGGCCGACGGCGCGTCTCCGGAATAGCCAGCTCCCGATGTACGTCTCGACCTGCCTTCCCCTCGCGGCCCTGGTCGCGCTCGTCGCAGCAGGGGCCTCCTGCAGCTTCCCCGATGTGGGCATCGAACCGGGCAGCGATGGCGGCGACGCGTCGAGCTCCTCGTCCATTTCGACGACGGCGGAGACCGCCACCTCGACCACCGGCGACCCGACCACGACCACCGACGGCGTGGGCGCGGGGACGACCACCGGGGGCGGCGGGACGTCGACCACCGGGGGCGGAGACGGCGGGCAGCCCAGCACCTCGACCGAGGGCGGCGGTGGCCGCGCGTCGAGCGGCGGGGGTGAAGGCGACGGAGGCGGCGGAGGCGCGACTGGCACCGGGGGCGCGAATGGCGCCGGAGGCGGCGGCGGCCCCCCCGGGACCGGGGGCGCCAGCGCCACGGGCGGCGGCGGCGGCGGTCAGGGCAGCACCAGCGTGGGTTCGACCTCCTCGACCGGGCAGGGCGGCGCGGGCGGCGCGGGCGGCACGACCTGCGCCAACGGCTGCGATCACACTGACCCCACCCAGAACTGCGACACCGACGCGGTGGACAACGCAACCGACTGCCAGCCGTGCGAAGGCAACGTCTTCCCCGGGCAAACCACGTACTTCCCCTCGGCGTACACGCCGCTCGCGGGAGGATCCTCGTTCGACTACGACTGCAATCAGGAGGAGACGACCGACCACCCCTACAACGCCATGGGCTGCGACGCGCTTCTAGGGGCGTGCCAGAGCAGCCGTGTCTATGTCGGCATCCCAACCTGCGGGATGCCGGCCACGTACTCGAACTGCAGCGATGTCATCACCCCCGTCCCCGGCTGCGTCGACGGGACGACGGGGAACAAGACCGTGCGCTGCCGCTGACCCGGCGCCGCCCGTCGCCTACACGGCGTCGCGCCGCGGTCCATCAGGCGACGGAGATCTCGACGCCCGCCACCGACTCGGTGGCGCGCGTCGCCGCCGCGGTGACCGCGCGCCGTAGCGCCTCGTGGTTCGCGCTCCGCAGGGCGATGGCCGCATCGGCAGCCCGCAAGCAGACCACCCAGCGCCGGAGCGAGGTCGCGCCGCTCGCCGGGAGCACCGCCGACGTCAGCTCGGCACGCGCGAGCAGATCGGCCGCCTCGTCCGCGGCCTCGGCGCGCAGCAGCTCGATGGCGGCGGCGCGCACCGATCGCTCGTCGACCGCGAGCTCGGGCGGGCGCACCGGCGCGGTGCGGTAGACGGCGCCCCACGGCACATCGGGCCCGGGGAGCCGCAGCACGACGAACAGGTCCGCGAGCATGGTGGACTGCGACGCGACGGCGTCGGCGAGCGCGTCGCGCACGCGCTCCACCGCCGAGGCCAGCGCGCGCAGGCGAGCGAAGGGTGGCGCGTCGAGCGCGAGCTCGAAGGAGATGGCGTCCACCTCGCGCGAGCCGACGCTCCACCGTCGCTTGCCGCCGAGGAGGGCCAGCGTCCCGGTGCGGACGAGCGCCGCCTCCTCCGTCGCGCCCCGGGCCTCGAGGAGCGCCGCCGTCCCCTCGCGCAGCGCGTCGAGCTCGGACATGGCGCCGAGCTTCAGCGCCGCGCGCGCGCGGCGTGGGCGGGCGAGAAGGCCGCCTCCTCCTCCGCCGCAGCTTCCAGCTCCGCCTGCGAGCCCTGCTGGGCCGACATGCCGGTGGACAGGCGCCGCGGCGCCTGATCGCTGGCCGCCTCGGCGGCGACCGTGGCGGTCTTCCGGATGCTGGAGATCTCGTCATAGGGCTTGGCAAGATCGAAGATGACCTTGGTCACCCCGCTCTGCGAGAGGTTGGCCAGCGCCTCGAAGCGGCGCAGCTCCATCGCGCCCGGCGACGTCGCCAGGATCTCGGCGGCCTGCGCGAAGTTCTTGGCGCTCTCGACGTCGGCCTCGCTCTTGATGATGACGTACTTGCGATCGCGCTCGGCGATCGCTGCCTTGGCCAGGACTTCCTGCATCTGCGGGGGCAGCTGGATGTCCTGCAGGCCGATCAGCTCGACGTGCAGCCCCCACTGCGCGACCACCGTCTCCACCTGGGCCCGCACCTTGGCGGCGATCTCGTCGCGGTGGGCCAGCAGGTCGTCGAGCCGCGTCTCCCCGGCGATGTCGCGCAGCACCACGCGCGCGCGATCCTTCACCGCCGCCTCGTAGTTCTCGATGGCGAGCGCGGCCTTCTCCGGGTCCACCACGCGGAAGTAGACGACCGCGTCGATCATGGTCGTCACGTTGTCGCGCGTGATCACCATCTGCCGCAGGAGATCGCGGTTGCGCGTGCGGGTGTCGATGCGGCGAAACTGCTGGATGCCGGGCAGGAACATGGTGAGCCCCGGCTCCACGCGCCCGCTGTACTTGCCGAACGTGAAGCGAAGCGCCACTTCCCACTGATTGACCTGGCGGATGCCCGAGATCAGATAGAGGAGGAGGAACAGTGCGAGCACCGCGAGGACCGGCATGCAGGGAACGGTAGACCCAACCAGCGCGCCCGTGGGCGCAACCGACGGCGCCGTGGCCAAGGCCGCCAGCCGGCGGCCCGCAGGGTGGGTGGCGCCGGGCCCGCGCCCGCGCGGCGCCGACGCGCGAGCGGACCTCGCACCCACGGTGGAGGAGGACCTGTCCTTTCTCAGCGGCGATTTCCGCATCTTCCAGCGGAGGGACGGGCACCGCTGGTCGCTCGACGACTTCGCCACCGCGATCGTCGCGATCGAGGAGGGGCGAGCCCGCGGCGTCACGCGCTGCCTGGACCTCGGCTGCGGCATCGGCTCCGTCCTCCTCATGACCGCGTGGGCCTTCCCCGGGGCACGCCTCACCGGGGTCGAGGCGCAGGACCTCAGCATCGGCCTCGCGCGCCGCTCGGTGGCGTGGAACGGCCTGGAGGACAGGGTCGAGCTGCTCCACGGCGACCTGCGCGAGCTGGTGCCACCGCTCGGCGCCCGCTTCGATCTCGTCACGGGGACGCCGCCCTACATCCCCCTGGGGCACGGCATCGTCTCCAGCAAGGTCCAGCGCGGGCCGGCCTGCTTCGAGACGCGCGGGGGGATCGAGGACTACGCGCGCGCCGCCGCGGCGTGCCTGGCGCCGGGGGGCGTGTTCATCGCATGCGCGGGTGCCCTGCCGCGCAGCCGGGCCCTGGAGGCAGCCCCGGCGGCCGGCCTCGCGGTGTCCCGCCACATCGAGGTGGTCCCACGCGAGGGCAAGCCGGTGCTCTTCACCGTCACCGCGATGGTGCCCGCCGGGGAAGGGCCGGCTGTCGTGCGCAACGAGCGCTTCGTCGTCCGCGACGCGGCGGGCACGCTCACCGGGGAGATGCACCGCGCGCGGGAGCTGCTCGGCCTCCCGCCGGCCAGAGAGCCGGCGGCGAGATAGGCCCGGGCCAGGGAGCCCCGGCGGGGGCCCTGGGGGCTCAATTCACGTCGATCGACACCGTGACGGCCATGCTGTTGCTGCCTTCCCCCTGCGTCACGACGTCGTGCTGCCCGGGCCAGCCGTCCTCGAGCTCGATGAGGGTGCCGGCGATGCCGAAGTCGTCGTCGGGGGTGTAGCCGTCGTCGTCCTCCCACATGTCCGCGATGATGCAGAGCTTGGAGCCCGCGTCGACCGGCACGTCGTTGATGTCGACGCCGGTGGACGCCGGGGGCAACCAGGTGGAACCCTCGCCGACGTCGATGTAGCTGCCGTCTGGCAGATACCAGACCCATGCCAGATCGCCGCCCGTGTCGCAGTCGATGACCGGGCTGCCCTCGGTCGGGTAGCGCACGACGACCTGACCGTAGAGCTCGAGCTGGCCGCCGGTGTCGCCGCCGGCGACGTGGCGGATGCTCTCCAGGTCGACGCGCAGGTCGGCGCGGTTCTGCAGGCAGGTGCGCTCGGCGTAGTCGGTGGTGAAGGCCAGCTCGGTCACGATGTTGTCGAGGTACGCGAGCTTGTAGGCGATGGCGGCGCCCGGGGAGTGCTTGGAGTAGCTGCCGCCGTTCTGGATGTACGAGATCAGCCCGTCGAAGCCGTTGATGGCGCCGGTCGCATCGTCGCCGTTGCCGCCGAGCACGAAGGCGCGGATCGTCGACTCCTCCAGGATCTGCTGGTGCTCGGTGGAGATCGACACCTCGCCGCCGGCGCCGGCGACCTGGTAGCTCGCCTCGAGGGCGGCCTTCACCTCGGATGCGCTGCGGCTCGTCTGCACCGAGAAGATGACGCGACGGCCGTAGGTGATCGACTGCACGTAGAGCGGCGGGCTGCTGGCGCTCATGTACGGAGAGAGGTCGTCCACCGTGGTGCCGTCGACGAAGAAGTCTGACGGCTGGTTGTGGGTGTCGACGTCGACCGTGTAGTAGGCCTGCGTGAAGTTCACGAGGATCTTGGTCTTCTTCTCGCTGGAGGAGAAGTCGAAGCTCGCCGCGATGTCGGGGCCGCCCGGCCAGCTGATGCCGGCCCCGATCGCCACCGAGAGCTGCGACTCGTCGTTGACCTGGATGACCTCGAAGTCGAGGACCGCGGGCGTCGCGCCGGTGAGGTCGGCGGCGAGGATGCCGTTCAGCTCCTCGCGGAACGCGGAGAGGCTGGGGACGGGCATGCTGCCCACCGGGCTGCCATCGATGTTCTCCAGCGAGACGCTGAAGGTCACCGGCGCGAGATCGACGCCGACCGGCGCGAGGACGCCGTTCTCCGCCTCCGAGCCGCGCACCACCGTCCCCGGCCACAGCGTGGCGCTGTTCGGCTGGAAGGCGACGAACTTGTCGAAGTGCGCCGTCTCCGTGAAGCGCTGGTAGGTGCAGATCGCGCCGCCCTCCTGCTCCGGATCGGGGCACACGTCCGAGCACTCGATCTCGGTCTTCGGCTGGGCCGGGGGGATGTCGAGGTGCGGCAGGCCGAGGATGAAGTCGTCGACCCCACCGTCGTCGACCCCACCGTCGTCGACCCCACCGTCGTCCCCGGTGCCGTCGTCCGCGCCGTCGTCGCCAGCGCCGTCGTCGGCCCCGTCGTCCGTGCCGCTGCCGCCGCCGTCCTCCTCGCCGCCGTCGTCGTCGTCGTCGTCGTCGCTGGCGCCTTCGGCGGCAGCGGTGCCGTCGGGGGCGCAGCCGACCGAGGCGGCCGAGGCGACGAGGCAGAGCGCGAGGAGCGCGGCCGAGGTGAAGTCCGGACGGGGCTTGAGCATCGTGCCCTCCTTGAGCACGCGCCGTGCCGTGGCCATTGGGTGGATTTTTCGCGTAGCTGGCGACGTGTGTGCGGAAACTGGATCGCCAGTGATCCGGAGGAAGCTGGATCCTCCGAGCGGCGCGCCGGGCCCCAGGCGGGCGCTCACCGCCCCCGGCGGCCCCGCGGCGACGTCGGCACGGCGGCGAGGAGGCGCGCTGCCGCCGCAGGATCGTCGGCGTCCTCCAGCGCGCGGAGCATCGGGTCGAGTCGCCGCAGCGCCACCGACGAGGCGAGCAGCTCCTCGCGGGTGACGGCGCGGGGGGCGACGCGATCGATCCACGCCGACGCGCGACGCTCCTCGGCCGCCAGCATGGCGCGTGCGATGGCGAGCGCGCTCTGGCGCGGCACCAGGCTGGGGAACGGCTGCAGTCGGTCGTGATCGAGCGGCGCGACGCCTCGACCCTGGTCGAGCGCGTCGAGTGCGCGCAGCAGGCCGGCGGAGAGCGCGAGCGCGTCGACGGTGAGCACCAGGACGCGCGCCTCCACCGCAGCGGTCAGGCCCGCGACGACGCCAGCGAGGGGCCCCATGCCGGCGACGTCGGGCGGGTCCGCGATCGCCGTCACGCCCGGCGGTAGCTCGGGGAGCGCGCGACCAGGCGCCCCGACCACGATCACCGACGACGCGACCTCCAGCGCGACGCGGGCGAGGCGCGCCGCGGCGGGCTCTCCATGGACGTCGAGCGCCGCCTTGTCGCGGCCCATCCTGCGGCTCTCGCCGCCCGCGAGGAGGACCGCGCCGGGGCGCGCGGCCGCCGGGCCTGCCGCTCGATGAAGGCTCATGGGGCGGTCGTATCCAAGCTCGGAGCGGCGTGGTACCCAGGGCGGTTGGCACCCGGGCGCGCGCTCCAAGGGGGGGGCCGGGCCCGGATGCAGGATGGGGAGGGTTCGAACATGATGCGATCGATTTCGTCCGCGGGTGTTCTCGTCGGACTCGGGCTCGCGCTGGTGGCCACCGGCTGCGGTGACGACAGCAGCGGCAGCGGCGGCGGCGGCGGCGAGGGCACGACGTCCTCGGCCACGAGCTCCACGACCACCGCCGCCGCGGTGACCGCCACCGCGAGCACCACCACGGCGGCCTCGAGCAGCAGCGGTGAGGGCGGCTCCGCGGGGGAAGGTGGCTCCACGGGCGACGGGGGCGGCGCGGCGGTGGCCGACTGGGATTGCCTGGCCGACCCGCCGGACGCGCCGCAGTTCATCAACGGCCCCGCGGCGACGATCGTGGTCAGGGTCCGTAAGTTCCTCGTGGACGAGGGCATCACCGACGCGACCGTCCGGGTCTGCGAGTACACCGACATCGACTGCGAGAACCCGGTGGACGAGGGCATCACCGACGCCGACGGCGAGGTGGAGGTCGACGTGCCGACCGACTCCCGACACTACGTAGAGGCTTCGGGCGAGGACCTGGCGACCACGCTGTCCTTCTCCAACGGGCCGGTCGACGACGGCCTCATCATCAACTTCTTGGTCCTGACCCTCGGGCAGCTGGACCAGTTCATCGTGCTGGCCGGCGGGGAGGGCTCCGTGGCGGACCCCGCGCGGGGTCACATCGGCCTCAGCGCCGAGGACTGCAACGGCGTGCTCGCGGCGGGGGTCGAGCTGGGCGTCGACACGGCGGACGAGGACACCCTGTTCGGATACTTCGGCGAGACCGGCTTCCCGACCCAGGACGGCACCGAGACCACCGCCGACGGCCGCCTAGGCGTGGCCAACGTCCCGGTGGGCGAGGCGACCATCACGGGCACCCTCGCGGCCGGCGACGAGGAGCTCGGCGTCCGCACGGTCTTCGTGCGCGCCGGGGCCGTCAGCTACAGCGTCGGCAACTCTCCAGTCCCGCAGGCCATCGAGTAGTCCGTCGCCGGGGGCACCGGCGCGCCGCGGATCAGCGGCGCGCCGCCTTGTGCTTCTCGTAGGCCTCCATCATCGCCTGGTACTGCATCTTCCCCAGGACGTTCCCGCCGGAGCCGGTGGGGTGGAACATGTCGGGGTTGCCCAGACCGGACTGCATCCAGTTCCACATGGAGCCCGACCCGCCCATGGCGTTGAACTGATCGAAGAGGGCCCAGCCCTCCTCCTTCGCGGCGTGCTTCTGCCGCGTGACGACGACGCCGACCTGGGGGCGCGAGTGGCCCTGCGTCTCGTCCTTCGACGCCATGTCCGGTGGGCCGACCAGCATGTACGACGCGCCGGGGACCGCGGCCTCGACCTGCTGCATCACCTTGCGCAGGCCATTCTCGTAGTCCTCCATGGGGGTCTTGCTCCGCTGCCCCTTGTCGTCGAGGAAGATCATCCCGTCGGTGATCTCGTTGGAGCCGAACGCGAGGATCACCAGGTCCGGCTTGGCGGCGGCGATCACCTGCTTCCAGTGCGCGTCGTCCTGCTTGTCGAGGAAGCGGGCGCGGGCGCCGGTGATGCCGAGCGCGCTCAGGGTGACGCCCGGCTCGTCGCGCTCGGTGCGCATGCCGAAGAGGCGCACCGGCGACTCCGTCGTGGTGCGCACCTCGAGCGTGTGCGGGCCGTCGGGCACGTTGACGGCGTGCCACTTCACCTCGTGGCTCGGGCCCTCGGTGGCGAGGGTGGAGTGCTTCGCGCCGTCGAGGATCAGGTCGACCGGGCCACCACCGGGCTGCGCCAGGTACTCGAGCTCGAAGCGCGACACGCGGAGACCCCAGGTGTCGCGGTCGGCGGTCCCCATCGAGAAGAACTCGCCCTCCTTGCGCGCGGTGAAGGAGACGCAGCCCAGGCCGTACATCGCGTCGTCGGCGTAGGGGCCGATGCATCGGCTGGTCTTCCACCCGGTGGAGGCCTTGCGCGACACGTCGATGTGGAACCACCCGGGAAAGGCGTTGGCGGCGATGGCGTAGCCGTGGCCGGCGTCGCCGAAGCGCGACTGGTAGAGGCGGCGCAGCTTGCCGGTGACGAAGTCCGACGCGACGATGGAGTCACCGAAATAGAGGATCCGAGCGATGGCGCCGGGCTCCCTGTTCTCCACCCGCATCAGCTTGTCGAAGAAGGGCTCGAGCGCCTTGCCCGACGGGTCGTCGACCGGACGGACCGCCTTGCCCTCGTCGACCGCCAGCGGGACCCTGGGCTTCGGCGCGTGGGCGATCGGGCCGCGCGCGTCCACGACGCCCTTGCCCTCCAGCTCGTCGGCGCGGGCCTGCTGATCCACCGTCTCGCCGGGGAGCGAGGCCTCGCCCACCGAGTCGGCCAGCGCCGGCGCCACCCCGCCTGGCGCCTCGGCGGTCGGGTCGTCGCCACTGGCCCCGGTCAACCGGTCGATGATCGAGAGCCCCGGAGTCAGCGGGCGCAGGATCTCGAGGCCCGGCACCGCGTAGGGCACCGCGAAGAGGAGGCCGGCCACGCCCAGGGTCACCGCGATCTTCCGCGGCACCGGGAACGTGGAGGCCACCACCGGCTCCGCGTGTGCGCCGACGCGGGCGGCCTCCGCCTCGTTCTCGACCACGAGCGTGGAGCGCAGCTCCCCGAACGGGTTGTCCTCCTGCCCGCTCACGACCCGGTTCGCCTACCACGGCCGGGCGGGGGAGGCCCAATCCGCAGGCCCTCTCCGGGCCCCGAACACTCGGCCCCACCGCGGAGGCCGTTGTAGGGTCCGCCGCGCGGACGATGCTCTTCAACTCGCTGGCCTACGCGAAGTTCTTCGCGACCGTCTTCGTCGTCTCATGGCTGCTGACGCGGCACCAGAGGGCGCGCTTCGCGTTCCTCACCCTCGCCAGCTACTGCTTCTACTGCGGCATCGACGTGTGGGCGCCGCTCTCCGGCGAAGCGTGGGCCGCGCCGTACCTGAAGTTTGCGCCCATCGTCTTCATCGGCTCGACGGTCGATTACTTCCTCGGCCGCTGGCTCGGCGGCATCGAGGATCCGAGGAAGCGCAAGGCGGCGGTGGTCCTCACCGTCGTGATGAACGTCGGCCTGCTGGTCGTGTTCAAATACTGGAACTGGCTGGTCCACGACCTGGGCCTGGCGCTGCGCGCGGCAAGCGTCCCCTTCCCCGACATCTCGATGAAGCTGGAGCTGCCCCTCGGCATCTCCTTCTTCACGTTCATGTCGCTGAGCTACGTCATCGACGTCTACCGGCGGAAGCTCGAGCCCTCGAAGAACTACCTCCACTACCTGACGTACATCGCGTTCTTCCCCCACCTGGTGGCGGGCCCCATCGTGCGCGGGCGGGATCTACTCCCGCTGTTCGAGAAGGAGCCCAGGCTCACCTCGCGCACCGCGAGCGAGGGGCTGTTCCTGATCGTCACCGGCATCGGGAAGAAGGTGGTCATCGGCGACTACCTGGCGCTCAACCTGGTGGACCGCGTGCACGCCGAGCCGACCAGCTTCAGCTCGCTGGAAGCGCTGGCCGCGATGTACGCGTACGTCGTCCAGGTCTACTGCGACTTCTCCGGCTACAGCGACGTCGCCATAGGCTCGGCGCTCCTGCTCGGCTACCGCTTCAAGATCAACTTCGACCAGCCGTTCCGCGCGACCAACGTGGTCGAGTTCTGGCGGCGCTGGCACATCAGCCTGTCGAGCTGGCTGCGCGACTACGTCTACATCCCGATGGGGGGCTCGCAGCATGGCCTGCTGCGCAAGTACTTCAACGTGTGGATGACGATGGTCGTCTGCGGCGTCTGGCACGGCGCCGCCTGGCCCTACGTGATCTTCGGCATCATCCAGGGCTTCGCGGTGGCGGGCACCCACGCCTTCCGCGATCTCACCGGACGCAGCGCCATGCCGGTGTCGGAGCAGCTGCCCTTCTGGCACCCGGGCCGCATCTTCGGCACCTTCGCGACCTTCACCTTCGCCGCGGTGACGTTCGCGCTGTTCCGCGCCGAGTCGCTGGACAAGGCGATCCTCCTCTACCGGCAGCTGCTCCAGGGGACGACGTTCCACCCCAACCTGCACCGCTCCGTGGTGGCGATCCTCCTGGGCGCGATCTTCATCCAGTGGATCCCGCGCAAGGCCCACGATCGCGTGCGCGAGTGGTTCATCGTCGCGCCGGCGCCGGCGCAGGCGCTGGTCCTGTTCGCGGTGGCCCTGGCGCTGCGCGAGGCGGCGGTGACGGAGGCGGTGCCCTTCGTCTACTTCCAGTTCTGAGTCACTGGCAGGAGCCGCCGGGCTGGCCGTCGTCGCGGGGTTCGCAGGTGAGGCCTTCGCAGCAGTCGAGATCGAGGTCGCAGGGGATGGCGGTGCCCGAGCAGTCTCCTCCGTCATCGTCGTCGCTGCTGGAGCAGTCGACGGAGTCGTCGGCGTCGCAGTCGCTGGGATCGGGGCCGCCGGTGTCGAGCGCCTGGCAGTCCTCGGCGCAGCCGGGAGCACCCTGACAATTCGCCAGACACTCGTTGACGTCGGCGCCGCTGCCGCCGCACTTGTCGAACGCCGCCTGGTTGGGGCAGGTGTAGCCCGCGCCGTTGAGGCAGCACTCGAAGCTCGAGCTGGTGCTGCTGCTGGTCGACTCCGAGCTGCCGTCATCGCTCGAGGAGCCGTCGCCGGTGCTGTCTCCACAGGCGACGAACGCGACCGCCCCGAGGGCGAGCGTGGTGATCCAGGCCGTGGTCTTCATGATGCTCATCCTCTGTCCTCGGCCGCTCAAGCGCCCTGCTTCTTCTCGAACACGCCGAGGCGAACCGCGCCGTCCTCGTCGTCGACCTTCACCTGGAGGTGGAACATGCCGGTCTTGGTCGGGCAGTGGCCGAAGGTCGCCTTGTTGGTGTCGGCCTTGGTCTGCCCCACGCGCACGTTCGCCGGGTCCCACAGGTAGATGTAGTAGTCGTCGACCTCGTCGGTCGCGGCGCCGATGAACCAGTAGCACTGGCCCTTGGAGAGCTCGAGGTACCAGTCGGTCACCTCGACGGTGCCCGCCTTGTAGAAGGCGCCCTTCTGCGTCGCGCCGGCGGCGACCGCGGCGGCCTCGTCGGTGATGAGCTTCTCCAGCGCGGGCCCGCGGTCGACGACCTTGGGCTTGGCCTCGGGCGCGGGCGCGGCCTTGGCGGTGTGGGGCTTCTTGAAGACGCCCACCGCGAAGTGGCCGGCGCCGCCCTTCACCTTGCTCTCGAACTTGTAGAGGCCGGAGGACTCGGGGCAGTGGCTGAGCACCACGGCGTTGTTGGGGCTGCCCTCGCTGGCGACGCGGCTGCCGCCCTCGTCCCACAGGTAGAGCGCGAGCGCCTCGATCTGATCGTCGCCCTGGCCGACCAGGAAGTAGCACTGGCCGACTTCCATCTCGACGCGGAACTGCTGGCCGGTGCCGGTGCGATCGATGGCACCGCGGTGCAGCTCACCGACCGGCTCGGCGCCGGAGAAGGCGCTGCGCTGGCTCTCCACCCCGGTGTCGATGGCGGGCGAGGGCTCCTTGGCGATCTGGTGCTTCTTGCCGCCGCATGCGGCGAGGGCGAGGATGGCGAGGCAGGCGATCCGCTTCATGTACGCGCACTACACAGGTGGGAAATGTGCAACAAGAGGCAATCCGCGCCTCGCACGTGCTCCGCGGGTCACCCCTGCGGATGCGGCGCGCCCCCCCCACCGACCGGCGCCGCGGGCGCCGCGGAGAGCTTCCGGCTGCGGACGGCGGCCCAGGCGAACACCCCGAAGGCGACCATCCCGGCGAGGAGGGTCAGCGCGAGCCACGCCCAGCGGTCCGGTCGGTCCGCGCTCTCCTCCTGCTCGGCGATGCGGCGCTCGATGTGGGCGATGCGCGCAGCGTAGGCGTCAGGGCCGTCGCAGACCCACCACAGGTCGCCTCTGGGGTACACCTTGGTGCCCGGCCTGGGCCCCGGAGCGTAGGGCATCGTCACGCACCCGTGACAGACACCGCTGAGCGCGAGGCGGCTCTTCGTCAGCTTCTCCGGACAGTCCTGCGGCGGCTCGGTCCCGGCGCGCACCCAGCTCGCCGCGTCGGCCCGCGCGATGGCGAGCTCCTTGCGCTGAACCGACGCCCCGTCGACGGCGTAGCCGACCCTGGTGGTCTCGTTGGAGAAGATGAGCCCGAAGAGCCCGGCGAGGCCGAGCGGGACCAGCGCGGCGAGGAACGGCCAGACCGCCGAGAGCGCCTGGCGGTTCTGCACGCCGCGCGCGGCGCTCACGCGCGCGTCCTCCGCCGCCCTGACGCGGCGCTGCGCGTAGACCGCCTGCTGCTTGGCGTGTGCCTCGGCGTCGAGCGGGTGGCGGCCCGACGACACCGCCTGCTCGATCCACTCCGCGAACCCGCCGTAGAACGCCATGTGGCCATCGAAGGCGAGCGTCCGCGGGATCAGATCGTAGCGCTGCGCCTCGCCTTCGTACGGCCCCAGGCCGTCCCGTGGCACCAGGACCAGGAACTTGGTGCCCATCGAGGTCAGCACCGCGCGGTCGAGCAGCAGCGCGTTGACCTCGCGCCCGACCGACTGCAGCTCGGCGAAGCGCCACTCGCGGACCTCGAGGCACTGGGCACGGGGAGTCCACTGGGTGGCGCCGTCGACCTCGGTGCGGAAGAGGATGAGGCGCTGGTCGGTCACCGTCGCCAGCCAATCGTCGTACGCCTCCATCACCGGACGGCTCAACCCCATGTGGCGACGGAGGTGGCCGCGCCCGGTGATGGTCTCGTGAGGCCGCAGGTGCGGTCGGACCATGGCGTCCAGGTAGTCGTCGATCGCAGCCATCGTCAGGGCCTCCTTCCCACGCGGGACGCCGCCATCGGACGTGCCCTCACCAGCCGTCCGGCAGCTTGACCCGCGCCTTGTCCGCGAGCTCGCGGAAGGCCTGTCGCGTCTCGCTGTCGGCGCCGGCGAGGCGGACGGCAGCGCCCAGCGTCGCGTCGGTCACGATGGTCCACACGAAGTCCTGCGCGCGCGACAGATCGATGTCGGAGCCGAGGGACCGGCCCAGCTCGACCAGCTGCGCCAGCCGCCGCAGGCGGTCGACGTCGTCGGGGTCGACCTCCAGCGCGGCGGCGCTGCGCGCGACGAGCCGGCGGATGGTGAGGCGGAGCGCAGCCTCGTCGAGCCGCACGTCCTCCGCCCGCGCCTCGGCGAGGAGGCGGACCATGCGCTGCACGTCGGGCGGATCATGGTCGGCGGCCCGCGCGAGGTCCGCGTCCAGCACCACCTTGCTGGCGTTGAGCAGCGCGCGCGGCGGAGGCACACCCAGCGCGGCGAGCGTGCGCAGCACCGGCGCACAGCGCTCGAACACCGCGCGGTGCGCGGCCTCGGCGTGCTCGACCTCCGCCGCGACGACGCGCTCGGCGATGGCGGCCGTGTCGTCGCGCGCGGTCACGTCGCGATCGTCGAACGACGTCCCCAGCTCGTCGTCGAGGACGTTGAGCGTCTCCATCGAGCGACCGCCGACCACCGCCGCGGAGACGCGCGCGAGCAGCGACTCCCAGGCTTCCTCGTCGTCCACCGCGCCCACGGCGACGTCGACCTCGAACCCGGTGCCACGCCGCACCGCCGCGCAGCGGAGCACCTGCGCCTCGCCGGTGGCGATCTCGTGCACCCGCACGGTGCCTGCGCGCAGGCGCACCTCGCCGCGCGAGGCTTCCACCGGATCGCCGATCTCCTGGACGTTCCAGGCGCGATTGTCGGCGCCGCGCCCGAGGCCGGCGAGACCGACCACGGTGTGCGCGGCGGCGATGCGGGTCGCGTCGAAGCGAGACGGCCGCACCCGCTTCTCGACCACCTCGCGCGCGGTGATGG
>JBKJLX010000700.1:0-3439 GCA_046596645.1 Polyangiaceae bacterium
GCCGCCGGAGGCGCTAATCGACGCGGCGCGGCGCGAAGATCTCGTCGACGGTCGCAGCGGCCAGCGCGCGACGGAGCCACTCACGGAGCGCCTCCAGAGACCGTTCGCTCTCGACGAGCTGGCGGTGCCCAGCTCCGGGGGTGAAACCGCGGTGTGCCAGCACATCGAGGAGGCTCGCCTTGGCGCCCGCCAGGCCTCGCTCGAGGCCCTGCTCGAGGCCCTGCTTCAACCCCTGCTCCAGCCCCTTCTCGTGCCCGAAGTCCACCAGGTCCTCGATGATCACGGGACCCAGATTTCGCTCCGCCATGGCGTTCACCATCTCCTCGAACCGGCCCTGCTTCGCTGCTGTGATCGCGGCCATGTGCCGCTGGCGATGGCTCGCGTTGTTCTCCGCCAGGATGCGCGCCACCTCGTTGCAGAGCTCGGTCGACGACATGGCTCCCGCGTCCGCCCCCGGCGCGAAGCACGCGGTCAGCGGGTTCGCGAGCAGCACTCGAGCGTCCGCCTCGGCCAGTACGATCGGGGTGATGCGGACGGTGATGTTGCCGATCTCGATCACGCCGAGGCGCTGCGCTTGCGACGGCCTCACCAGCCAGATGGCGACCGTCTCCACGCGGCGAGGGAAGTAGCGAAGCGCCAGGGTGAGGTGGTAGCGAAAGACCCGCTCCAGGAACTTCGGGTCCCGGTAGCCCTGGCACTCGACGTGGAGGAGCCTGTCCGAGCCGATGCGCGCGACGAAGTCGGCCTGCAGCGCAGGCGGAGGCGGCTCGAGGAAGGGATCATCGACCAGCTCGGGCGTCACGAGGGCTCCCTCGTTCAGGGTGCCCGGAGCGAGCGACTCCATCAAGCCCACCAGGACGGTTGGCTCCTCTCGGACAAGCTCGCGGAAGCCTCTATCGCTGCGCGTCACGCGCTGTCGCACCGCACGTTCGGGTCCGCGGGGAGCAGCGGCCTGTCGCCAGCGAAGATCGCGGCCGATGGGTGGCGGACGGACCAGCACGCATGGCGGCCGCCACCGGGTCGGGACGAGGGAGCGACTGACCGGCCGCTCTCCCACAGCGCCTGCCCCTTGACAGCCAACAAAGGTGTCATCCACCGCCAACGCGCGGGCACTGCACACCCTGCCAGGGCGTCGACGCCGCCATTTCGGTTGAGCTTTCCGCAGCATTCGGAGGACCATGCGGTCGCGCGCCGTGCCCGCCCCCGGGCACGCGAGCTGCACTTGTCGCGCGTGTCGACCCCTCCGGCCACCGGCCGTGGAGGGGCCATCGAAAGGGAACGCGGAACCATGACCGAGCAGAAGACGCCTCTCGTTACCGCAGCCAAGCAGCTGGCCGCAGCAGCCGTGCAGCCGAGGTGGTCGCGGAGGCTTCGCGACGGCGGGAAGGTCGCCCTGGGCATGGCCTCGACGGTCGGCGTCGGCGGTGCGCTCACCATGGGCTGCCTCGACCGACCGATCGATCTGGTCAACCCGCGCACGACGTCGACCAACGTCCAGCGGCTGACCCAGAGCTCCGTCGACAAGATCGACGTCCTGCTCGTCATCGACAACTCCGGGTCGATGGCCGACAAGCAGCAGATCCTCTCGGCCGCGGTCCCCAAGCTGGTCCAGCGCCTGGTGACGCCCCAGTGTGTCGACCCCGACGGCGCCCCCGCCGTCCCGGCGGTCAACATCGACGCCGACGGCAAGTGCCCCGACCAGTTCAAGCCCGAGTTCGAGCCGGTGCGCGACATCAACATCGGCATCATCAGCTCCAGCATCGGCTCCGCGGGCGGCCCCCTCTGCGACACGACGGGCCGCCCCAACAACCAGGACTCGGGTCACCTCATCTTCCGCAGCGAGGGTGGCTCGACCAACAACGACGTTCCGACCTACGGGGGCCTGGGCTTCCTCGCCTGGGATCCCGACCAGAAGCGCCCCTGCCCCGGGCAGGACTCCGGCGGCGAAACCTGTGCGGGCGAGTCCGACGCCGGCAACCTGATCAGCACCCTGACCACCATGGTCGCCGGCGTGGGCGAGGTCGGCTGCGGCCTCGAAGCCCCGCTCGAGGCGGCCTTCCGCTTCCTGGTCGACCCCAAGCCGTGGGCCACCATCACCGGTCCGGGCACGACCGAGGGGGAGGACACGGTGCTCCTCGATCAGCGCAAGGCGTTCCTCCGCCCCGACTCGCTGGTCGCCGTCATCCTCCTGACGGACGAGAACGACTGCTCGCTCCGCATCGACGGCATCGGCCAGCTGGCGGCCGCGCCGGCCGGCTCGGCGATGCCGAGGCCGCGCGCCGAGTGCGCCGACGATCCGGGCAGCGAGTGCTGCTTCAGCTGCATCGAGCCCATCCCCGACGGGTCCAGCTGCGACGCCAGCGCGGGCGGCTGCGCCGAGCAGGGCAGCCAGACCAACCCCGCCAACTTCTACCCGGGCGAGGCACCCGATGGCGAGCTCGACCAGAGCACCCAGCTGCTGCGCTGCCACGACCAGAAGCGCCGCTTCGGCATCGACTTCCTCTACCCGACCAGCCGCTACGTGAACGCGTTCTCCCAGACGCTGATCAACGCGAAGAAGCTCGACCTCGCGATCGACGGCAAGAACGACGTCCAGAATCCGCTCTTCACCGATCTGCTCGACCTCGGGCGCGCGGTGCGCGGGCCGGACCTGGTGTTCGTCGCCGGCATCGCCGGCGTGCCTTGGCAGCTCATCGCTCGCAAGAACGAGGCGGGCGCGCCCGATCTCAAGGCCGGCATCGACACGACGAGCAACCTGCCGATTGGCGGCTTCCAGACCTACGACGAGCTGCAGGCGAGCGGTACCTGGGCGAAGATGATCCCGGAGAGCCCGGCCGACTACGCCGACGATCCGCTGATGATCGAGACGCCCTTCCCGCGTGACGGGCTGAGCAGCGAACGCGACAGCAACCCGATCAACGGCAACGAGTGGGAAACCGATTTCGGTGACCTTCAGTACGCCTGCATCTTCGACCTCCCGGAGAGCGCGCAGAAGGACTGCTCGCAGCAAGGGATCTCCTGCGATTGCACCAACGAGGAGGCGTCGCCGACGGGCAAGCCGCTCTGTGACACCGGAACGCCGACCCAGCAGATCCGCGCCAAGGCCTACCCGGGCACCCGCATCTTCGAGGTCCTCAACGGCCTCGGCGGCCAGGGCATCCCGGCTTCGATCTGCCCCGCGCAGCTCGGCCTGGGCGATGGGCAGACGGTGGACGACAAGGACTACGGGTACACCCCTGCCGTCTTCGCCATCATCGACCGTCTGAAGACCAAGCTCGGCGGCGCCTGCCAGCCGCGCCAGCTGATCGCGGACGACGAGGGCAACGTGCCCTGCCTCGTCATCGAGGCGCGCGACTCCGACGGCGACCGCAAGACGAGCACCGACGGCAAGTGCGACTGCGACCAGACCGGTCGCCAGGGCATCCGCGACGAGAGCAAG
>JBKJLX010000831.1:0-8843 GCA_046596645.1 Polyangiaceae bacterium
GCACGCCTCCTGTGCGTCGGCGTAGCGCAGCCCGCCGCGCGCGAGCTCGGCCTGCCGGCGCGCGTCTTCGTGCCGGAGATCGCCTCGCCGGCGAAGATCGCGGCCATCCGCGGGCACGGGGCCGACATCGTGATCGGCGGGCTGCGCTACGCCGACGCACAGGAGGCGTGCGATCGCCACGTCGCCGCGTCGGGGGCGCTGCGCGTCCACCCGTTCGATGCGGTGACGACCATCGCCGGGGCGGGGACGGTGGCCCTCGAGTGGGACGAGGACGCGGCGCTGGACACCGTGCTGGTCGCCTGCGGGGGCGGTGGCCTGGCTGCGGGTTTGGCGGCGTTCTGGCAGCGTCGCGTGAAGGTGGTCGCAGTGGAGCCATCGGGGTCGCGCGCGCTGCACGCCGCGCTGGAGGCCGGGCGCGCGGTCGACGTCACGGTGGAGTCGATCGCCGCCGACTCGCTGGGCGCACGCGCGGCCGGCGAGCTGGTGCTGGCCATCGCGCGCGAGATGGTGGACCACGTGGTGCTGGTGGATGACGACGCGATCCGCGAGGCGCAGCTGGCGCTGTGGCGGGAGGTGCGCCTCGCGGTGGAGCCGGGCGGGGCGGCGGCGCTGGCGGCCCTGCGGTCGGGCGCCTACCGACCCGGCGATCGCGAGCGCGTCGGCGTTCTCCTCTGCGGCGCCAACGTCGATCTGGCGACGATCGACGCAGCCCAGGTGCCCCTGGCCTGACCATGCCGCTCGATGTGCTACCCAAGGCGATGAACAAGACGTCGATCCTCGTCGCAGATGGCAGCCACGCCCGACTCTTTCACTCCGAGGACCCTGCGCGCCCGTGGAGCCTCGTGCAGAAGGTCGACCGCGAGCACAGCCGCGAGAAGACGGATCGCCCCGAATCGCACGAGGACCGTGGCGAGCATGGGTTCGCCCGGCAGCTCGTCGGGCAGCTGGAGACGATGAGGCAAGAGGGGACGCTCGAGCGTCTGGTCCTCGTCGCCCCTCCGAAGTTCCTGGGGCAGCTCCGTGCGGAGCTACCTGCTCCTCTCGCGGCCATGGTCACCAGGAGCGTCGACGCGGACTACACCCACGTGTCCGACACCGAGCTCCCCGAGCACGTCGACATCGCCTGAGGCGGCTGGGCTCACCCCTGCGGGTGCGTGAGCGCGAGGGTGCCGTCCTCCGCGATGCGGACCCGCCCCTCGCGGAAGAGGCGGCCGGCGGCGCGCTTGAAGGCCTTCTTGCTGAGGCCGGTCTCGCGGACGACGAGATCGGGGGGCGAGCGGTCGCCGAGGGGGGGCGTGCCGGGACGGAGCAGGGCGGCGATGATGCGCTCGGCGTCGGACTCGACCTCCTCGTGGGCGAGGCCACGCAGGGAGAGCTCGATCCTGCCGTCGGGCAGGACGTGGGTGACGCGGAAGCGCGCCGCCTCGCCGCGCGTGATGCGGGTGGGCTCGTAGGCGGGCACCAGGCCGAGGAAGCGCCGCTCGATGATGACGAAGACGCCGACGTCCGGCTCCTTGCGCCACGCCTCGCCCTCGATCCAGCTGCCGACGTGGAATTCGCCGGTGGCGCCGCCGGGTCGCTCCAGGAGCTCGCGGATCTTCATGGTGCCGGCGAGGCGTGCGCTGTTGTCGACGTAGAGGCCGATGGGATGGCGTTCGCCGACCGCGAGCGCGCGCGTCTGCTCGGCGTGCGGGACGAGCAGGTCCTTGGTGAGGCCCCAGTCGACGAAGGCGCCGAAGCGGCCGACGTCGCGCACCTCGAGGAACGCGACCTCGCCGCGCGCGACGGTCGGCGTGCGCAGCGTGGCCACCGGGCGGTCCTCGGAGTCGAGGTGCACGAACGTGCGCAGGACATCGCCGGCCACGGTGCCCTCGGGCACCTCTCCGCGGGGGAGCAGCACCTCCTCCTCCGCGGGGTCGTGCTCCTCCTCGACCAGGTAGGCACCCTGAGGCGCGAAGCGCCGGACGATGAGGGTCGCGAAGCGGCCCAGCAGGTCGGCCTTCAACGGCGCCTCCGCAGCGACGCCGTCATCGCCGCTCGCCCTCGGGCGTCCACGGGGGGGCCACCAGGCGGCGCCGACCCCCGTCGGTGGTCCGCGTGTCCGGCGTGATGTCCACGCGGTCCCACAGCTGGCAGGTCACCTTGCGGTGCCTCTGATCCAGCGCCTCGCAGTAGTTCGAGTAGATGCACCGTCGGATCTCCTCCGCCCGGCCGCGCCGGATCTTCAGGAACCAGTCGGGATCGGCGAGCGTCTGCCGGGCGGCCCCGACGAGATCGGCCTCGCCCCGCTGCAGGATGCCCTCCATCTGCGCATGGTCGCAGAGACCGCCGGCGGCGACAGTGGGCGTGTCGAGTCCCGCGGCACGGATCGCGGCGCGCACCGCGGCCTGCTTGGCCACGTTCCGCGCGTGGGGGCCGCGCGCGTCGCCCAGCGCGGTGGGCATGCACTCGAAGCCGCTCTTGCCGGTGTACGGGTAGGCGGCCTCGCCGACCTTGGGGGGGCGCGCGTCCTCGAACTTTCCCCCGGTGGAGAGGGAGAGCACGTCGAGCCCTGCGCGCGCGAGGAGGACGCCGAAGGAGCACGCGTCCTCGACGCCGCTGCCCCCGGCGATCGCCTCGTCGCACAGGATGCGCGCGCCGACGGTGAAGGAGGCGCCGACCTCGGCGCGCACCGCGTCCACCACAGCCAGCGGGACGCGCGCGCGGTGCTCGACGCTGCCGCCGAAGCCGTCGCTCCGTTCGTTCCGCGCGGAGAGGAAGCTGGCCAGCGTGTACGCGTGCGCTGCGTGGATCTCGACCCCGTCGAAGCCGGCGTCGCGCGCGCGCCGCGCCGCGGCGGCGAAGAGCGGCGGCAACGTGTGCGGGAGATCGCGCACGTGGGGGAGGTGCACGTCCTCGACATGCTCGCGCTCGCCGTAGACGAGGCTCTCCAGCTCGCGCTCGTCGAGGACGCGCGGCCAGTCGCTCTCCGCCAGCGCGGCCAGCGCCGCCCGCACCTCGGCGTCGGTGCCGCGAGCCGTCTCCCCGTGGGCGGGGCCGAGCGCGGCCAGGCGCTCGCGGTGCGCGTCGCCGAGGTGCAGGAAGGTGGCGAAGAAGCGCGCCGGAACGGGGCGCCGACGGACGCGGAGAAAATCGATGAGCTGGACCAGGAGCCGCGTCCGCCCGCCGCTGGCCGCGCGCACCGCGCGCACCAGGCGCTCGAGCCCGGGGAGGAAGCGGTCGTCCCCGATGCGCAGGAGCGGCCCGCTGGGGACGTCGCGGATGCCGGTCGCCTCGATCACGATCGCGGCCGGCTCGCCCTCGGCGAAGCGGCGGTACCAGTCCACGACGTCGCCCGTGCCGACGCCCTCCTCCGTCGCGCGCCAGGGCACCATGGCCGGCACCCAGGTGCGATCGGGCAGCTCGAGGCCGGATCGGAGGCGCAGCGGCGAGAACACCTGCGAACGCGCAGCCTCCTCGGCGCTCGGCGTCGCCAGAGGCAGCGGCGGGTGGCGGACGCGGTGGCCGGGCGGCGGCTTCCACATCGTCAGGGCCCCGTCGGCGGGCGGGGGACGATCACGGCGCGGCGGGCGGCAGGTTGGGCCGCGGACGCGCGCGAGAGATGAACACCGCGAGTAGCCCGAGCGCGAAGGGGAGGGCGGCGGCGCCCGCGCCGCTCACCAGACTCCAGCTCGCCTCCTGCTCGCCAGCGCGCTGGATGCGCGCGATGTCGGCGGAGGAGAGGCCGGCGACGGTGGTCACCTCCTTCCAGGTGGCGGTCGCGGACAGGTACCCGAAGACGCCGCAGGCGAGGGCGAGGACCGATCCGGCGACGGCGCCGAGGCCGAGGCCGAGCTTGGGCTGCGGCGTCGCGTTCTTCGCGAGGTGCGCCGCGACCGCGAGCCCGAGCGCGAGCAACCCGAGGGCAAAGGCCTCGAGGTGCGGCAGCGGATTGTACTTGAACGTCTCGAGCCAGGTCGGCAGCTGCTCTTGCATCATCCCTCCAGGAGCCCGCGCGCGATGACGACCTTCTGCACCTCGGTGGCGCCCTCGTAGATCCGCAGCGGGCGCACCTCCTGGTAGAGGTGCCAGATCTCGCTCTCCTCCGTCGCGCCGAAGCCGCCGTGCAGCTGGAGCGACGCGTCCACGATGCGCTGGGCCGCCTCGGTCGCGAACATCTTCGCCATCGCCGCCTCGCTGGTGGTGCGGCGACCGCCCGGCTGCGCCGCGGCGAGGTCGCGCGCCCACGCCGCGCGGGCGACCAGGAGGCGCGCCGCCTCGAGCTCGGTCGCCATGTCGGCGATCATCGCCTGGACCTGCTGGAGCTGCGCCAACGGCGCGCCGAACTGCACCCGCGTCTTCACGCGGTGGATGGCCAGGGTCAGCGCGCGCCGCGCCATCCCCACCGCGGCGGCGCCGACGGTGATGCGGAAGGTGTCGAGGGTGCGAAGCGCGATCTTGAGGCCATCACCCACGGCGCCGAGGCGCCGCGCGTCGGGCACCGCGCACCCCGTCATGCGCAGGCGTCCCAGCGGGTGGGCCATCGACATGGCGATCGGCGACTCCTCGAGGCCGGCGCTCCCCCGCTCGACGACGAACGCGGTGATGCCCTTGCGGCCGAGGGTGGGGTCGGCGTTGGCAAAGACGACGTGGTGGTCGGCGATGCCCACGTTCGAGATGTAGACCTTCTCCCCGTCGAGCCGCCAGCCGTCGCCCTCTCGCGTCGCGGTGGTGCGGAGCGAGGCGATGTCGCTGCCCGCCTCCGGCTCGGTCAGGGCAAAGGCGGCGATGCGCTCGCCGGCGACGATCGCGGGGAGCACCTCGCGCCGCAGCGCATCCGACCCGGCGAGGGCGATGGGGAAGCTTCCCAGCCCCTGGACGGCGAAGATGGCGTCGGCGGTCGGGTGGACCTGCCCCAGCGCCTCGCGCACCAGGCACAGCGCGCGCACGTCGACGAATGTGGTGTCGGTCGCGGTGGTCGGCGCGCCACCCCACGCGGCGGGCACCAGGTGTGCGTAGAGCCCAAGCTCCGCGCCCATCGCCCGCGCGACGCGCGGCACCTCGTCGCGCCCGGCGGCGCCGGGACCGAGCCCCGGCGGCAGCACCTCGCGCAGGCGCGCCGCGAGCGCGGCGTGCTCGGGCCCGTAGAAGGGACCGAGGTCGTCGCTGGAGAGCCCGAACGGCGGCGTCACGATGCGTCGCCTCGCTTCGGGCGCGGCTCGCGGCCCGGCGCGTAAGGCCCGCCCGCCGGCTCGTCGGGGAAGGTCGGCGCGCCCTCGAAGGCCGGCGTGCGCTTGGCGGTGTTCGCCTCGTACGCCGCGCGGAAGTCGGGGTGCGCCATGCAGATCGCCTGCGCCTGCGCCTCGGCCTCGATCGCCGCGGAGAGGGTCATCGTCCCCTCGGCGTCGAGCATCTGCTTGGTCATGGCGTGCGCGAACGCTGGGCCCCGCGCGAGCTCGCGCGCCCACGCCTGCGCCGTCGAGAGCGCCTCGCCGTCGGCGACCACGCGGTTCACCAGGCCGATGCGCTCTGCCTCGCGCGCGTCGACCAGGTGACCGAAGAAAAGCAGCTCGGCCGCGCGGCCGCGCCCCACGATGCGAGGCAGGAGGTAGCTCGCCCCCATGTCGGCGCCCGACAGGCCGACCCTGGGGAAGATGTATCCGAAGCGGGCCGAGGCCGCGGCGATGCGCATGTCGCATGCGGCGGCGATGACGGCGCCGGCGCCGACCGCCACCCCGTTGACCGCCGCGATCACCGGACGCCGGCACTCGACGATCGACTGGATCAGCGCGCCGGTGACGCGCGTGAAGTCGAGGAGGCCGCGCGCGCCCTCCGAGAACAGCTGGGCGATGATCCCCTCGACGTCGCCGCCCGAGCAGAAGCCGCGCCCTTCGCCGGTGATCACCACCGCCCGCACGTCCGCCGCGTGGCCGAGGCTGCGGAAGGTCTCGCGCAGCTCGCCGTAGACCTCGAAGGTCAGCGCGTTCAGCCGCTCCGGCCGATCGAGGGTGATGGTGGCGATGTTCGCCTCGATCGCGAGGCGGAAGCTCTTCGGGCTCAGCGTCATCGTCAGGACTCCGGCGGCCTTTCTACTGCCTTACGCCACTCGACGCCGGCCCGATCGCCGATCAGCGCTCGCGGGCGCGAGCCAGCTCGTGGAGGAGCTCCGCGACCCGCCGCTCTGCCGCGTCCGCGCGCTCGCGCTCCGCGTCCGCGCGCTCGCGTTCGGCGGTCGCGCGCTCGGACGCGGTGGGGACGAGCGCCTCGCCCTCGCTTCCCAGGCCGATGCGCAGCCGCACGGCGGTTCCTTCGCCCACCGCGCGGATCCAGCCGCCGAGCCATTGCGACTCGACCCGGTCGTCGTTGGTGGCGAGCACGCGGACGAGCCGCGCTCCTTGCCGCCGGTAGACCTGGAAACGCACCCGTTCCATGTCCCGGCGCACCACGCGACCTGCGGCAAGCGGCGCCTCGGGGTCGAAGATGAGGAGCTCCTGGACCCCCATGCGGTCGCACGCCACCGGAACGTCCTCGTAGTCCTTGCTCCCATCGCGCGAGACAATCTCCAGGATGAACGCCGGCGGCTGGGCCAGGTCCCACGTCTTCCACGGCGGCTCGACCCGCGACTGCGAAACGCCGGGCAACACATAGATGTCCGGCGCCGTCCGCTCGGTCGGGACGCCCTCTTCGAAGTAGAGAAACTGATCGGCGCCGACGTGGGTCGATGCCACGCGACGCCAGAAACTCCGCCAGCAAGGGACGGAACACCTCGGTGATCAGTCGCTGGAGCTCGCCCCCGCCCACCCGATCCGTCTCCGGGTACGTGATCGGTGCGATCTGCGCGCTCGGCTCGGCACCCATGGTGCCTTTCAGCGTAGGCCCACCGACCGCCGACGCCAACGGGAGCTGGCTCGCCGTCCTCGAGGAGGGCCGGAGCCAGCGAGCCGTAAACCCGGGGACCCGTTGGATCGACGCGCGGCGCGATCGCGGCGCTCGAGCTCGTCGTCGCGCGTCTCGACCAGAGGGGCGAGCCCACCGGCGCGAGCTGACGGGACAGGCCATGGCGGGAGCCACGCGCGGAGGCGACCGATGCCGCGTGTTACCCTCCAGGGATGGGAGCGCCGGCGCGACGCAAGGCGACCTACGAGGACGTCCTCGCGGCGCCGCGGCACGAGGTCGCCGAGCTCATCGGAGGCGAGCTTCGCCTCCACCCTCGGCCGGCCAAGCCGCACGCCGCGGCTGCCACCGCGCTGGGGGAGGAGCTGGGGCCGCCGTTCAAGCGGGGGCGCGGTGGGCCAGGCGGGTGGATCCTGCTCTTCGAGCCCGAGCTGCATCTGCAGGAGGACATCCTCGTCCCCGATCTCGGCGGGTGGCGCCGCGAGCGGCTGCCGGTGATGACGAACGACGAGCCCTTCTTCACGCTGTCGCCGGACTGGGTGTGCGAGGTGCTCTCTCGATCGACGTCGAAGGTGGACCGCACCGAGAAGCTCCCCATCTACGCAAGAGAGCGCGTGGGCCATGTCTGGCTCGTCGATCCCATCGATCGCACGCTCGAGGTGCTCCGGCTCGACGACGGTCGCTGGAGCATCCTCGGCATCTTCAGCGACGCCCAGCGCGTGCGCGCCGAGCCGTTCGACGCGCTCGAGCTCGACCTGTCGATCCTCTGGGCGGACGTGAAGCTCGACTGAGATGCGCCCGGCCGCAGGGGGTGCGCTCTCGCGGACCCGTCTTCAGCGACGGTTCGCGACGAACCGACGGGCGAGGGCGCGGACGTGCTTCAGGTCGAATGGCTTGTCCAGGCGCAGGTTCGGCACGCTGTCGAGGAAGCCCTCGAGATCGGCTCGCTGGGTGCCCCCGGAGATGAACACGAAGCGCTCGGCGAGCTCCGGGCGCCGCGCCACCACGTCGGCGAACAGCTGGGCCCCGGTCAGGTGGGGCATGTTCAGATCGCAGAACACCACGTCGACGTCGAGGGAGACGAGCGCCGTGGCCGCCTCGCGGGGATCGGTGAACCGTTGCACATCGTGCTCGCCGCGGAGCAGCCGATCGAGGGCGGCGCCGATGCTCGGTTCGTCATCGACGACCACCACGCGACCCCGGTGGGGCGCCAGCGGCTCCACGTCCGGGGGGGGCGGCGCGGCGCGCGGCGCCACGGCCCGCAGCGTGACCCGGACCGTCGTCCCGACACCTGGCCGCGACTCGCAGGCGATCTCGCCGCCGAACGAGCTCACGAGGTCGCTGGAGATCGCGAGGCCGAGCCCGGTGCCCTGGCCAGGGGCCCGGGTGGTGAAGAACGGGTCAAAGATGCGACGCCGCACCTCGTCGGACATCCCGGGGCCGTTGTCGGTGACCTCGATCTCGACGCGGTCGCCGGGGGCCGTGGCGCGGATGACGATCTCGTTTCGCGCGGGATCGGGCCCGGCGAACGCCTGCGACGCATTGACGATCAGCTGGACAAGCACCCGCGACAGCTTCGCCTCGGTCGCGACCACGCTCGGGACCGGGGAGACGTCGACCCGGAGCGTCACGCGATCCCGCAGCTCGTGGCGGGACATGTTGCGGGCGACCCCGACGGCCTGCAGCACGTCGGTGGGGCCGAGGGCGTCATCGTCGCGCGCGAATGCCCGCAGGCCCCGCACGATCTCGCTGATCCTCTCGGCGCCCTCCCGCGCTTCCTGGAGCGCGCACTGCAGGTCTCGGGAGCGCGGCGACGGCGAGGCGCCCGCGAGATGCTGGATCTCCTCCTGGGCGAAGTCGATGCTCGCGATCACGTACTGGAGCGGGTTGTTGATCTCGTGCCCGACCCCGGCGGCGAGCGTGCCGGTGGTCGCGAGGCGCTGCTGGCGCTCGCGCGAGCTCGTCGAGCG
>JBKJLX010000855.1:0-16571 GCA_046596645.1 Polyangiaceae bacterium
GGGTAGTTCCCGCGCACCGCGTCGACGATCTCGCGCATCGACGCCGCGCGCTCGGTGGTCACCCAGCTCCGCAGCTCGACGCCGACGCTCAGCATCTCCGCCTCGCCCTCGCGCGCGACGGCCGCCCAGGTGAGGATGAACTCGCGGTAGGCGCGCGCCCAGCGCCGCCAGCCCGCGTCGTCGCCGGGGTCGATCAGCGCCCGCCACTCGCCGCTCTCCACCCAGAGGTGCGGCACCAGCAGCACCTTGAGGCCGCGGGCGCGCGCCTGTCGGATCGCCCGTAAAACCGCCACGCGATTCTCGGTGTACGGCGTCTCGAACGTGAGATCGATGCCCTCCGGCTGGAGATCCGCCACGCGACCGAAGGGGGTGAGGCTCACCCAGGTGGCGCCCATCCTCACCGCCTCGTCGAGGGAGCGGGTGTATGCGCGCGAGCCGTAGCCCTTGCCAGGGTGGCGCGTGCTCTCGATGGGCCCGATGGTGACGCCACGCACTGCACCCCAGCCGCGGTCCGCCCACGCCTCGGCGTGGGGTGGGAGCGGCGTCGTCAGGGCGAGCGCGGTCGCGAGGGCGACGGGGGCCAGCACGACGGGTAGGAGCATGCCCTCGCCCTAGTAGGCGTCGTCGGGCGCCTTGACCAGCGGGACCTCGAGCGCGACCTCGGTCACCGCGGCGTCGCCGCCCGCGAGCCACTGGTAGCGCGCCAGGTTGCCCATCACGCGCACCACGTAGTTCCTCGTCTCGTCGTAGGGGATGCGGGCGACCCACACGTCGACCTCCGTCTCCACCCCCTTCTTCAGCCAGCTGGAGACAGCGCCCGGTCCGGCGTTGTAGCTGGCGACCGCCAGCGGCGTGCTGCCCTGGAACGTGCCCATGAGCTTGGAGATGTAGAACCCGCCCAGGGCGACGTTCACGTCGGGGACCGTCACCAGGTCCTGCGTGAAGGGCACGCTCGCCTCCTTGGCCGCCTCTTCCGCCGTCTTCGGCATCAGCTGGAGGAGACCGCGCGCCCCCACCGGCGAGGCGATGTCGGGATCGAACCCACTCTCCTGGCGCATGAGCGCGTGCACCAGGCCGCGCGGCACGCTCCTCTGCTGCTCCAGCGACTCCACCGCGTCCGCGTAGGGGCGCGGGTACACGCATTCCCAGCCCCAGCGATCGGCGGGCCCCGGCGCCCGCATGAGCGCGTCGAAGGAGACCGCGGCCGTCCCCACCTTGTAGCGGCGCTTGGCCCGCGAGAGCTGCGCGTACATCGCGCACAGCGCCTCGCTCTCGCGCCCGCCGTACGCCGCCGCCAGCGACTGCTCGTTGGCCTCGACGTACGACTCGGCGTCGGCGTCGAGCCCCAGCGACGCGAGGAGCGCCGCCTTGGCGGGGAGCGTCACCGCGAGGGGTGACGCGAGCGGGCCGCCACCGCCGGTGGAGAAGAGCGGCCCCAGAGGAACCCCCAGACCGGCGAGCCGCGCGCGCGACGTCATCGCCGCCCAGGTCAGCGGCTGGCGCGCCGCGACGTCGGTCCAGATGCGCTTGGCGCCCTCGACGTCCCCGGCGCGGGACGCCGCGACCGCCTCCAGCTCGCGCAGCACGCCGACGTCGAGGTTCTTGGCCTTGGACGCCATGTCGGCGAAGCGCTTGCGCGCCTCGTCCGGCTGCTTGGCCGAGAGGTAGGACAGCGCAAGCTCGTAGCGCGCATCGTCGGCGAGCGCGCCGCTGGGGAAGCGCGCCAGGTACGCGACGAAGCCGTCGCGGGCAGACTCGTAGCGCCCGGAGGAGAGGTCGATGCGCGCGAGCTGGTAGGTCGCGCGGTCGCCGAACTCGGTCTGCCCGTAGCGGCGCGCGGTGTCGCTCCACGCGGCGCGCGCCTCGTCGTCGCGGTCGAGGCGGGCCAGCGAGCGCCCGAGGAGATAGAGCTGCTCGGCGCCCCGGCCGCTCTTCACCTTGCTCGCCGCGGTCAGGGCCTCGACCGAGGCCTTCCACCGCCGCGCCTTGAACAGCGCCTCGGCGCGGAGGTGCAGCCGCTCGGCGCGGGACAGGCCATCCTCCCCCCGGTCGAGCAGGGCGAGCGCCGCGTCCGCCTCGCCAGCGCCCACCAGCACCTCGATGGCGCGCTTGTTCTGCCGCGGCTTCAGCTTCAGCTTGCGCGCGTCGAGCTCGGCGCGCGCGGCCTTGCCGTCGCTGGTGTTCGCCGCCTCGGTCGCCAGCCACTCCAGGTCCGGCACGCCGTTCGCCGGCTTGGCGAGCGCGGCGTGGAGCCGCCACCGGAGGGCGTGCCCGGCCCGCTCGTCGCTCCAGCGCTTCAGGCGCTGCGCCGAGCTGACCGCGCGATCGGTGACCTCGAGCGCGGCGCGCAGGTCGCCCGCCTTCTCGTGGGCCTTGGCAGCGCGCACCAGCTCGCGCGGTCGCGATGAGCGCGCGAAGTACTGGGCCGCCTCGGCGTACGGACCCACCTCGGCCGCCGACTCGGCGCGCGCGCGCTCGATGTCCTCGAGGAGGATCGGCGGGTCCACCAGATCGCGGAGCAGCTCGACGACCCGCGCGTGGTCGCCCAGCTCCGCGGCGACGCGCGCGCGGACGTAGCGCATCGGCCCGCGCGCCCGCTCCGCCTCGTCCAGCCCGTCGAGGAGGCGGGCCGCCTCGCTCCAGCGCCCGACGCGCACCGCCTGGACCCACGCCGGATCGGCCGCGCGCGGGGCGGGCGATGCCGCGCTGGCCACCGGGGCGGCCGAGGCCGTGGGGTCAGCAGGGCTGGCGGTGGAGTGGGCGGGCGGCGCGGTCGTCGTCGCGCGATCGGCGCACGCCACCGTCAGCGCGAGGAGCGCGCCGAAAAGTGGGGCGACCCGGAGGTGCGTGCTACGAGCGGCGGACATGAGCGACGAGAGACCAGCGCATCCTCGCAGGGCGACACGTCGGGGGCCAGCCCCGAGGACCACGCGCTCGCGCGCCCTCGGCGCCGCGCTGGCGCTCGCGCTGGTCGGGGGCTCGTCGGCAGGCTGCGTGCGCAAGGAGACGCACGCACGAACGCTCGAGGAGCTGGACCGCGTCCGAGAGGGCGAGGCGCGGGTCGTCGCCGAGCTGAACAAGGCCCAGGGGGAGCTGGCCAAGCTGGCCGCCGCCATGGACGCTCGCGACGCCGCCACCATCGAGGCCGACGGAGCCCGCGCCGACCTGACCAGCAAGCTCGGCTCGGCCGAGGAGCACAACGCCGAGCTCGGCGGCCGCCTGGAGGCGGCGAGCCGCGCCCTCGACGCGCTCCGCGGGAAGAACGGCGAGCTGAGCACCGAGCTGACCGCGCTCCGCGAGCGGATCGACGCGCTCAAGGTCGTTCAGGCCGCCGCCGAGGCGCGCGCGGCGCAGCAGCGCACCATCCTCGAGGGCTTCCGCCCCATGATCGACGCGGGGGATCTCGCAGTCGAGGTGGCGGGCGGCCGCGTCCTCCTGGTGCTGGAGAACGACGTGCTGTTCGACGCCGGGCAGGCCTCGGTGCGCAAGGAGGGCAAGCGCCTCCTGCGCGACGTGGCGCAGCGGCTCACCGCCATGCGCGACCTCGAGCTGCAGGTCGGCGGCCACACCGACGACACGCCGATCCGCACCGACCGCTTCCCCACCAACTGGGAGCTGTCGACGGCGCGCGCGGTCGAGGTGGTGCAGCTCCTCGTCACCGCCGGCATCGAGCCGCGGCGCCTCTCCGCCGCCGGCTTCGGCGAGCACCGCCCCGCGGCCGCCAACGACGACGCCGGCCGCGCGAAGAACCGCCGCATCGAGATCGCGCTGGTCCCCGAGCTGGCTCCCGTCCTCGAGGGCCCCCCGCCCACCACCGCCGATCGCGGCGGCGCCGAGCCGAGCTCCGAGGGCTGCTCTGGCTGATCGGGGTCCGCCCGGGGGGGTGACCGCGCAGAGCTCGCCGCCCTTGAGCTTGCGGCACACGTCCGGCGCTCGCAAAATGAAGCGTGCGCGCGCCGCCTCCGGATTTTCGGTATGTCGGGCTGGCGATCGATGATCGCCAGGGCGGTCGCGGCGCTGCGGTGCCGGCCGCCACGGCCGTGGTCGTGGTCGGGGCCGCCCTCCACGGCGGCGTGGTCGAGGCGGCCTACGTCGGCGCCGCGGCCTTCGCCGGGCTCGATCTCCTGCGACGCGCGCTCGGCCGGAGGCCGGTGGTCGAGTCGCTCGCCATCGTACCGTGGGGCATCCTGGTCTCCGCGGGTATGGATCTGCGCGTTCTCCCCTGGCCGGCGGTGAAGAGCGTCCGGGTGGAGGTGCAGCACCGGCGCGACGAGGGCACCGCGCTGGTCACCTCGAGCACCGTGGTCGTCGAGACGCGGCGCGAGGTCTTCCGCGCCGCCGCGCGCGGCGCGCTGGGGCTGGAGAGCCTGGTCGTCAGCGTCGAGCGCTGGGCGAGCGAGGCGGGGACGCCGGTCGCCATCGATCTGGAGGGCGCGCGCTCGCTGGACGCCGAGCCGGCGGCGCCCAGGTTCGCGCGCCTGCTGGCCGTGGCGGACGAGGTCGCAGCGCGGATGAGCGGTCCCCTTGGTGACATCACCCTCGGCTACCGCGGCGCATCCGACTCCGACGCCTGGAGGGCGCAGTGGCGTCGGCTGCGCGCCATCCTGCGCTCGCGCGAGATCGCCCACGCCGACCCGCGGCCGCTTGCCGCGCTGGTCGCCGCCCGACTGGGCGCCATCGCGTGCGTACCCGATGTGCTGCGGCTGGTGTCGGCGCCGAGCGGCTTCGTCGCCCTGGTCGCCAAGTCCGCCGCCCTCCGCCTGGGCGCCCCGCTGGAGCGCGCAGGCGGCCTGGAGGAGGTCGGCGGATTCGTCCCGCCGGAGGATCTAGCCGACGCGACCCTGTTCGCGGTCGGCGCCTGAGGGGTCGGTCCGCGTCTCGTAAGCCACACGGACGGCGCGACGACGGTGCTCAGCCAGCAGGGGGCTCGGCGCTCTCCGCCTCGGGCGCCGCCTCCGGCGGGGGCTTCGAGGGCGACTGCACCCGCCCCTGCTCGTCGGTGTCGTCCTCCTGGACGCCGAAGAGCTGGTTGAGGAGCGAGTTGATGCGGAAGGCCAGCCCGCCGAGCAGCGGGTGCTCGAGCTCGAACCGCAGGTCGGTCTTGCCGTTGATGATGGCGAGGAGACCGTCCTCCAGCTCCTGCACCGGCCGCGAGATCCACGCGTCGAGCAGCGAGGCGAAGACGATGACCATCAAGATCCCGAGGGCGGTCACGCCGAGGATCGGCCACAGCAGGCTGGCGGCGACGTTGCCGGTCCGGGGGGTGGCCACGGCGACCACCACGGCGCGTCGGTTGTCGCCGTAGCCTTCGAGCGGGCGACCCACCGCGCTCGAGCCGTCGGGGAAGCCGGCGAGGTCGGCCCGCTGCCCCGTCTCCAGGATCTTCGACGCAGCGTCGGCGTTCTTTCCCTCCATCGTGGAGGCGAGCGCGGCGGCGTTGGCGCTCTTGGCGATGACCTGCACACCGCTCTCCCCCTTGATGGCGAGCATCAACGGCTGGCCGCTGGTCTTGTCGCTTGCCGAGGACATCCGCTCGTCGTTGATCAGCGTGGCGACGACCAGCGCGCCGAGCAGGTGGCCGTCCTCGCCGCGGATCGGCGCGTAGGAGGCGAAGAGCTGCTCGTTGCGCGCCCGGTTCACCCAGATGTCGCTGCCGGGGACGCCGTCGGCGAGCGCCTTGGTGAGCCCGGGGTAGACCTTGCCCAGATCGTCGCCGCGCATCAGCTGCGAGCCGTTGCGACCGACGACCACGCCCTTCTCGTCGACCAGCGCGATCAGCGCCGGCTGGATGCCCGGCAGCTCGGCCGAGCTGTTGGCCGCCTCGCGCACACGGTTGGCGGCGTCGGTGGCGGCCGCGCCCTTGGCGTCGATTGTGCCCAGCGAGAACGGCTGGCGCACCTTGGGGTCGAGGACGCGCCCGGCGATCCAGCGCTCGGTTGCCAGGCCCTCGACCTGAAGCTGCGCGGCGGCGGCGGTGACCGCTCGCGTCGCCTCGGCCGGGTCCGCCTTGCCCGAGACCATCGCGCGGGCGACGAAGTAAGAGAGCCCGCCCACCAGCAACACCACGACCGAGAAGATGGCGATCAGTTTGAGGCGCATCCGCTCTTCCTCCTCATCGAACCAAGCCACCAGCGGTGACGCGAGCGTTCCAGACCAGGCGGAGACGCGAGGCGGACCGTACCACCTGCGCTTCCGCGTCCACAACTCGCCCGCTTGTCGCGTCCAGGAGCGCCTGCTACGTCGCGCGCGATGCCGGATGCAGCCGCCTCCCGGCCAGATGGCGCGGCCCCGCCCCCGGCCGCGTCGACGGCCGGCGAGTTGCCGGGGGAGAGCCCGGGCGAGGCCGCCGCGCGAGGGATGTTCGTCGTCGACGATCCCCTGTTCGACGAGCACCGGTCGTCCGCGTACCACCCCGAGCGGCCCGAGCGGCTGGGCGCCGCGCGCCGCGCCGTCACCGCCTGCGAGGAGGGGGGGCTGCGGATCGTCCCGGTGCCGGCGCGAGACGCGACCGACGCCGAGCTGGGGCGCGTCCACGAGGCGCCGTGGCTCGCCACGCTGGCCTCGGTGCGCGGCGTCCGCGCCGCGATCGATGATGACACCTACGTGGGCCCGCGCTCGGTCGAGGCCGCGGTGCGCGCGGCGGGCGGCGGCGTCGCCCTGATCGACGCCCTGATCGACGCGGGCGCGAGCGACCCGCGCCTGGGCCTGTCGCTGGTCCGCCCCCCTGGCCACCATGCGACCCCCGCCCGCGGGATGGGGTTCTGCCTGCTCAACAACGTGGCGGTGGCCGCGGCACATGCGCTCGCCCGCGGCCTGTCGCGCGTCGCCATCGTCGACTGGGACGTCCACCACGGCAACGGCACCCAGGACGCGTTCTGGTCGGAGGAGCGAGTGCTGTTCATCTCGCTCCACCAGTGGCCGATGTACCCCGGCACCGGCGGCAGCTCGCAGCTGGGGGCTGACGGCGCCCGCGGCCGCACCATCAACGTCCCCCTGTCGCGCGGCGCGAACGACGCGGTGTATGCCGCCGCGATGGATCGCGTGGTCCTCCCCGCGCTTCGCCGATTCGCACCGGAGCTGGTGCTGGTGTCGGCCGGCTTCGACGGCCACCACCGCGATCCGCTGGCCGACATGGCCCTCAGCGAGGAGGGCTACCGAGCGATGGCCGCTTCGCTGCGCGCCGTGGCCGAGGAGTCGGGCGGCGGACGCATCGCCGTGTTCCTCGAGGGCGGCTACGATCTCGCGGCGCTCGAGGCGAGCCTCGCCGCCACCATCGAGGGCCTGCTGGGCGTGCCGCCGGCGACGCCGCCCAGGGCCGAGCTCGATCGTTCGCACGCGGCAGAGATCGAGCAAGTCCGCGCCATCGTCGCCGCCGCCGGCGCTCTCTAGCTCGCGGCGCTTGCTTCGACGGCCGCGCCGAGTATGCTCCGCGGCCGCATCGCCCTCGGGCGTGCGGTGGGCGTAGCTCAGTCGGCAGAGCACCGGGTTGTGGTCCCGGGTGTCGCGGGTTCAAATCCCGTCGTCCACCCCCTGCGTTCCTCGATGGCTCCTGCGTTTCCTCGATGGATGGGGGGCGCACCAGGGGCGGTAGGCTGAGCGCGTGACGCCAACCTCTCCGAGTCCTGCACCCGGCTCCACGTCCCCGAGCTCCACGCCCCCGAGCTCCGCGCCCGAGGGAACGGAGCTGATCGGCGTCCTGGGCAGCGGCAGCGCGTGCCTGGTGACGCGGGTGCGCCGCGGCGGGGAGGAGCTGGCCTGCAAGCGCCTGCTGCCTCAGCACCGGACGGCGCCCGGCGCGCGCCTGGCGATGGTGCGCGAGGCCAGGGCGCTGACGCTGGCGCGGCACCCCGCTCTCCCGGCGCTGCGGGAGGTCGGGTCCGACGCCGCGGGTCCCTTCCTGCTGGAGACGCTGGTCGAGGGCGGATCGCTCCGCGACCTGAAGGAGCACTGGCACGGGCGCGTCCCTGCGCGCCTGGCCCTGCACGTCGCCGAGCAGGCGGCGCGCAACCTGCGCGCCATCCACGCGCTGGAGGACGACGCGGGAAGGATCGAGCTGGTCCATGGCGACGTCACGCCCGACAACCTGCGGCTCGACGCGCGGGGCGAGGTGCGGCTGCTCGATCTCGGCAACGCCCGCTTCCGCGGCTTCGGCGCCGAGCTCGACACCGGCGCGCGGGAGGCGGCGCCCTACGTCGCGCCCGAGGTCGCGCGCGGCGAGGTGGTCGCGTCGCAGGCGACCGACGTCTACGCCCTGGCGGCGACGATCGCTTGGCTCCTCCTCCCGGGCGAGGCGCCGCTGGCGGACGCCGTCGAGGACGCGGCGCTGCTCCTCGCCATCGGAGAGCGCGGCCTGGATCCGTCGCGCCTGGCGGTTCTGCCCGCGGCCCTGCGTGACGCGCTGGCGGCGCTGCTCGCGTTCGAGCCGGCCCGGCGCGCGTTCGACCTCGAGCCGCTGCTGCAGTCGATCGCCGTCGGCTGAGCGGGAGTGGGGCACCGACTCCTGCACCGGTGGGGCAGAGGCCGCCCCTTGAGGCGCGGGCCGGCGCGGGGCACGGTACGCCGGTGAAGACCGACCACGGACGACGCCTCGGCATCGACACCCTCGCCATCCACGCCGGGCAGCCGCCCGACCCCACCTCGGGCGCGGTGATGGTGCCCATCGTCCTCTCCAGCACCTTCGCCCAGTCGGGCCCTGGCCAGCACCAGGGCTTCGAGTACTCCCGCAGTGGCAACCCGACGCGCAACGCGCTCGAGGCCTGCCTGGCCGCGCTGGAGGCCGGCACCCACGGGTTCGCCTTTGCGAGCGGCCTCGGCGCCGAGACGACGCTCTTCCATACCCTGGCCCCGGGCGACCACGTGCTCGCCGGCGACGATCTCTACGGCGGCACCTTCCGCCTCCTCGACAAGGTGTTCTCCAAGCTCGGGATCACCACGAGCTTCGTCGATCTCTCCGACTCCGCGCGCGTCCGCGAGGCCTTCCGCCCGAACACGCGGATGGTCTGGCTGGAGACGCCCTCCAACCCGATGCTGAAGATCTTCGACATCGCGGCCATCAGCGAGCTCGCGCGGAGCGAGGGCGCGCGGGTGATCGTCGACAACACGTTCGCCACGCCGGTCCTGCAGCGCCCGCTCGAGCTGGGCGCGCACGCCGTCGTCCACAGCACGACCAAGTACGTGAACGGACACTCCGACGTCGTGGGCGGCGCCATGGTGACCAGCGACGAGGAGCTCGCCGAGCGCGTCCGGTTCCTGCAGAACGCCCTCGGCGCCGTGCCCAGCCCGTTCGACTGCTACATGGTCCTGCGCGGCGCGAAGACGCTGGGCGTCCGCGTGCGGCAAGCCTCGGCCTCGGCCCAGATCCTGGCGGAGCGGCTCGCCGAGCACCCCCAGGTGGAGCGCGTCATCTACCCCGGCCTTCCGTCGCACCCCGGCCACGACCTGGCGCGAAGGCAGATGAAGGGCTTCGGGGGGATGATCTCGTTCGTCGCCCGCGGCGGCCTCCCCCGCGCCTCCAGCCTGCTCTCCAGGCTCGCCATCTTCGCCTGCGCGGAGAGCCTGGGCGGCGTCGAGTCGCTGGCCGAGCACCCGGCGATCATGACCCACGCCTCGGTCCCCCCCGAGGCCCGCCAGCTCCTGGGCATCGACGACGGCCTGGTCCGCCTCTCGGTGGGCATCGAGGACGTCGAGGACCTGTGGACCGACCTGGCGGAGGCCCTGGCCTGACCCGGCGCAAAACCAGGCCGCGTTTGCCCCTCGCAGCGGGGGTAGGATATGGAGCCCCACGGAGGTCCTTCATGCGCCCGATTCGCCTCGTCCTTGCCTTGCCCTGCCTCGTCGCGCTGCCGCTCGCCTCCGGCGCCTGCAGCGATCCGGTCCCGCTGATCCCGCGGGGTGCCTGGGCGGTCACGTTCCAGGACCCGGGCGGTGACTGCAACGTCACCGGCCACAACTCCTCGGTGGGCACCGTCGAGGCCGAGGGCGACATCGAGTACCGGACCGACGGCACCGAGGGCGCCGAGATCGAGTGCACGGTCGAGCCGTCGGGCGGCTCGTTCAACTTCAAGGGCAGCGTCAGCTACAAGGGCCAGTACCTCTCGATCACGGCGGACGGGCTCAAGGCCGGCGCCACCATCGACGACCCCAGCGCCGCCTCGGTCGAGTTCCAGACCGTGCAGTCCACCGACATCTATCGGGGCTCCGGCTGCCAGATCTACTTCAACGAGAACGGCCAGGCGGTGGAGGAGGGGAAGATCTGGGCGACGTTCGCCTGCACCGACATCGTCGGCTCCCAGGGCGATACCTGCCGCCTCCAGCTCGGCTACATCGCCTTCGAGAACTGCGTCGGCGCCGCCACCGAGGACGGCGAAGAGGAGTGATCTCGCCCGCCGCTCCGGCACGCTCTAGAGCGTGCCGGCCGGCGGACTGTTCGAAGGGGGGGGGACCAGCGTGTCGGGCTGGGTGTTCCCGCCCGCGGGCTCGATGCGCACCACCAGCACGGTGACATTGTCCTCGCCGCCGTGGTCGTTGGCGGCGCGCACCAGGAGCCGGCAGGCGACGTCGGGCTGCGGTGCGGAGCTGACGATGGAGAGGATCTCCTCGTCGGCGACCATGCCCGACAGCCCGTCCGAGCAGAGGATGTAGATGTCGCCCTCGCGCACGTCGAACGAGCCGCAGTCCACGTTGACCGAGTCCTGCACCCCGAGCGCGCGGGTCACCACGTTCTTCGGCAGCTCCGCCCGCTGCTCCGCCGAGAGGTCGGGCATCGCCTCCAGGATGTCGCTGACCAGCGAATGGTCGCGCGTCAGCTGCTCGATGCGCCCCTCCCGCACCCGATAGGCGCGGCTGTCACCGACGTGGGCGATCGCCATCCGCCGGCGGTCGCGCGACATCGTGGCCCCCACCAACGTCGTCCCCATCCCGCGGAGATCGCGGTTGGTGACGCTCTTCTCGAAGACCTGCCGGTTCGCCAGGCGGATGCCGGTGGTGAGCCGGTTCTCCTCCTCCGTCATCGAGACGTTGAACCCGGCGGGCCAGGTCGCGTCCTCGTTGTCGGTCTGCTCGAAGAAGTCGACCAGGGTCTGGGTGGCGACCTTGCTCGCCACGTCACCGGCGCTGTGGCCCCCCATGCCGTCCGCGACGACGTAAAGGCGGTGCTCCTCGAGGACCGCCCAGCTGTCCTCGTTGTGGTCGCGCTGCCGGCCAACGTCCGTCGCGCCGGCCACGACGACCCTCGGTTCATCGCCAGCAGCCTGCGAAGACGCGTCGTCGGACCCGTCGCGCATCTCCAGAGCGTCTCTCTTGCTCCCGGGCCCTGTCAAGGTGCGGACCGTCAGACCTCGAGGAGGTCCTTCTCCTTGGCGGCGATCACCGTGTCGACGAGCTTGGTGCCCTCGGCGACCACCTCCTCGATCTTCTTCTTGCCGCGGTCGGCATCGTCCTGGCTGATGTCGCCGTCCTTGTCGAGGGAGTCGACCATCTCGTTGGCGTCCCGACGATGCTTGCGGATCGCGACCTTGCACTCCTCGGCGTACTTGCGGACGGTCTTGACCAGGTCCTTGCGGCGGTCCTCGGTCAGGGCCGGGATGGGGATGCGCAGGAGGTCGCCGTCCACCTGGGGGTTGAGGCCGAGATCGCTCTCGCGAATGGCCTTGTCGACCGCCTTGACCTGGCTCTTCTCCCACGGCTTGACCGTGAGGAGGCGCGGCTCGGGCACGGCGACGTTCGCCATCTGGGCGATGGGGGTCGCCGTGCCGTAGTAGTCGACCCGGATGGCGTCGAGCATGGAAGGGTGCGCGCGCCCGGTGCGGACGCGGGAGAGGTCGCGCTTGAGCGCATCCATCGCCTTTTCGATCGAGGAGCGCAGGTCCTTCAGAACGTCGTCCATCATGGTCGGGCTCTCCGTGGGGCGGCGGCGGAGCCTACCACGGCCTCCCCGGGATCGAGCGCCTTGCGCAAGGCGTCGCCTGGTGGATGCTCTAGCTTGGCGCGATGCAGGATCTCGAGTGGCGCGGCTTCGACGTGCTGGTCGTCGACGACGAGGAGGACAACCTCGACGCGTTCCGCTTCTCGTTCCGGAAGACGTTCACGCTCCACTACGCCCTGGGCGGCGCCCAGGCCCTGGACCGGCTGGACGGGCTGGACGCGGCGGTGGTGGTCAGCGACCAGCGCATGCCGGGCATGAGCGGCATCGAGTTCCTGAAGCGTGCCAAGGAGCGCCGCCCCGACGTGGTCGGCATTCTCCTCACCGCGTACGCCGATCTCCCGGTCCTGGTCGAGGCGCTCAACTCGGGGTCGGTCGACCGCTACGTGCAGAAGCCGTGGGACTCCAAGGAGCTGACCTCCATCCTCAAGCAGGCGATCCGACAGTTCGCGACGGTGCGCGAGAACCGCCGCCTCCGCGATCAGCTCGCGCACTACGCCGGCTACCTGGAGCGCGAGCAGCGCGACCCGCTCGACTACGGCCTCCTCGCAGGGAAGAGCCACGCCATGCAGGAGGTGGCGCGGCGCATCGAGGAGGTCGCGGCGACCTCGACGCCGGTCGTGATCGAGGCCGAGCCCGGCTGCGAGCAGGAGGTCGTCGCTCGCGCCATCCACATCGGCTCGCCGCGCGAGCACGCACCGTTCGTGCGCGTGACCTGCACTGCGTTCCGGGGTGAGGCGCTGGAGCGCGAGCTCTTCGGCTGGCGGCGCAGCGCCTTCGAGGGCGCGTTCGACGATCGCGCCGGCCGTTTCGAGGTCGCCGACCGGGGGACGCTGTTCCTCGACGGGCCAGAGGCGCCCAGCCCTTCGCTGCAGGCCCGCCTCCTGCGCGCGCTGGGCGAGGGCACCGCGGAGCGGGTGGGCAGCACCGACCCAGTCCCCGTCGATGTCCGCCCCATCCTGTCCCTGCCCTCGCCGGTCGAGTCCGCCTGGCCGGGCGTGGTGGAGGAGCTGGCGTCGCGCCTCTCCGTCTTCCCCATCCGCATCCCGCCCCTGCGCGAGCGCAAGGAGGACGTGATCCCGCTGGCGGAGCATTTTCTTCGCAAGTACGCCCGGCGCAACGCGCGCGCGGCGACCGCCCTCTCGGACGACGCCAAGAGCGCGCTGGGCGCCTACGACTTCCCCGGCAACGCGCGCGAGCTGGAGAACGTGATCGAGCGGGCCGCGATCCTCGCGCGCGGCGACGTCATCCAGGTCGAGCACCTCGCCTTCGGCCCGCGCGCCACGGTGGTGCCAAGCCCGCGCCCCTCGGCCGCGGGCACCCTCGCCAGCGGCGCCGAGCCAGTCGGCGGGGAGAAGCGCGCTCTCGACGAGCGCCTCGACGACCTGGAGCGCAACGAGTTGCTCGCGGCCCTGGCGCGGTGCAACGGCAACAAGGCGGAGGTCGCGCGCTCACTCGGTGTCCAGAGGACTACGCTCTATTACCGCCTCAAGCGCCTCGGCATCGACGCGTGAGCGCGGCGCCGGCCCCACCGCCGGTGGCGGCCGGGCTGCCCCCGCCCCTGCCGGAGGCCTTCTTCCAGCGCGACGTTCTCTCGCTCGCTCGCGCCCTCCTCGGCAAGGTGGTGGTGCACGTCACCGAGGACGGACCGTGCGCCGGTCGTATCGTGGAGACCGAGGCCTACCGCGGCCCGGAGGACCTCGCCGCCCACAGCGCCGGCGGGCGCCGCACCGCGCGCGTCGAGGCGATGTGGGGACCTCCAGGGCGCGCCTACGTCTTCCTGCTGTACGGCATGCACTGGGCGTTCAACGTCGTCGCCGGCGCCGAGGGCGAGCCTCACGCGGTGCTGGTGCGTGCGCTGGAGCCGGTCCTCGGCGAGGAGCTCATGGCCCGCCGGCGCGGCCTGGCCGCCTCTGCCCGGACGCTGACCAACGGGCCCGGCAAGCTGTGCGCGGCGATGGGCATCGATCGGGGCCACTACGGCGCGCCGCTGTGGACCCCGCCGCTCTACGTCGCCGACGGTCGCCCCGGCCGGGTGCGCACCGGTCGGGGCCCGCGCATCAACGTCGACTATGCAAAGCACTGGGCGGCCCGCCCCTGGCGCTTCTGGGAGCGGGACAACCCCTGGGTCAGCGTGAAGCCGAGGGATTGAGGTCGGGGTCGGCGCGCGTTCCGATCGGCCTGCGCGCCCTGTCCGGAGCGTCTGTGCCCCCCCGCTCACAGCTCGGAGGGCGTCGGCTCGAGATCACCGCTCCGCACCGCGGCCAGCGCGGCCTCGGCGCTGACGACCACCTGGTCCGCCTCGTCCAGCTGGTTCGGCCAGTGCGGGGAGAAGCGGAGGTAGCCGTCGGGCATCGAACAGGCGACGCCGAACCGACCCATCTGCCGGTGCAGCTCGGGGAGGGCGACGTCGGCCGGGGGCACCACGCACAGCGAGCCGCTGCGGCGCGCCAGGTCCTCCGTCCGGGCGGAGGTGAAGCCGAGGCGCAGCAGCTCGGGCTCCAGGCGATCGTGGAACGCCTGGATGTGGGCGAAGATGGCGGGCACCCCCAGCTCCAGCAGCAGGTCGACCGAGGCCTCGAGGGCCGCAAAGGACGGTGCCGCGAGGTTGCCGCCCTCGACGAAGGACGGCGCGCGGGTGATCGGCCGGTCGTAGCGGAGGTGCCCCTTCCCCTCGAAGAGGAAGCGCAGGCCCTCCTCGTGGCTCAGCCAGCCGGCGACGTGCGGACGCAGCTCGTCCCACCGCTCCTCCGCGGCGAAGAGAAAGCCCGCGCCCTCGACTCCCATGAGCCACTTGTGGGCGCCGCACGCGAGGAAATCCACGTGCGCCGCCCGCACGTCGACCGGCACCGCCCCCACCGCCTGCACGGCGTCGACGAAGAACCGCACGCCACGCTCGCGGCAGCGCGCGCCGATCTGCTCGATCGGCATGCGCAGCCCGGACTGGAACTGGACCGCGCTCACCGCGCACAGGCGCGCGCCGTCCAGCGCGCCGTCCAGCGCCGCCAGCGCGGGCGCCAGATCGCCAGCGAAGTCGGCGGCGCGCAGCCAGCGCACCTCCAGCTGGTGGCGGCGCGCCGCCATGAGCCAGGGCGTCACGTTGGCCGGGAACTCCCCCTCGAAGAGCACCACGGTGTCGCCGGGCCGCCACGCGAAGCACTGCGCCACGTCCCCCACCCCGCGGCTGGTGTTGGGCTCGAAGCCGATCTCGCGCGCCTCGGCCCCGATCAGGCGCGCCACCTTGGCCCGCAGCCGATCGCGCTGGGCCATCCAGGTGGGAAAGGCGGTGGCGCCCCTCCGCATCATGTCGTCCACCCAGGCCAAGATGGCGTGCTTGGACGCCACCGACGGCGGCGATATGGCGGCGTGGTTGACGTAGACCAGCGCCGAAAGGCCGGGAAAGAGCGAGCGGTCCCCCAGACGGGCGGCGTGGGTGACGCCGCGCGGGGCGAGGCGCGGCGGGTCGGCGACCAGCGTCACCGCTACTCCTCGATGCGAGGACCGCTCGACCCCAGCTCCACCAGCTCCACGTCGGGATAGGCCTTCTGGCACTGCTCCAGCTGCCACTCGCCCTTGAAGAGGACGACCGGCTGGCCGTGGATGTCGAGCGCGCCGTACCCGAAGAGCAGCCCCTCCAGCCGGGCCAGCGGGATCTCTCCGCCCTTCACCCAGCGCGCCATCTGCCAGGAGAGCCGCTCCACGCGCACGTCCACGCCGTACTCGTTGACCAGCCGGTCCTTCACCACCTCGAACTGGAGCTCGCCGACGGCGCCCACGATGGCGTCCCCTTCGCGCCCCTCCGGCGGGCGGAACAGCTGGATCGACCCCTCCTGCGCCAGCTGCTCCAGGCCCTTCTTCAGCTGCTTGCGCTTCATCGGGTCGATCATGGACACCCGCGCGAAGTGCTCCGGCGGGAACTGCGGCAGCGGCGCGTAAGCGAAGTCGGCGCCGTCGGTCAGCGTGTCGCCGATGAGAAAGATGCCGGGGTCGAAGACTCCGATGATGTCCCCGGCGTAGCCGTGGTCCACCACCGTCCGCTCCTGGGCCATGAAGTGCGTCGGGTTGTTGAGCCGGATCTCCCGCCCCAGCCGCACGTGCCGGATCTTCATGCCGCGCTCGTACTCGCCCGAGCACACGCGGAGGAACGCCATGCGGTCGCGATGAGCGCGATCCATGTTCGCCTGGATCTTGAAGACGAACGCGCTGAACCGCTGGTCGTTGGGTGCGACCGGGCCCTTCGAGCTCTCGCGCGAGGGCGGGATGGGCAGCATTCTCACGAAGGCGTCGAGGAACTGGGGCAGGCCGAAGTTGGTGAACGCGCTGCCGAAGAACATCGGCGTCACGTCGCCCACCGCGAGCTTCGCCGGGTCGAGCGCGTCGCCCGCCGCGTCGAGCAGCTCGAGCTCGTCCCGCAGGTTCTTGCTCCCCTCCGCGCCCACCGCCAGGGCGAGCTTCGGGTCGTCCAGCGCAAGCGTTCGCTCGGGCGCGCGCTCGGCGCCGTGCGCGACCTGCTCGAAGAGGATCACGCGCTTCTCGATGCGGTGGTAGACGCCGCGGAACCTGCCGCCCTCGAGCACCGCATCGAGAAGCGCGTGATCCTCTTCGAGCAGGTCGCGCACGGCGCCGAGCGCGCGCCCGAGCGAACGCTCGC
>JBKJLX010000006.1:0-16056 GCA_046596645.1 Polyangiaceae bacterium
CCGCAACGACGAGGCCTTCACCATCCTGGAGGAGCGCATCCTCCCCGAGGCGCTGAAGCGCGGGCCCAACCACGTCCCCTTCCGGGTGTGGATCGCCGGCTGCGCCACGGGGGAGGAGGCGTACTCGCTCGCCATCCTCCTCCACGAGCTGACCCGCGAGAGCGGGCGCCAGGTGAAGATCTTCGCCACCGACGTGCACCGGGGCTCGCTCGAGGTCGCGGCGCGCGGCGCCTACGGCACCAGCGCCGTGGCCAACGTCTCGCCGCTGCGCCTGCAGCGCTACTTCACCCGCAGCGGGGACGTGTGGCAGCTGGTGCCGGAGATCCGGCAGATGATCGTGTTCGCGCAGCACAACGTGATCCGCGACGCGCCGTTCACCCGCGTCGACCTGGTGAGCTGCCGCAACTTGCTCATCTACCTGCAGAACCCGGCGCAGCAGAAGGCGCTCGCGCTCTTCCACTTCGCGCTCAACCGCGGCGGCGTGATGTTCCTCGGCCCGAGCGAGAGCCCGGGGCCGATGCTGCACGACTTCGAGACCCTGGACCGGCACTGGCGCATCTACGAGAAATCCAGCGACGCCCGCACCTACCACGACGCGCGCCTGCAGGCGGTCCGCGCCCTGGAGCCACGGCTCGCCGCCGCCCAGCCGGCGCCGAGCGCGCCCCGCGCGACCGGCGCCCACCTGCTGGGCACCTACGACGCGCTGCTCGCCGAGCATATGCCGCCGAGCCTCCTCGTCGGCGAGCACGGCGAGCTGGTCCACGTATTCGGCGGTGGCAGCCGCTTCCTCCGCATGCGCGACGGGCGCCCGGCGCTCGACGTCCTCGACGTGGTCGACCCCGAGCTGAAGATGGTCCTGGTCGGCGGACTCAAGCGGGCGCTGAAGGAGCCGGCGGGCATCGTCTTCAAGGGCGTTCGGATCCCCCGCGAGGGAGCCGCGGAAGAGAGCGAGGTGTTCGACATCACCATCAAGCGGGTCGGCGGTCGCGGCCGCGGCGTCACCCATCTCCTGGTGTCGTTCCAGGCCGCAGCGCTCCCCGTGCGCGCCCTCGCGGCGTCGGGCGCCGAGGTCGCCGAGGTCGCCGCCCCGCAGGGCGCCCGCGAGCAGATCGCGGCGCTGGAGGGAGAGCTCGCCTACACCAAGGAGAACCTGCAGGCCGCCATCGAGGAGCTGGAGACCTCGAACGAGGAGCTGCAGGCCGCCAACGAGGAGCTGCTGGCGTCCAACGAGGAGCTGCAGAGCACCAACGAGGAGCTGCAGAGCGTCAACGAGGAGCTCTACACGGTCAACGCGGAGTACCAGCGCAAGATCCTCGAGCTCACCGAGGTGACCAACGACATGGACAACCTGCTGTCGGCCACCGACATCGGGACCATCTTCCTCGACTCCGAGCTGCGCATCCGCAAGTTCACGCCCCAGGTGGCGGAGAGCTTCAGCCTGGTGGCGCACGACATCGGGCGCTCCATCGAGACCTTCACCCACAACATGGATCACCCGATGCTGCTCGACGACCTGCGACGGGTCCTCGAGAGCGGCCGGCCCGTGGAGCGGGAGACGCGCGACCGCCGCGGCCGCTTCTTCTTCCTCCGCATCCTGCCCTACCGCGCCAAGGCGCGGGTCGACGGCGTCGTCCTCACGCTCATCGACATGACCGGCCTCAAGACGGCGGAGGACGCGCTCTTCCACGAGCGGTACCTCCTCAACAGCCTCCTCGCCTCGGTCCCCGATGCCATTTACTTCAAGGACGGGCACGGCCGCTTCATCCGCGCCAACCCGGTGATGGCGCGGCGGCTCGGCCTGCGCGAGCCGCGTGAGGCGGAGGGGCGCACCGCTGCGGATCTGCCCGCCAAGGAGCTGGCCAGCGCGCTCCAGCGGCAGGACGACGAGGTCCTCGCCAGCGGCGCCGCGCAGATGGAGCGGCTGGAGCCGCGCACGGTCCCCGGGGGTCGCGCCTGGGATCTGACGACGCGCCTGCCGCTGGTCGACGGCGACAGGACGGTCGGCATCATCGCCATCTTCCGTGACGTCACCGAGCGCAAGCGCGCGGAGGAGCGCATCCAGGAGGAGGTGCACCGTCGCGACCAGTTCCTGGCCATGCTCTCGCACGAGCTGCGCAACCCGCTGGGGGCGATGGTCACCGCGACCGCGCTCCTGCGGGCCGACCCTGGCAGCAAGGAGAAGCAGAACCGTGTGCTGCCCATCCTCGAGCGCCAGTCGCGGCAGATGGTGAGGCTCCTCGACGACCTGCTGGAGGCGAGCCGGGTGACGCAGGACAAGATCGAGCTGCGGACCGCCATCGTCGATCTCAGCGCGGTCGCGCGCGAGGCGGTCGACGTGGTGCGGCCGGGCGTCGACGCGCGCGGCCTGCACCTCGCGGTCGAGCTGGACCCGCGGCCGCTGCGGATCGACGGCGACGCCGCGCGCCTGCAGCAGGTCACGATCAACCTCCTCAGCAACGCCGCGAAGTACACGCCGCGCGGCGGTCACGTCCTCCTGCAGACCAAGCAGGAGGACGGCCACGCCATCGTCCGCGTGCGCGACGACGGCTCGGGTATCGCCCCCGAGATGCTGGAGTCGGTCTTCGACCTCTTCGTGCAGTCGCCGCGCACGCTCGACCGCTCCGACGGCGGCCTCGGCGTGGGGCTGACCCTGGTGCGCACCCTGGTCCGCCTGCACGGGGGCGAGGTCACCGCGCACAGCGACGGCGAGGGCAAGGGCAGCGAGCTGGTGGTGCGCCTGCCGCTGGCGGCGGCCGCCGAGGACACGCCGATGTCGGATCCGAAGCCCAGCACGCCGCGGCGGCTCGGTGGCTTGCGCGTCGTCATCGTCGAGGACAACGCCGACAGCGCGGAGATGCTGTGCGAGCTGCTCACCCATGGCGGCTACCACTGCAACTCCGCCAGCACCGGGACCGAGGGGCTGGAGATGATCGAGTCGAAGAAGCCGGACGTGGCATTCGTCGATCTCGGCCTTCCCGGCATCGACGGCTTCGAGGTGGCCCGCCGTGCGCGCCGGAATCCTGCGCTCGCCGACACCGTGCTGGTCGCGCTGACCGGCTACGGCCAGGCGTCCGACCGCAAGAAGGCGCTCGACGCGGGGTTCGACGAGCACCTGGTGAAGCCTGTCGACCCCGAGAAGCTCATGGCCCTCCTCGGCGTCGAAAGGGCAACCGGATGATGCGGGGGGTGTAGCATCGTTCTCATGAGAGCTTCTGGGGGCCTCTGGGCCGCGGCGGGCGCTTCGCTGCTGGTGGTCATCGTCTCCGCAGGTGCCTGCAGCGACGACGCGGCGGAGGACGCCTCATCGTCCTCCTCGACCGCGAGCGGCACTGGCTCCGGAACGCAGTCGACCGGCAGCGGCGGCGCCGGCGCGGGGACCGGCGGCGGCTCGTCGTCCACCGGCGACGCGTCGTCCACGTCGAGCACCTACAGCTCCGGCGTCGGCGGCCCGCCGACCCACGAGGCCCCGTGCGGCGCCGACAAGATCTACGAGTGCGGCGACCTGGAGGACAACGACGCCGACGGCTTCATCGACTATCAGGACACGGACTGCCTCGGCCCCTGCGACAACACCGAGGACAGCTACCACGGTGACATCCCCGGTGATCTCTCGGAGACGTGCAAGGTCGATTGCTACTGGGACAACGGGAACGGCTCCGGCACCGACGAGTGCTACTGGGACCACCGCTGCGACCCGCTCTCGGTGGGCCCCAATTACCCCCCCCAGGGCGAGGATTGTGCGTACGAGCCCGAGGCCGCGCACCTCGGCCCGCTCGACGACTGCGACACCGCCTACACGTCGCAAGGCGAGACCTGCATGGCGGTCTGCGCGCCGCTGACGCCGAACGGCTGCGATTGCTTCGGCTGCTGCGAGCTGCCCGCGGGCGGCGGCAACTACGTGTGGCTCGGCTCCGAGGTGGACGGCGACGGCAGCTGCACGCAGGCCGACGTCGGCGACGAATCGAAGTGCAAGCCGTGCACACCGGTCCAGGGCTGCCTGAATGACTGCGCGCCGTGCGAGCTCTGCATCGGCAAGCCCCAGCCGTCCGACGACTGCGGCGGCGGCGAGGGCGGGAGCACCGGCGTCACCGCCGGGAGCACCGGCAGCGGCGGCGGCGGCCAGCAGTGCGCCGACGGCATCGTCCCCTGCGGCCTCGAGGGCCAGGCCGAGTGCGCCGCGGGCGAGTACTGCATCACCGGCTGCTGCCGGCTCATCCCGCAGTGAGCGGAGCGATAGGTATCGATTCGGCTGGGCCGCCTTGCCAAACCCGCCTGCGCGTCGTTTGCTCCCGGCGATGACGACCCTCGGCGAAGAGCTCTCCGGCCTTTCTCCTGCACAGAAGGCGCGGCTGCGTGACCGGGGCTTCAGCGCCGACCGGCTGGAGGCGTGGGCCGCCGGCATCGGCAAGGATCGCGAGGCGCGCAACCGCCTCGCCGGCCGGGTGGAGCCCCCCGCCGAGGGCGACGTCGACGACGCCCCGACCCCGGGCACCGGTGAGCACGCGCGGCTGACCCAGCAGGGCCTCGACGCGATGAAGCGCGGCGAGCTCGCGCTGTGCGTCCTCGCCGGAGGCATGGCGACGCGCATGGGCAGCGTCGTCAAGGCGCTGGTGGAGGCGCTGCCGGGCAAGACCTTCCTCGACCTGCGCCTCCGCGAGCGTGAGGTGATGAGTCGCATCGCCGGTCGCGAGATCCCGCTCTGGCTCATGACCAGCGAGGCGACCGACGGCCCCATCCGCCAGGCGCTCGGCGCGCGACTCGGTCAGGGGGTGGACACCTTCATCCAGTGCGCGTCGTTGCGGCTCACGCCGGAGGGGCGGCTCTTCCGCGGTGCCGACGGCGACCCCGACGTCTACGCGACCGGCCACGGCGACCTGCCGGACGCGCTCCGCCAGAGCGGGCTCCTCGACGCGTACCTGAAGGAGCGTGGTCGCGGCCCGCTGACCAGCCCCGGCGAGCCGCCCTACGTGTGGATCGCCAACCTCGACAACCTGGGAGCAACCATCGACCCCGCCATCCTCGGCTGGCACGTCGACCACGGCCACGCGCTGTCGGTCGAGCTGGTCGACAAGGTGGAAGGCGATCGCGGCGGCATCCCGGTGCAGTGGGAGGGGCGGCCCATCGTCGCCGAGGAGCTCCGCCTGCCGGCCGACTTCGACCCGGCGCGCGTCCGCGTGTTCAACACCAACACCTTCCTGGTCAGCGCGGCGGCGCTGGGCAAGCTGCCCGCCGACTTCACCTACGTCGAGGTGGACAAGACGGTCGACGGCCGCAAGGCGATCCAGTTCGAGCGGCTGCTCGGCGAGATCACGACCATGCTCCCGCCGCGCTTCTTGCGCGTGCCGCGCTCGGGCGCGACGGCGCGATTCCTCCCGGTGAAGGACGTCCCGGAGCTGGAGCGACGCCGCTCCGAGATCGACGCGGTCCTGCGCGCGCGCGGCATCCTGTAGTACCAGGGTCGCACCCATGCGCGCTCGTACCGTCCCCGCCGTCCTGCTCGGGACGCTCCTCGCGGCGAGCGGCGCCGGCGCCGCTCCGCCGGTGAAGATCTCCGATCCGCTCATGGCGCCCGGTCGCTCTCTGGTCGGCAGCGACGACGCGTCGGCGGTCGCCCACAACCCGGCCAACCTCGCCTTCATGCCCGGCCCCGAGATGCGGTGGACGGTCGTCTCCCTCCAGGAGGGGGCGCCTGTCCCCTGGCGCGGCCACTCGGTCGATCTCGCAGCGCCCTTCCTCTTCATGGCGACCGGCCTGCGGGTGGACTTCATGGACCCGCCGCAGGCGGCCAGCTTCCCCTTCGACGACACGTACCAGTGGATCCGCTGGGCGTTCGCGGTGCGCGCGGGGCGGTCGCTCTCCTTCGGCAGCTCGCTCGGCTGGTCGATCTCCGACAGTCCCAACCTCGACGGGCAGTTCGCGATCACCAGCTCGGCGACCGTCCGCCCCGGTCCCTGGCTCGGCATGTCGCTGGTCGCGCGGGACTGGAACGTCCCCCGCAGCGAGACCGGCCTGTCGAGCGAGCGCAGCTGGCACGCCGGCGTCGCGCTGCGCCCGGTGGCCGGCCTGCGCGACCTCGAGCTCGCCGCCGACGCCGGCTTCTACGACCAGAGCGAGCGCTGGGCGCCGGGCGGCACCATCGGCCTCGACGTCCCGTACGTCGGCCGGCTGCGCGGCGACATCAAGGTGTTCGACGTCGACCGAAGCGATCCCGAGTGGGTGGCGACCGCCGGCCTGGACCTCAACGTCGGCCCGCTGCAGGCGAGCGGCGGCGCCGTCTTCGGCGAGGCGATCACCGAGGACGGCACCGGCTACCACGCCGGCGCTGCGATACGCGGCTTCCGCGAGCCGGGCCTGCCGCTACCGGGTCGTGTCCTCACCGTCCACATCGACCGGACGCCCGGCCTCCGCGGTCACACCCGGCTGCTCCGCACGCTGTGGAAGCTCGCGGAGGACGACGAGATCGACGGCGTGCTGCTGCGCATGCGCGACGCGCCGGCGTCGTCGATGGCCATGTCGGAGGAGCTGGGCGACGCCATCCGCAACCTGCGCCTCCACGGCAAGAAGGTGCTCTGCCACCTGGAGGACGCCGGTGCGCGCGAGCTCCTGGTGTGCTCGCAGGCCAACCGGATCGCCATCGACCCGGCGGGCGGCATCCGCTTCGCGGGGACGTCGTCGCGCTACCTCTACTTCGGGGGAACGCTGGAGAAGCTGGGCGTGCGCGCCGACTTCGTCCGCATCGGCGCCCACAAGTCTGCGGTGGAGGCGATCGTCTCCTCCGGCCCCACCGAGACCTCGCGGCGCGATCACCAGGAGCTGGTGGACCGCTACGACGCCGCCCTCATCCACGACGTCGGCGGCGGTCGCCGCATCCCGGCCGGCGTCCTCCGCGAGCGCCTGCGCAAGGGCCCCTTCACTCCGTCCGAGGCCAAGGCGGCGGGACTGGTCGACGTGCTGGCCTACCCCGACGAGCTGGGGCGCTTCGTCGACGAGACCATGGGAGGCAAGACGCTGCTATTCGACGAGGACCTCACCCTGCCCGCCGCGCCACGGCGCTGGGCCCCCGGCCCCAAGATCGCGATGGTCCACCTCGCCGGCGACATGATCGACGGCGAGAGCCTCTACATCCCACTGGTCGGCATCCGCCTGGCGGGCTCGCACACCATTGCCGCCGCCCTGCGCGAGGCGCGCGAGGATCCGACGATCAAGGCCGTGGTCTTCCGCATCGACAGCGGCGGCGGCTCGACCCTGGCGGCCGACGTGATCTGGCGCGAGGCGGCGCTCACCGCGCACGCCAAGCCCATGGTGGTGTCGATGGCCACCACCACGGCGAGCGGCGGCTACTACGCCGCCGTCGGCGTGCGCCCGATATTCGCCAACCGCTCCACCATCACCGGCTCCATCGGCATCTACTACGGGAAGGTCGACCTCTCCGGCCTGCTCGGCAAGCTGGGGGTCAACGTGGAGACGTTCCGCGGGCTGCCGCGGGCCGACGCCGAGTCACTCTTCCGCCCCTTCACCGACGACGAGCGCGTCGAGCTCGGCCACAAGGTGAAGCAGTTCTACGACCTCTTCGTGGGCCGCGTGTCGCAAGGCCGCGGCATGACCCCGGCGCAGGTCGACGCCATCGGCCGCGGCAAGATATGGACGGGTGCGCAAGCGAAGGAGAACGGCCTGGTCGACCGCGTCGGTGGCCTTCGCGAGGCGCTCGAGGCGGCGCGGGAGATGGCGGACATCGGGAGCGACGCGCCGATCATCGAGCTGCCGGAGGAGGACGACACCATCTTCGGCTTCCTTCTCGACATGGCGGGTGTCAGCACGCGCGCGCCGGTGGTGGGCCTCTCCGCGCTCATCCCGCGCGATCTCCTGGACGCGGCGCGGGTCGTGGCGCCGTTCACCGCCTACGCATCGGACCGACCGCTCGCGCGCGCGGAGTGGTTCGAGGCAGGGGCCTTCGATCGCGGTCCCGAGCTGCGGCGCCCCGAGGCTCCGTGATCCCCGCGGCGCCGCCGCACGCGCCGCTGCTGGTGGCGCAGGCGGCGCGCATCGCCATCGACGACGCCATCGCCGTCGACCGGCTCGACATGCAGGTGGTCGGGCCTCGCCTGCTCCTCGTCGGCGATGCGACGGGGCTCCTCGGTGCCCTCACCGGGGTGGCGCGCCCGCGCGCGACCAGCATCGATCACGCTGCGGGCCTCGCCCTCCACACGCCAGAGGCGCGCGTCGTGGCCGGTGTGCTGCGACTGTTCGGGCTCGACGTGGCAGCGGGAGATCACGTGACGGCGATGGGCGCGGCACCGCTCGACGTGCCGCTGCCCCCGGATTGGACGGCGCTGGAGTACGTGCTCACCGCCCTGCGCCTGGGCGGAAAGGGGCATGGCCGCGCCGCCGCCGCCCGCGCCATGGGCGCACTGGAGGCGACCGGCCTGGGCGCCGCTGCGCGTCGCGCGCTGCGCTCGCTGGCCATGCCCGAGCGCCGCGCCCTGCACTTCGCGGCCGCGCTCGCGCGCGACGTGCGCGTCGTCGTCGCCGACGATCCCCTCTCCGGGCTCGAGGGTGCAGGCGCGGCCTTCGTGCTCGGAGCCATCGGCGCCGCGACCGACGGGCGAGGCGCGATCCTCTCCGCGCGGACGCCCTCCGCCGGCGCGCCGGAGGGGGTCCTGGCCGAGCACGCCACCCACCTCGCCGTGCTGGCCGCGGGCGAGGTGGCGTTCGTCGGCACGCCCGACGCGATCCCGCGCGGGGCTCGCCTCTGGGGGCTCACCGTCCGCGCCAACGGCGACGCGCTGGCCGCCGAGCTGACACGTCGCGGCATCACCCTCACCGGCGGCCCCCTGCGCTACGCAGCGACCGTCCCCGAGGGCGGCGGCGCGCGGGATCTGGTGGCGGCTGCGGTCGCCGTCCGCGCTCCGGTCGTCGAGCTATCGCCTCTCTGGTAGGGTCCGACCCATGTCGCCCGTAGACGCTCCCCAGGACGCACGCGGCCGGCCCACGCAGGCCACGACCCCTGCGGCGCCGCGCGCGGGTCGCCTCGCGATCCTGAGCGGCTTCGCCGTCGCGGCGAGCGCCATCCCGATCCCCTTCGTCCCTGAGCGGCTGGTGGGCACCGTCCGCGGCGCGGTCGTGCAGGACGTCGCCTCGCGCCATGGCCTCTCCCTCACCCGCGACGCGCGCATGGCCCTGGCGGAGGCGCGGGGCGAGTCGCCGGCGCGCCTCGTCGCCCGTCGCATCCTGGGCGTCCTGCACAAGACGGTGCTGCGTCGCGTGGGCCCGCTGGCCTTCCTGACGGCGACCGCGACCTCGCTCGAGGTCTTCGCCCTGGGGCACCTCTTCGAGCGGTGGATCGAGCAACACCGCGGCTCGCGCTCGGTGCGCATTCACGAGGCCGAGGGGCGCCGCGTCCGCGCCATGATCGATCGCGCCACCGTGCACGCGCTCTCGCCCAACTTGAACGCGAAGCAGCTCCCCGCCAGCCGCGCGGTGGAGGACCTGCGCGACGAGATGACGAAGTACGTCGACGCGGCGCTGCTCGCGAGCGCGGGCCTCCCGGGGTGGATCGTGCGCCGCCTCGAGGCCTCGTTCGACGAGGTCGTCGCCGCCGAGGGACCCACGTTCGAGTGAGCACCGAGGCGGAGGCGCGCGCCCGGCTCGCGCGGGCGCGTCGGATCATCGTCAAGATCGGATCGAAGAGCCTCACCGGCGACGCATTTGCTCGCCTGGCGGGCGACGTGGCGCGCGCCTGCGAGACGAAGCGCCGCGTCGTGGTGGTGTCGAGCGGTGCCATCGCCCTCGGCTTCGCTCGGCTGGGCCTGGCCTCGCGTCCCAAGGACATGGCGTGGCTGCAGGCCTCGGCGGCCGCCGGGCAGAGCGTGCTCATGCAGCGGTGGGAGCAGGCGTTCTCGCCGCTCGGGCTGGTGGTCGCCCAGGTGCTGCTCACCCACGGCGACCTCGCCGATCGCGTCCGCACCAACAACGCGCGCGATGCGCTCGCCGCGCTTCTCGAGGCGGGGGCGGTGCCGATCATCAACGAGAACGACGCGGTCAGCGTCGAGGAGATCAGGTTCGGCGACAACGACCAGCTGGCCAGCATGGTGGTGCCGCTCTGCGACGCCGACGCGTTGCTCCTCCTCTCCGACGTCGAGGGTCTCCTCGACGGGGAGGGTCGCCGCGTGCCGCTGGTGCGCAGCATCGCGCGCGAGGCACGGCCGCTCGCCGGGGGCTCCAGGAGCGGCGTCGGGACCGGCGGGATGATCTCGAAGATCGAGGCGGCGCGCCGCGCGACCCTCGCCGGCGCCAGCGTCGTCATCGCCTCGGCGCGCGAGCCGGGCGTCGTCGGTCGCGTCCTCGACGGCGAGGACCTGGGGACGCTGTTCCCCGCGGTCGTCCAGCGCATCGGAGCACGCAAGCACTGGATTGCCTACACCCTGCGACCTCGGGGCGCGTTGATCCTGGACCGCGGCGCGTCGGAGGCCATCCAGGCGCGCAACCGGAGCGTTCTCTCGGTCGGGGTGCTCGGTGTGCGAGGTTCGTTTGCTCCTGGCGACAGCGTCTCTCTCTTCGATCCTGAAGGGCGCGAGATCGCCCGGGGCCTGGCGCGCCTGTCCGCGGTCGACGCCGCGCGCATCGCCGGGAAGAAGAGCGCCGACGGCGAGAGCGTCGAGATCGTCCACCGGGACGATCTGGTCGTCCTGCCCGAGGAGTGATCGAAGAAAGTCGGAACCTCGGCGTCACGCCCGTGTCGGTCGTGGCTACCAAGAGGTGTCATGCGTCTCCTGACGAAGCTGGCGAACGGTCTTGTCCTTGCGGGCGTCGCGTCGATGGCGCTGGTCGCCGGCCGCACCAACGTGAGGCCGCTCGTCGCCGAGGCCCTCGCCGTCGACGTGCAGACGCTCGAGATCTCCGCCGCCCGGGAGGGCTCCGCCGACGCCGTGCGCCAGCTCGCCGGCGCCTACCTCGACCGCAACGAGCCCGGCCTCGCGACCGCGGTGCTCGAGGGCGCGGCCCCCGCCGTCCGCCGCGAGCCTGGCGTCGCCTGGGTCGAGGTGCGCGCGCTCTACGCCCGCGGGCGGGCCAGCGAGGCGCTGGCCGTCCTCCGCACCGTCGAGCGCTCCTGCGAGGACGACGGCTGCCCGACCTGGCTCCGCGCCAAGGCTTCTCGCCAGTCCGCCTTCCTCGAGGCCTTGCAGCACGCCGGTGTCGAGGACCCCGCCGCCCAGCCGGAGCTGGCCCAGGCCGCCCTCGAGCGCAGCCGCCGCCAGGGTCGCGTCGTCGCCATCGCCATGCGTTGAATCGACCGGGAAAACCTGGCCGGGAAAAGACCGGGGAGACTATTTTGCCCAAGCGCGTCGGGGGGGTCGGTGTCCGACCGGCACCCGGCGTCGGGGAGGGGAGCCAGCACCGCGCGTGATCGCGACACCGGCCGTACGCACGTCCGTCCTGACCGCTCTCCTCGTGGCGGAGGCCGCGGTGTGCGCCGTGGGATGTCGGTTGCCTGCGCCTACCCAGCGAGATGCACCCCTGGTGGCCACACCCGCCGCCCTCGGCGAGGGGGAGGAGCGGCCCTTCGTGCCGCCCATCGCGCTCGCCGCCGACCCCAGGGAGGACGCGATCGTCCGCATCGTCGGCCCGGTGTCCTGCAGCGGCGTCCTGGTGGACGACGACCTGGTGCTGACCGCGCACCACTGCGTCTCCCGACGCGACGCCAGCGGGCGCGTGCTGCGCGAGGACCTCGCGGCGAACGAGGTCGGCATCGAGCTGGGCGGCGACGATCTCCCGTGGGGCGAGGTCGGCGTGCGCGCCATCGTGGCGCCGTCGTGCGGCTTCGCCAGCGGCGAGGGGGACATCGCAGTGCTGGTCCTCGAGCGCAAGCTCGCCGGCATGCCCTACGCCGATGTCCGCATGCACGCGCCGCCGGCGATCGGCGAGCGGGTGGCGCCCTGGGGCTTCGGCCGTTGCTCGTTATCCCGAGAGGGGATCCGCCGCAACGAGCGCTCGGGACGCGAGGTCTCCGCGGTCACCGCCGAGCAGGTGGTGGCCGACGCGTCGATCTGTCCCGGCGACAGCGGCGGCCCCGTCTTCGGGGAGGATGGCGACGTGATCGGCGTCGTCTCCGCCAGCGTCATGGATCATGACGCCCGGACCGCGGCCCCCTCGCTCTTCACGCGCGTCGACGTGTGGACCGGCATCTTCTCGGCGGCGCGCGCGATCGGCGACGGTTCGTCGCCGTCCGAGCTGCCGCCGTTCCGCAGCTGCCTGCACCGCTGACCGCCCCCGGGGGCGCGGCAACTGGCCAAGCCTGTCGGTCATCGGTAAGATCGCGCCGTGAATCCGTTGCTGCGTGGCTTGCTGATCTTCATCGGTGTCCTCGCCGTGGTGGGCGGCATCCTGCGCGCGACCTGCATGATCACGTGGCAGGTGCCGGACGACTCGATCCTCGGCCTCTCCATCGCGCCCACGCTGGACCGGGGAGACACCATCGTCCTGTGGACGGTGGGCGAGCGCGGCTTCGGTGAGCTGGTGCGCTGCACCGACCCGGAGGACCCGCAGCGCTGGGTGATCGGGCGCGTCCTGGGCCTCGCCGGGGACCATGTGATCGTCGCGCCCAACGGGGTCGTCAGCGTCAACGGCACCCGCTACAACACCTCCGACGCGTGCCAGGTCTCCTCGTTCCAGCTGAGCGACGACAAGGGCAACCAGTACACGGGCACCTGCTCGCGGGTGGAGATGGCGGGCGGCTGGCACTTCCGCGCCCTGGTCCAGGGCGAGTCGGCCGAGGCCGAGGTGAAGCACGAGGTGGGGCCCGGCAAGGTCTACCTCGTCAGCGACAACCGTTCGCTCCACGACGACTCGCGGGATTTCGGCACGCTCGACGCCTCCACCTGCAAGGATCAGATCCTGTTCAGGTTGTGGGGCAAAGAGGGCTTCTTCTCGACGAAGCATCGCTTCGAGTACATCCACTGACCGGGCGGCGCTTGCCGTGCGGCGAGGCGACGGATAATTGTCACTCGAGTCCAGCGCCTGACGGCGCTGGAGGCGTGGTCCCCTCCGAGGCGGGGCGAGCTTGCTGAACGAGAGCGCCGACATCGGGATCGTCTGCGGGCAGTGCGACTGGTTCTGCACGATGGGCTCACCCGCGTGTACCTCCTGCGGCTACGACCTCGCCCTGCTCCCCCGCAAGCTCGACGCGGGGCGCGGTGACACGCCGAGGAGCCGCCTGCCCGCGCAGCCGCACGCCGGGGGGCCTGTTCCTTCCGCGCGCCCGTCGACCGGCAAGGGCCGGCCCTCTGCCCTGGCGATGATGGGGATGGTCGGCCGCTCCGCCGAGCGCGAGGGTTCTCCATCCCCCGCTCACGGTACCCCTGCCGTCGACTCCCCGCGCCGAGCGGCGACGGGCGCAGCACCGCTCTCGCAGCCGGGCGGGTCGCAGCCGGACGGGTCGCAGGCGGGCGTGCCGCAGCCCGGCGCCCGCGTCGCGCCCGCAGGGGACTGGGCCGCCGCCGCCCCTTCGCGCAAAGATACGTCCGCCCTTCGCAAGCCCACGCCTCTCGGCTCACCGCGCGTTGCGGGTGGGGACGTCCCAGCACCGGAACCCACGCAGTCGCGCGTGGAGCGTCGCCCAGAGGCGTCGCCGCTCTCTCAGGAGGAGCTCATGGAGCAAGCCCGCAACTACGTCTGCCGGTCCTGCGCGAGCGGTGTCCCCAACGGTCACAAATTCTGTGGTCGCTGCGGTACCCCCGTGCCCCCCGAGATCCTCAACGCGAGGACGCTGTTCTTCGGGGACATGCAGAACCCGGCCAAGGCCAAGCTGATCCTCATCCGCGGAGAGGGGATGGACGGCCTGTCGTTCCACCTCAAGGCGGAGAACCACATCGTCGGCCGCGACGGTCAGCTGGTGTTCCCGGACGATCCGTTCGTCTCCCGGCGCCACGCGAACTTCTTCTATCGGGACGGAAAGCTCGTCGTGCGCGACGAGTCGTCGCTCAACGGCGTCTACGTCCGTGTTCGCGGAACCGTCGACATCTCCCCGGGGGACACGTTCCTCGCCGGCGAGCAGATGTTCCGCCTCGATCCCACGTCCAAGCCGTCGGACGGGCAGGCGCCAGACGGGACGTACTTCTACTCCTCGCCCAAGCACCCCACGCCGTTCCGGCTCGCCCAGCTCCTCCAGGGTGGCCCGCAGGGAATGACGGTCTGCGCGCGCAGCCACAGCCTGCAGATCGGCCGCGAGGGTGGCGACCTCACGTTCCCCTCCGACCTCTACATGTCGAGCGCACACTGCCGCATCGACGAGCGCGAGGGGAAGTTCACCCTCACCGATCTCAACAGCCGCAACGGCACCTACGTCCGCATCAAGGCCGAGCGCGAATTGGCCCACGGCGACTACGTCTTCATCGGGAGGAAGCTCCTGCGCGTGGAATTGAACACGAACTGACCTGGCGATCGCGCGTGGGCCATTCGTCTCTCGGGGGCCCTTCGGCCCCCGCCCCGCGCTCCGCGCGGGGCCCCACCCCCACGCTCGCTGCGCGGTGAGTCCGCGATGCGGCTGCAGCGGGTCGCCGAGGCTGGTGACTTTGCACTGATCCGCATCGCGGCCTGACCGCTGCGCGTGCTCGCTTCGCTCGCGCAATGCAGGGGTGCCTCGTTGCTGCGGGCGGTGCCTTCGCTCAACGGGTACCCGCGGCGACGCGGGGCGGCGCGAGGTGGGGGACGGGCCGCGCGCCCCTCTCCCCTCATCTGCTCCGGCCCTTGCCACGCTTGCGCTGCCTCTGCGCCCAGCCAATCCGCAGGGCGCTAGGCTGACTGGATGCCCGCGCCGCCGCATTTTCCTGCTCCGGGGGGGCCGAGGCCGGAGGAGGGGCCCTACCGCGTCGCGGGGGAGGTGGCGCCGGAGTCGAGCGGGGTGACGCGGCCGCCAGCGATCCATGCGTCCGATGTGGAGTGGCAGCCGCCGGACCCGGCGCTGGCTCGCATGCTGGTGGCCAAGGCCAGCGCGGAGGGGCCTCGGCCGTCGATCGCTAGCAAGCCGATCGTGCTGCTGGCGTTCTGCGGGGTCGCCTTCGTGCTCCACAGCCTGTTCGGTCGTGGGGCGCGGCTGGTGATCGGCGCGGTGACGTCGGCGCGGTGATCTACGAGATCCAGCGCGCCTGGCGCCGCTCGCGCGGGCCCTGATCGAGCGCGACCTACTCCGTCGCGCAGAGCGACGCGAAGGGGCCGGTGGGCTCACCCTTGGCGAAGCCGACCGGGCAGCCGGGGCCCTGACCGGCCATGTCGGCGACCTCGATCGCGAAGGGGCTCGCCCACTCGCGCTCGCCGTCGAAGCGGGCGCGGATGTAGCCCTGCGGGTCGATGATCCACGTCTCGGGGTAGAGCGTGGTGCCGTACTTCTCCTTCACCACCTCGAGGTCGGGATCGAAGAGGACGGGGAAGCTCGGCTCCTCGCCGTTCATCACCACCTGCAAGGTCTCCCGGATCGCGTCGGGGCCGGCGTCGGTCGACACCGTGACCAGCACCACGTCGCCCCGCTGCTTCGCGATCTTCCCCAGGTCCTGCAGGGCCGGCATCTCCTTCAGGCAGGGCTGGCACGTCTTGGTCCAGAAGTTCAGCACGACCGTCTTGCCGCGGAAGGAGGAGAGCTTCACCAGCTTGCCGTCCATGTCCGGGAGCTCGAAGTCGGGGGCGACGCGATCGCGCGCGGCGTAGGTGGGTCGCATCGCGCAGAACGAGGCGCAGCCGGTGCGGCGATTGTCGCTGCGGGCGGCCTGCACGAAGCCGAACACCGCGACGCACGCGACGGCGATCACGCCGAGCTGCGCGAGGGCGCTGCGCGCAGCGCGGGCGGGGTCGACCGGAGGAGGGGTGACGGGCGAGGTGGTGGGGAGAGGGGTCATCACGAAGGCTCGCGATCGAGGAGGCGGCTCACACCGGGGCGATGGCCAGGGAGCGCCGCGGGCGGACGTCGCGCGCGGCGTTCTCGAAGGCGGATCTGTACGCGGCGAACGAGCCGCCGGCCAGCGCCGCCTCGCGCACCGCCCGGCCCTCGAGCAGCCCGCCCTGGGCCAG
>JBKJLX010000162.1:0-3642 GCA_046596645.1 Polyangiaceae bacterium
TCGTCGTCGTCGTCGTCGTCGTCGACGGGCGGTGCGGCGGGAGCGGGCGGTGGAGGAGCGACGGCGATCGGCGGTGCCGGGGCCGGCGGCGGCGGGGGTACTGCGACCGGTGGTGACGCGAGCTTCACGGGGTCGGGCGCGGACGCTGCGACCTCCGCCGGCGCGCCCTGCGCCCGGTCTTCGCGACCTTCGGGCGCCGACACCGCGACCTGCTCGTCGCTGTCCGGCGGGTCCTCGCCCACCTCGACGTCGACCGGCTCGGCGACGGCGACGCTCACGACCCGGGCTCGCGCGGGCGGCGTCGCCACCCGGACCAGCGTCACCATCGCGACGTGAAGGAGGAGGCTCAAGGCGAGCGTCCGCTGGAGCGGGGACAGCCGGTAGGGTAGGGGTGCGGCCATGCGATCGGGTGACGGCGCGGTCCCGCGCCACCAGCCTCTGTCCGTCAGGGTGGGACCATCGTGGGTCGTGGATCCACCTGGCGCCATCCGGTCCCGGTGGAGCGACACCACCGTAGGCCCTGGGTTCCGGGGCGCTCGAGGGCGATGATCGTCCTCGGCGTCTCCACCTCGTCCGCGCGCGGTACCGTCGCCGTGGCGCAGGATGGGGCCATCCTCGCCCGCGTCGCCTACGACGGCGGCACGTCGCACGCCGAGCGGCTGTTCGCCGCAATCGACGCGGCGCTGGCCAGCGCGGGGGTCACGCGCGCGGCGCTGGGCGCGGTGGCCTGCGACGTCGGACCGGGATCGTTCACCGGGGTCCGCGTAGGCGTCTCGGCGTGCCAGGGCATCGCGCTCGGCCTCGGACTGCCCGCGGTGGGGATCGGATCGCTGGAGGCGATGGCGTGCGCCGCCCGCGACGAGGGCATCGACCGCCCGGTGCTCGCGCTGCTCGACGCCAAGAAGGGCGAGGTCTTCGCAGCGACGTACGCCGCGTCGGGCGAGGCGCTGTGGGGACCGCTCCACGCGGCGCGCGAACGGGCCGACGAGGTCGCAGCGGAGGCGGCCGGCGTCAGCGCGGAGGCGGTGGTGGTGGGCGTGATCGCCGAGAGCCTCCGCTGCTTCGCCGCCCCCCGCCGGGGCGACGCCCTCGACCTGCCCGACGCTGCGGCGGTCGCGCGCGAAGCCTGCGCCCGCCTCGCTGCCAGCCAGGACCTGGCTCCCTTCGACGCCGCCCGCCTCGAACCGCTCTATGTTCGAGCGCCCGACGCAAAGCCGACGGCGGAAGCGCTCGCCGGCGAACGACCCGTGTAGACTGCGCGGCCGCATGTCCAGCGAGCGTCAGGAAGACGTGGGAGAGGCGGACCGCCTCCATGCCCGCTTCGGGCGCCGCTTCGAGGCGGGGGACGTGATCTTCCGCGAGGGAGATCACGCGCACGAGGCCTACCTGCTGGAGGAGGGCCGGGTGCGCCTCATCAAGCGCGTCCGCGGGCTGGAGCGGAGCCTCATGGTCCTGCGGCCCGGCGATCTGTTCGGCGAGTCGGCCCTGCTCACCGGCGCGCGACGCAGCTCGACCGCCATCGCCCTCTCGCCGGCGCTGGCGCTCTCGCTGGACCAGACCACGCTGCACGGGCTGCTGGAGAAGAACCCCCTGGTCGCTTCGCGCGTGGTCAAGCAGCTGGTCCGCCGCCTGCGCGACGCCGAGGACCAGATCGAGGTCATGATGCTCTCCGACGTCCAGTCGAAGATCGTCAACGCCCTCTTGAAGCTCGCGCAGCAGGCGACCGAGGGCGACACCTCGGCGCCCGGGGTGGCGCTCGCCATCTCCCCCATGGAGCTGTCGACGCGCGTCGGGCTCGACGTCGACACCGTGAAGCGCGGCGTGCAGCAGCTGCGCGAGGGCAACTACGTCAAGGTGTCGGACGAGCGCCTGGAGATCCCCGACGTCGACGCACTGGAGCGGCTCTACGCCCTCCTGGGGATGAGCGAGGAGATCCGCGGCGACGGCGGCGCCGCTCGAGCCTGAACGCACGATCGGGTCGAGCGGTTGACGCTACCCACCTCGTGGGATAGGTCCGGGCACCGCTCGGGTGGCAGCGCCGACGAGGCGCAGGCAACGACCCGCGGCGCCTGCACCGCATGCGCAATACCCTCCGAACTGCTGTTCGACCCGCCGACGCACCCCGCTTCGTGCGGTCCGCCGCGGTGGCGGGCTGCCTGCTGGCCGCGTGGGTGCCGGCCGCGGGCTGCGCCGGCAGCAGCAGCAGCGGTCCGGCGAACGCGCGGAGCATCGCCGAGTACGACGTCGCTCGCGACCACTTCTCCAAGGGGCAGCTGCGTGAGGCGCTGGCCAAGGTGGAGGAGTCGCTCGAGCTGGACGGCGGCAACGCCGAGGCGGCCTACCTGGGCTCCGTCATCATGCTCGCCTTCTGCGCGCGGGACGCAGGCTCCAGCGACTGTCGCTTCGAGTCCGCCGAGGCCTACGCGCGCAAGGCGCTCGATGCCAACCCGGAGATGCGGGACGCCAAGAACACGCTGGGCGTCATCCTCGTCCACCAGCGCCGCTACGACGAGGCCATCGCCGTCCTGAAGCCACTGGCCGACGACATCTTCTACGGCGCGCCGCAGAACTCGTGGGGCAACCTCGGTTGGGCCTACCTGGAGAAAGGGCAGACCGACGAGGCGATCGACGCGCTCCGCCGCGCCGTCGCCGCGCAGCCGGCCTTCTGCGTGGGTCACTTCCGCCTGGGCGTCGCCTTCGAGAAGAAGGGGGAGATGCAGGCCGCACGCGAGGCACTTTCGCGCGCGGTCGAGGTCGACCGCCCCGAGTGCAAGAAGCTCCAGGACGCGTGGGAGGCGCGCGGTCGCATCGCCCTGCGTCTCGACGCGCCGGAGGACGCGAAATCCGACTTCGGCCACTGCGCCGAGATCGCCCCAAACACGCCGATCGGCAAGCGCTGCGCGGCCGCCAAGGGGGCGCTCCCGTGAGCCGCCTCCCTCGCGGCGTGCACTGAACGAACGACGTGCTATGCAGGCCCACCCCCCTTCCGTGCCCGAACGATCGCTTCTGCCCGCGGCGACCGACGCGGCGCGGATTATTGGATCGCTCGCCGGAAACTTGACCCTAGACTCGCGACGCTTCGGCGCCAGCCCGCCGACGACAGGAGCCAGAGGGACGTTGGGAATGGAGTCGATCGGTCGCCACCTCAGAGCCGCCCGCGAAGCACGGGCGATGAGCATCGAAGAGATCTCGCGCGCCACGCGGATCCCGATGGGGTCGGTCGAGCGCCTCGAGAACGACCATTTCGACGACCTGCCGGGCGAGGTGTTCGTACGCGGCTTCCTCCGCGCCTACGCGCGCGCCGTCCAGCTCCCGGTGGACGAGGTGCTCGCCCGCTACACCGCGAGCCGCCGGGTGGCGTGGGTCACGCCCATTCCGCTCACCTCGCCGGAGAAGCGATCGCAGGGTCGCCGCGTCGGCGTGGCCATCGCGTTCGTGCTCCTCCTGGTCCTCTTCACGCTCGCGCTCTCCATCGTCCTCCGCCCGCGCAGCCACGACATGCCGCGCGAGCTGTCGGCGGCCGACGGCAGCGCCACCGCCGTCGACGCCTGAGCGCCCGGTCGGGCCATGGCGCGCTGAGCTGCCGAGTTTGGGCTGTGGAGGCTGAGCTGTGGGGGCCGGGCGTCGCGCCTCGGAGCGGGT
>JBKJLX010000388.1:0-6955 GCA_046596645.1 Polyangiaceae bacterium
ACGCCGTCGACCGGTTCGAACGCGGAGTGGGCCTCCTCGCTGGCGCCGCGGCGCACGACGAGCGTCGCCTCCCAGCGGTCGACGCAGAACCGGTCGTCGACCAGCGCCATTCCCACCGGGCAGCGGGCCTCCGCGCTGGACACCTGGGGGGGGGTCGCGTCGGCGGTCGACGCGGCGGTCAGCGCCGCGGCAGTGAGCCAGGGCTGCAGCACCGGCGCGAGCGCTGGAGCGCGAAGCGGCGGCGTCGCCTCGGCGGGCCCGTCCTGCGCCGCCTGCGACCGTGCGTCGACCGGCGCCTCGACGACGCCTGCAGCGCAGCCGCTCGTCACGGCGACCAGCGTGAGGGCGAGGGCGCGGGCAGCCATCGACTGGCGGAGTCTTCCGCCGGTCGGCAGCGCTCCGCAACTCCTTATTCCATCCTACCTGGGCTCACACCAGCGCCGCGAGCACTCAGAGCGACGTGATCTCGACGTAGCAGAGGTCGTGGATGTCGGAGCACGCCACGTCCGCGCTGGCGTCGAAGCAGTCGGCGTAGGCGGCGAGGCCGGCGCCGCTCATCACCACCATGTCCGCCTTGCACTGCTCGGTGGTGAAGCTGTCGTCCCCGCCCTCGGCGCACGCGGTGGCCGCTCCTTCGCAGAGGGCGTCGGCGTCGGCGTTGGCGCAGGCGTTGGAGTAGGCCGCCTCGACGCAGGCGCCGCCGTTCACGGCGCCATCGTCGCACTGGGTCTCGATGTCGGCGCCCCCGCCAATCAGGCAGTCGACCAGGTTGGCCCAGATGCCCTCGCGGTAGATCGAGGCGGCGATCGAACAGGTGTAGTGGGCGTCGGTGTAGTCCCCGGTCGCCGGGCACTGGAAGTAGATCTCGGGGGCCTCGCAGGCGTCGGTCCCGCAGGTGCTCGCCTCGTCGCCCCAGCAGGCGGTGTCGGTCCCGCAGGTGCCTGCGGGGGCGCCGCCCGAGCCGGTGGTGTCCTCGCCGCCGGTCCCGGCCAGCGAGCCGCCGCTTCCGTCGTCGGACCCACCCGAGCCGTCGCTCCCCCCAGCGCCGGTGGTCGTCTGCACCGGCGTATCGGTGTCGGTCGACGTCGTCTTGCAGCCGGTGCCGCTGGCGGCCACCGCCGTCGCCAGAAGGATGAGCACCGAGCGGGTCGAGAGAGCAGAGCTGAGCATGGGGTCGTCTCCAGTGGACTTGGTGCACCGTCGGACGGGAGCACGGCGGAATTGATTCTTCCCACGGCGTACGTGGGCCGTCCGGCCCAGTCTCCCCCGCGGCGACTCGCGCGCCACGAAAGGGCGCCCCGGGCGCTGTACGCTCGCTCAGGAGCGCTGAAATTTAAGGGATCACGATCATCAACGCGCTTGCGAGCAGCAAAAGCCGCTGCTAGGAAGCCCGTCCCCTCGGTCGTGGCGCGATTTCGAAGCGCTCCGCGGTCCAAGGTTGTTTCTGGTTCAGCACCTGATGGCGCTGAGCATCCAGGAGCGGGGCCCGTGACGGCGCCTCGCGAACCGGTTCGCCTCTTCGGCCGCCGCGGGACACCCCCCGGCGTTGCGGAGAGGGCCCATCCGACGAGGATCTTTCTTCCTCCGAGGGTCGGCCGGCTCGCGGAGTGACACGACGGACCTCTCGACCCTGAAACCGCCACTGTTCCTGCACCGGCCCGGTGCTGGAAGCGGGACCCGCCCCACCGGCGCCCACCGGGTGGTGGCATCTTCCCTCTCCGACTCTGCTCCTGGCGACCGTCGCCGACTCGAAGGAACCGACCCCATGCTCAGCAAGGCCAGCGCGAACTTCGCGAAGATCGCCCCCCGCAAGGCGCGGATGATCGTCGACCTCGTCCGCGGCAGGGATGCCGCCGAGGCCCTTCAGCTCCTCCAGTTCACGCCCAAGGCGGGCGCGCCCGTCCTCCAGAAGCTGCTGGAGAGCGCCGTCGCCAACGCGCGCCAGGTCGGTGCCGACCTCGACAAGCTGTTCATCAGCAAGGCGACCGTCGACAAGGCCCCCAACAAGTTTCTCCGCCGCTGGCGCCCGCGCGCCATGGGCCGTGCGACGCGCGTCACCAAGGGCGTCTCGCACATCTATCTCGAGCTCGATCAGCGCGCCTGAACACGGCCCCAGTAACCACGCAAGGACTCTGATTCCATGGGACAGAAGACCCACCCGTATGGCTTCCGCGTCGGCGTCATCAAGACGTGGTCCAGCAAGTGGTACGAGGACGGCCGCTCCTACACGAAGTGGCTGCACCAGGACATCCGCATCAAGCGCGCAATCAAGCAGTACCTCTACAACGCCAACATCGCCGGCGTGGAGATCGAGCGAGCTGCGAACCGCGCCAAGGTGATCGTCTTCACGGCGCGCCCCGGCATGGTCATCGGCAAGGGTGGCAAGGGAATCGAGATCCTCAAGGTCGGCAACGTCGACACCGCGGCGAAGGGCGAGACCGTCTTCAAGGGCGTGACCGCGTTCACCGACAACGAGGTGTTCATCGACGTGCAGGAGGTCCGCAAGGCGGAGACCAACGCCCAGCTCGTCGCCGAGAACATCGCGACCCAGCTGGAGCGCCGCATCGCATTCCGCCGCGCGATGAAGAAGGCCGTCGCCACCGCGATGAAGTTCGGCGCCAAGGGCATCCGCGTGCGCTGCGCCGGCCGCCTGGGCGGCAGCGAGATGAGCCGCGTGGAGAGCTACCGCGAGGGCCGGGTGCCGCTGCACACGCTCCGCGCGGACATCGAGTTCGGCCTCGCCGAGGCGCGCACCAAGGTCGGTGCCATCGGCGTCAAGGTCTGGATCTTCAAGGGCGAGGTCCTGCAGCGGAAACCCCGCAGGATCTAGGCGCGGCGGATCTGAAGGTGCTCCGCCTGCTCCGCAGGCAGCGCCGCCCCCGCATTGTTTGAGCCGAGGACGAAGAGGCGATCATGCTTTCTCCCAAGCGCACCAAGTTCCGCAAGAAGCAGAAGGGCCGTGTGCGCGGCCTGGCCTGGACCGGATCCGACGTCTCGTTCGGTGATTTCGCCCTGCAGGCGCTCGAGCCCGCGCGGGTCACCGCGCGCCAGATCGAGGCCGGCCGCATGGCCGTCCAGCGCCACGTGAAGCGCGCCGGCAAGCTTTGGATCCGCGTCTTCCCCGACCACCCGGTCACCAGGAAGCCGCTCGAGGTCCGCATGGGTGGAGGAAAGGGCAACCCGGAGGAATGGGCTGCGCTCGTTCGTCCCGGCCGCGTCCTCTTCGAGATCGCCGGCGTGACCGAGGAGATGGCGCGCGAGGCATTCCGGCTCGCTGCCCACAAGCTCCCGATGCACTGCAAGTTCCTCCCCCGGAAGCTGGTCTGAGGTCCCGATGAAGGCGAAAGAAATCCGTGAGCGCACGGACGAGGCGCTGACCGAGCTGCACAAGCAGCTCGAGAAGCAGCTCTTCGACGGCCGCTTCAAGAACTACACGAACCGCCTGAACGACACGGCGTCGATCCGCCGTGCCCGGCAGGACCTCGCCCGCGTGAAGACGATCCTCACGCAGCGCCAGACCGCGCAGGGTCAGTCCGGGCAGGGTCAGTCCGCCGCCGCGAGTACCGCGACCGAAGGGAAGAGCTGAAATGGCCGCCGAGAAGAAGAAGCCGCAGGCGAAGACCGCCTCGGTCCCGCCCAAGGCCGCTGCGGCCAAGGGTGGCAGCCCCGCCAAGAGTGGAGGGGCCAAGAAGGGCCCGGCCTCCAAGGCGCCGCCGCCGCCGCCTGCTGCCCCCACGGTCCGCGCCGAGGTCACCGCCGAGGGCCTGAAGACCCACAGCTTCCGCCGCAAGATGCTGGGCGTGATCACCAGCGACAAGATGGACAAGACCGTCACGGTCGAGGTCGTTCGTCGCGCGATGGACCCGGTCTACAAGAAGTACGTGCGCCAGCGAAATCGCTACAAGGCCCACGACGAGCTCAACCAGTACCGCACCGGCGACCGCGTCGAGATCCAGGAGCACGCTCCGATCTCCCGTGAGAAGCGCTGGCTGGTCACGCGCCTCATCGCGCGCGGCGTGGAGGCCTGAGCCATGATCCAGGTCCACACCATCCTCGAGATCGCCGACAACAGCGGCGCCCGCAAGGTCATGTGCATCAAGGTGCTCGGCGGCTCGCGCCGCAAGTACGCCGCCCTGGGCGACATCATCGTGGTGTCGATCAAGGAGAGCATGCCCGGCACCAAGGTGAAGAAGGGCGACACCGCAAAGGCGGTCGTGGTCCGGACTCGCCGCGAGTACCAGCGCACCGACGGCAGCTACATCAAGTTCGACGTCAACAGCGCGGTCCTCATCAACAACCAGAAGGAGCCGGTCGGCACCCGCATCTTCGGGCCGGTCGCGCGTGAGCTTCGCGCCAAGAAGTTCATGAAGATCATCTCCCTCGCTCCCGAGGTGCTGTGATGAATCGCCTCAAGGTGGGAGACCTGGTGCAGGTCATCAGCGGCAAGGACAAGGGCAAGCAGGGTCAGATCACGAAGATCCTCCGCGACCAGACGCCGTCGGGCGCCGACAAGGTCGTCGTCGAGGGCGTCAACGTGGTGACCAAGCACCAGAAGCCGAACCCGCGCAGCCCCCAGGGCGGCAAGACCACGAAGGAAGCTCCGATCTTCGCGTCCAAGGTGATGCCGATCGATCCGGAGACCAAGAAGCCGACCCGCGTGTCGATCAAGATCGGCGACGACGGCAAGAAGCAGCGCGTCGCGAAGAGCGGCGCCGTCATCTCGGCGGGTGGCTGATCATGGCAGCGAAGAAGGACGACAAGAAGGGCCCCGAGAAGAAGGGTGGCGACAAGGCCCCCCGCCCGGGAACGGCCGCCGTCGCCAAGGAGAAGAAGGGCGACAAAAAGGCGAAGGGCGCCTCCAACGACGCCTCCTTCCAGGCGACCGAGACCACGCCGCGTGACCCCAACTACAAGGCCCGCGCGCGGAGCCGCTACACGGCGCAGGCCGTCCCCGCGCTGACCAAGAAGTTCGCGTACACCAACCCCATGCAGGTTCCCCGCCTGATGAAGGTGGTCGTGAACATGGGTCTCGGCGCCGCGGTGGCGAACCCCAAGATCATCGACTCCGCGGTCTCCGACATGCGCGCCATCACCGGCCAGCAGCCGATCGTGACCCGCGCACGCAAGTCCATCGCGTCGTTCAAGCTCCGCGAGAACCTCCCCATCGGCGTGATGGTCACGCTGCGCCGCGAGCGCATGTGGGAGTTCGTCGACCGCCTGGTCGCCTTTGCGCTTCCCCGCGTCCGCGACTTCAAGGGCATCAGCCCCAAGGGCTTCGACGGCCGCGGCAACTTCACGATGGGTCTGCGCGAGCAGATCATCTTCCCCGAGATCGATTACGACAAGATCGACGTGGTCAAGGGGATGAACATCTCCTTCGTCACTTCGGCAAAGACGGACGAAGAAGGACGCGCGCTCCTCGCGGAGCTGGGGCTGCCTTTCCGCCAGTAGGCGGCCTTTAAACTCTAAGGACCCGAGGACGAATCCATGGCTCGTGCAAAGGATTTCGCGAAGCTCAATCGACCGCCGAAGTTCACGACGCGGCACCGCAACCGCTGCAAGGTGTGCGGTCGCGCCCGTGCCTTCTACCGTGACTTCGAGCTCTGCCGCGTGTGCCTGCGTATGTTCGCCCTCCGCGGCGAGCTGCCGGGCGTGACCAAGAGCAGCTGGTGATCACATGATGACCGATCCCATCGCCGACATGCTCACTCGCATTCGCAATGCGACCCTGGCTCGCCACGACCGCACCGAGATGCCGGCGAGCAAGCTCAAGGCCGCCATCGCGGAGATCCTCAAGTCCGAGGGCTACATCGCGGACTGCCGCCCCTCCGACGAGAAGCAGGACGAGGCCGGCAACGCCCTCCCCCAGAAGAAGCTCACCATCGTGCTGAAGTACGGGAACGGCAAGCAGAGCGCGATCGACGGCATCCGCCGCGTGTCGCGGCCCGGCCGCCGCGTGTACGTCCGCCACGACCGTATCCCCAAGGTCTACTCGGGCCTCGGTATCTCGATCCTCAGCACCTCGCATGGGCTGATGAGCGATCGGGAGGCGCGCAAGCACAAGCTCGGTGGCGAGCTGCTCTGCGAGGTGTGGTGATGACCACCGAGATCGAAGTCAAGACTTCCCGCGTCGGCAAGCGGCCGGTGGCGCTCCCCAAGGGCGTCTCGGTGTCGGTCTCCAACGGGGCGGTGCAGGTCAAGGGGCCCAAGGGCGAGCTCGCCCGCAAGCTCGTCGACAAGGTCGAGGTCAAGACCGAGGGCTCCAGCGTCGCCGTGACGTCGAGCGCCTCCGGCCGAGACGCCTCGCGCCTGCAGGGCCTCTACCGCGCGCTCATCGCGAGCATGGTGAAGGGCACCAGCGAGGGCTTCGTCCGCGAGCTCGAGCTGAAGGGCACCGGCTACCGCGCCGAGCTGAAGGGCAACGTCCTTCACTTCGCGCTCGGCTTGTCGCACCCGGTCGTGCTCGAGCTGCCCAAGGGCATCACCGCCAACATCCCCGCCGAGTCCAAGGGCACCGCGCTCATCCTCAGCGGCCCCGACAACGAGCTCATCGGGCAGACGGCCGCGAAGATCCGCGCCTTCCGCCCGCCGGAGCCTTACGGCGGCAAGGGTGTCCGTTACAAGGGCGAGAAGGTCCGCGAGAAGGCGGGCAAGGCCGGAAAGGGCGGAAAGAAGTAGCCATGGCCATGCAAATCGTCGGTCGGGAGCGCCGCAAGCTCCGCATCCGGAAGAAGGTCTCCGGGACCACCGCGCGTCCGCGCCTCAGCGTCTTCCGCAGCGCCCGTCACATCTACGCCCAGGTCATCGACGACTCGACCGGCCGTACGCTCGCGCACGCCTCCACCCTCAGCGAGGACCTGAAGGGTCAGCTGGGGGAGGGCGACAAGAGCGCCTCGGCCAAGAAGGTCGGCGCCCTGATCGCCAAGGTCTGCAAGTCGAAGGGGATCGACCGCGT
>JBKJLX010000443.1:0-5622 GCA_046596645.1 Polyangiaceae bacterium
CCATGGCCTCCGGAGTGGTCTCCAGGACGGACCCGCCGCCGGGTCCTCGGCCCGCACACCGCCCCCCGGTCCCCCTCGCTGACCCCGCCCTGCCGGGTGAAGAAGGCGTGGCGGAAGCCCGCCTCATCCAGCTGGCGGCTCCTCAGGGGGACCGGGGGGCGGTGTGCGGGCCGAGGACCCGGCGGCGGGTCCGTCCTGGAGACCACTCCGGAGGCCATGGCGCTCGGATAGCATCACGCACCCGGGGGCGTTGAATTGTTTCCCCGTTCAGCACCTGCCGGTGCTGAATGCGGCACCGTCCGGCGCTGCAACAGAAGTAATGTACGGCCCGCCCCCGAGACCCTGCGGATGAGCTCCCTCGCCAAGCCGGATCCGTACATCGGCCGCTCGATCCTGGGCGGCCAGTTCGTCATCCAGACGAAGATCGGCTCGGGCGGCATGGGCGCCGTCTACAAGGCCCACCAGCCGGCGATGAACCGCTTCGTGGCGGTGAAGATCCTCCACCCCAAGCTGGCCAGCCGGAAGGATCTCGTCTCTCGCTTTCGCCGCGAGGCCCGGGCGATGAGCCACCTCGAGCACCCCAACACGGTGCGGGTCCTCCTCTACGGCGAGCTGGAGGACGCGTCGCTCTACATCGTCATGGAGTACCTGGAGGGCAAGAACCTCAACCAGACGGTGCGACGTGAGGGGCCCATGCCCCTCGAGCGGGCGGTGCCGATCCTCATCCAGTGCTGCGGCGCCCTGCAAGAGGCGCACATCGCCGGCATCGTTCACCGCGATCTGAAGCCGGAGAACATCTTCCTCACCACCAACGGCGGGCTCGTCGACTACCCCAAGGTGCTCGACTTCGGCCTGGCCAAGGTGACCGAGCGCGAGCTGCGCCCGGGGTCGATCATGCTCACGCAGGAGGGCATGGTCTTCGGCACGCCGGAGTTCATGTCGCCCGAGCAGGCGCAGGGCAAGGTGCTCGACGCCCGCAGCGACATCTACTCGCTGGCGACCATCCTCTACGAGGCCCTCACCGGGAAGCTGCCGTTCGACGCCAAGACGCCGATGGAGTTCATCCAGCTCCAGGTGACCAAGCCGCCGATCCCGATCGACGAGCGCGTCCCCGGCAAGACGTTCCCCCCCGGCCTGTGGCCCGTTCTCTCCAGGGCGCTCGCCAAGAAGCCGGAGGATCGCTACGCGAACGCCGCCGACTTCGCCCAGGACCTGCGCCCCTTCGCCGGCGGCAAGACCTTCACCGTCATCATGCCGCGCGCCGACGCCGGGCCGGCGTCCTCGGCGTCGGGGTCGGGGCCGGTCAACAAGACGGTGCGGATGAGCCCGGACGCACTGGTCGACATCAACGCTGCCGCAGCTGCGAATCTGGCTCGCAGAGCTGCAGCGCAGGCCGAACCGCCCTCCGCTCAGGATCCGGCGCTCAGCATCAGGCTGAACGAGGGGGGCTCGGGGTCGAGGACGGACAGGAAGCTGCTCGTCATCATCGCCCTGGGCGGTCTGGGCATCGGCATCCTGGCGACCGTCCTCGTCTTCGTGCTCTTTCTCTAGCCTTTAACCTCGGTCCCCGGTCCTCGGGCTGCCAAGCCCCATCGAGGCGCCTGAATTGGGCCCTCCGTCCCTCGCGCGCTAGGGTCCCTGCGGCCCCGGGGGGAACGACCCCCGCCGCGCCGGCGTTTCCCTTGGCGACCGCGGCATGGCGACCGAGACACCGACACCTTCCCCTGCGCGCGTGGGCCCCTTCACGCTAAGACGCGCCCTTGCGTGGGTGCGTCGGCTCGCGATCCTCGCGCTGGCGGTGACGGGCGTCCTCCTCGTCGCCGGAGCGCTCCTCATCCGCCACGTCGAGCGCGGCCTCCCCAGCGCGTCGGAGCTCGCGAGCTACGCGCCGCCGCAGGTGACGCGCATCCTCGCGCGCGACGGCACCCTCCTCGGGGAGGACTACACCGAGCGGCGCACCGTGGTGCGGCTCGACGGCATCCCCGCGGTGGTCAAGCTCGCCTTCCTCGCCGCGGAGGACGCGCACTTCTACGAGCACGAGGGGCTCAACTACCTGGGGATGATGCGCGCCCTCTGGGTGAACCTGCGCGGCGGCAGCCGCCAGGGCGGCAGCACCATCACCCAGCAGGTGGTGAAGAACACCCTGCTGGGGCCGGAGCCGACGCTCGATCGGAAGATGCGCGAGGTCGTCCTCGCGCGGAAGATCGAGCAGGAGCTGACCAAGGACGAGATCTTCGAGCTCTATCTGAACCAGATCTACTTCGGGCATGGCCGCTACGGCGTGGAGGAGGCGGCTCGCTATTACTTCGGGAAATCGGTGCGCGACCTCTCGCTCTCCGAGGCGGCGACGCTGGCCGGTATCCCCAAGGGGCCGGCGATCTACAACCCGCGCGATCGCAAGGACAAGGCGACGACGCGGCGCACCTTCGTCCTCGACCAGATGGAAGCCAAGGGCTTCGCACGCCCCGAGCTCGTCGCCGAGGCCAAGGCGCGACCCATCGTCGTCGCCCCCGCCCCCGAGAGCATCCCCGAGCTCGCGCCGGAGGCGGTCGCCGAGGCGCGGCGCGTTCTGCGCGAGGTGGTCGGCGAGGCCGCGGCGCGTGGCGGCTACACCGTCAAGACCAGCATCGACCCCAGGCTGCAGGAGGCCGCGCGGAAGGCCCTGCGAGACGACATCGACGCGATCGCGGTGCGGCGCGGCGCCGTCGCGCCGTTCAAGAAGCCGAAGAAGGGCGGGCTCAAGCCCTTCGAGGGCGACCCCAGGACGGAGGGCGTCACCGTCTACCTCGGTGAGGTGGCCGGCTTCGACGACGCGAAGAACGAGGTGCACCTCCGCGTGGGGACGCTGCGCGGCTCGATCGAGCTCGCCAAGGCGGCGCGCTTCAACCCGAAGAAGCTCCCGGCGTCTCAGTTCGCCGAGGTCGGCGCGGTGGTGCGGGTGTCGATCCTCGACGCCGGCGTCCCGGTCGAGGCCGGCGGCCGACGCGGCGCGCGGCTGGAGCTGGAGACAGCGCCCGAGGGCGCGCTGGTCGCGATCGATCCGCGCACGCGCGAGGTGCTCGCGCTGGTCGGGGGCTACGACGGCGTGCGCGCGGGGCTCGACCGCGCGAGCCGCGCCAAGCGCCAGCCGGGCTCGACCTTCAAGGCCTTCGTCTACTCCTACGCCCTGCACGACCGGTCGCTCACCGCGGCCTCGCTGCTGGAGACCGACCCCGCCAAGATCGAGGGCTACAAGCCGAAGAACGCCGACCCGTCGGTGCAGCACGACCCCATGCGGATGCGCGAGGCGCTCGCGAGGAGCGTCAACGTGAGCGCGGTGTGGACGCAGTCCAAGGTGGGCGCTGCCAACGTCGTCGCCTGGGCCCGCGCGCTCGGCATCGAGAGCGAGATGCAGCCCACGCCCTCGCTCGCGCTCGGCGCCTACGAGACGACGCCGCGCGAGCTGGCCAACGCCTACACCACGCTCGCCGCGGGCGGCGTGGCGGACGAGCCGCGCATCGTCCTCGAGATCCTGGCGCCCAGCGGGCGGCAAGTGCCGCTCCCCGAGGGCGCAGCGCCCCGTCGGGTGATGACGCCGGCCGAGGCCTACCTGACCACCTCGGTGCTGCGTGAGGTGGTAGAGACCGGCACCGGCAAGGCCGCGAAGAGCCTGAAGCGACCGACCGCCGGCAAGACCGGTACCTCCAACGCCGGAAAGGACGCGTGGTTCGCCGGCTACACCACCGACGTCGCGTGCGCGGTGTGGGTCGGCTTCGACGACGGCGCGCCGCTCGGCCCCGGCGAGAGCGGCGCGCGCGCCGCGCTCCCGGCGTGGATCGACTTCATGAAGGCCGCCCACCAGGGCAAGCCGGCCGCCGAGTTCCCCCCCGCGCCGGGCGTGGTGCGCGTGAAGATCGATCCGAAGACCGGCCTGCGCGCGCGGGAGGACCAGGAGGGCGCCTTCGAGGAGCTCTTCCTCGAGGGCACCGAGCCGGCCGAGGTCGCCCCCGAGCCGGAGCGCGCCGAGGATCCGACCCAGGATCCCGCCGAGGCCGCCGACACCGAGGACAGCGGCTCCGCGAGCGAGAAGGCGCCGCCCGCGGCGATGGTGTCGGGGACGGAGGAGGAAGCGGTCGTCGACCTTCCCCCGTTCTGACCCGTCGGCGCGAGACGGAGGCTAGCCCTCCGTGCCGAGGAGGGCGCCCTGGGGGAGGCTGGCCGCGAAGGCGTCGCGGGCGGCGCGGACGAGATCGCCGTCGCGGCCATCGAAGGTGACGCGCGTCTTCAGGTCGCCCTCGTCCCAGCGGGGGTAGCTGCCGATGTCGACCGCGGGGTAGGCGGCGACGACTCGGTCGATGTGCGGCTTGAGGTACGCCTCCTCCAGGCGCGACGTCGCGGCGACGCTCACGTAGGGAACGTCGGCGTCGATCTCGACCCCGAGGGCTCCCAGCTTCATGGCGAAGATCCAGGGCACGCCGGGGAGGACCCACACGTTCTCCATGACCACCGTCGGCCACGGGACCTTCTCGGTCGCGACCAGGCGGGCGCCGCGCGGCAGGCGGGCCATGAGCAGGTGCTCCTCGGTGACCTTCTCCTTGTAGTAGCCGCGGAGCAGCTCCTCCATCCGCGGTGAGACGTCGACCTCCACCCCGAATGCGGCGGCCACGCCGACGATGGTGACGTCGTCGTGCGTCGGTCCGACCCCGCCGCTGGTGAACACCCAGTCGTGATTCCGCGAGAGATCGCGCACCTCGCGCGCAATGACGTCGATTTCGTCGCGCACCACCACCGCGCGGTCGAGCGACACGCCCAGCGCGCGGAGGGCGCGAGCGAGCACGGCCAGGTTCTCGTCGCCGATCTTCCCGGTCAGCAGCTCGTTGCCGACCAGGAGCGCCGCGGCGGTGCGGCGCGTGCGGCCTTCCCCCGTCGAGTCGGTCACGGCGCGTCGTCCCCCTCGGGGGGATCACCGACCACCGTGCCTCCGGCGGGGTAGCCGGGCACGGCGCGGGTGACCGGCGCGCCCCTGGCATCGATCGCGAGCAGCTCCTCGACGCGACGCTCGGCGCGATCGAGCCGCGTTTGCGCGGACCGGGCGAGCCCGACCCCTTCTTCGAAGAGCTCGAGCGCCTTTTCGAGAGGCAGGTCGCCGCTCTCGAGCTCGTCGACGACCTGCGCGAGTCGCTCCGTCGCCGACTCGAACGTCGGCTCCACGGGGCTCTTCTCGGGGACACCGGTCATGGCGCCGTAGGTTTCTTCAGGACTGCCGGCACGGCAAGGGGCGGCTCGATCAGGGTGACGGCGGAGGCCCCGGAGCCGATGCCGGGGACCAGCAGCCAGCCGCCGGTGGGCACCACGACGGGGATGACGAGCCCGTCGGGTCGCGTGATGCGTGCGGTCCAGGCGCGGCGACCGTCGCCGGCTTCGTCGGTCGCGACGGTCACTACGATGAGCCCGACGTCGCCCGTGCTCGCCACCGGGTCGGCGAGCTCGTGACCGGCGGCGCCGATGCGCGCCAGGGACCGCACGCTGCCGTCGGCGTCGAGCGCGCCGAGCGCACCGAGCACACGGAGCGCGCGATCTCCGCCCCGGCGCGCAAGCCCGCGCACGCCGGCCGCCCGCACCGTCGCGTCATCGTCGGTCGTC
>JBKJLX010000534.1:0-2575 GCA_046596645.1 Polyangiaceae bacterium
CGCGCAGCGTGTCGATCGGCTCCGCGCCCTCGAAGGGCTTCTTGCCCGCGATCATCTCGTAGAGGACGACCGCCAGGGAGAAGACGTCGGTGCGGGCGTCGACCTCGCCCTCACCCATCACGTGCTCGGGGGACATGTAGGCCGGGCTCCCGAGGAGCGCGTCGCCGTCGCCCACCGAGGCGCGGCCCGGCGCGTCGACCTTGGCGATGCCGAAGTCGACGACCTTGGGCACCAGGAAACCGTCGCTGGTCTCCACCAGCACCACGTTCTCCGGCTTGAGGTCGCGGTGGATGATGCCGCGGCCGTGCGCGGCGGCCAGGGCACCGACGACCGGGAGCATCAGCGCCAGCGTCTCGGTCGGCGGCATGTGATGCCTGCGCTCGAGGACGTTCGCCAGGCTCTCGCCTTTGAGGAACTCCATGACGATGTAGGAGTCGCCGAGCTCCGTCCGGCCGAAGTCGTAGACCCGCACCGCCGACGGGTGCTGCAGGCGGGCGGCGGCGTTGGCCTCGCGCTGCAGCTGCTCGCTCGCCTCGGGCGAGATCAGCTCCCCGTGGAGGAGCTTCACCGCCACGTCGACGTCGAGCGTCAGGTGGTGCGCCCGCCAGACGGCGCCCATGCCGCCCTCGCCGAGCAGCTCGACCAGGCGAACCTTCTCCCCCACGAGATCGCCGGGGTTGTAGCGAAGCGGCTCGACCGCGATGTCGGGGCCCTCGTCACCGGGCCGGTCGCGAGCCTTGGCCATCCGCGGGAGGAGCGTATCGCGGACGCTGGCCGCGGACCAGCGTCGGAGCCGCGAGCGTCACCGCGGAGGGTTCGCGACCGCGTATGTTGCGGCCCGTGCGCGACGAGCATCACAGCGACGCACCCACCAGCGTTCACGCGGACGAGCTCGCCGTCGAGGCGCGTCTGGAACAGCTGATCGCGGTCGGCCGCGACGGCGCGACGTACCGCGCCGGGACCGGCGAGGGTGGCGTGGCCGAGGTGTGGCGCCTCCGCGAGCGCTCGTTCGACGTGGCGGCGCGCCGCCGCGTCACGGCCCTGCGGTCGCTCGATCACCCGGCGCTGCTCGTGATCCAGGGGGTCGACGACGGTCAGGAGCAGCCGACGATCACCCTGGGAGGAGGGGCGCTCTCGTGGGACGACGGGGCGTCCTGGGCCACCGAACCGGCGGCGCTGCGCAAGCAGGCCGCGGAGCTCTTCGGCGCGCTCGCCGCGGCCCACCAGGAGGGCGTCGTCCACGGCGCGCTGGGGCCCGCGCAGGTCGGGCGCCGCGGCGACGGGCGCCTCGTTCTCGACATGACCGGGCTCGACGTGCGCCCCTCGCCGGCGGAGACGGTGCGCGCCCCCGAGACCGCGAGCGGACCGCCGACGTCCGCGGCGGACGTGTGGTCGCTGGCCACCCTGATCACCTCTCGCCCCGGGGGGGCGGCCCTCCCGCTCGTCTCGATGCGCGCCGAGGATCCCGAGGCGCGACCCAGCGCGCGCGTCGCCGCGTCCCTGCTCGCCGTCGCGCCGTCCACCCGCCCCCCGCGTGAGACGACGTCGCTGATCCACGGAGTCCCCCGTCGGCTCGGGGGCTACCGCTTGATCGAGTCGATCGGGGCCGGGGCCATGGGGCGCGTCTTCCGCGGCGAGGACGCCAGCGGTGGCGGCGCAGTCGCGGTGAAGGTGCTGCTCCCCGAGCTGTCCTCGCGCACCGATCTGGTGGCGCGCTTCCGCCGCGAGGCGCGTGTCCTGTCGCAGCTGCAATCACCGAACATCGCCCGCTTCATCGCCGCCAACGAGGACCAGGGGATCCACTTCCTGGTCATGGAATACGTCCCCGGCAGCAGCGCGGGCGAGCTGACCCGCGCCCGCGGCCGCCTCGACCCCGACCTCGCCATCGCCATCGGGCGCGACGTCGCGCGCGCACTGGCCGAGGTGCACGCGCTGGGGCTCGTCCACCGCGACGTGAAGCCGGGCAACATCCTGTGCGACGTCGAGGGCGACACGCTCCGCAGCGTGAAGCTCTGCGACTTCGGCATCGCGCGGGCGGTGACCCCGGAGGAGGCGGACCAGCTCACGCGCGAGGGGGCGGTGGGGACGCCGGCCTACATGGCACCCGAGCAGGTCGAGATGCGCGAGGTCGACGCTCGCACCGACGTCTACGCCTTTGGCGCCACGCTCTTCGCGCTGTTCGCGGGTCGCCCGCCGTTCGAGGGACCGCCGCACGTGGTGTCGGTCGCGCACGTCACCGAGCCGCCCCCGCAGCTGCGCGAGATCGAGCCCACGGTGCCGCCGGCGATCGCCGCCATCGTGATGCGCTGCCTGGCCAAGGATCCCGACGAGCGATTCCGCGACGGCGCCGCGCTCCACGACGCGATTCGCGTTGCGATGCGCGGCGTCGAGGCGACCGAGGGCGCGATCCCGCAGGGGCTGGGCCTGGCCGGGGAGCCTCGCGTCTACGACTTCCGGTGGACGCTGCGCGCACGGCCGGAGGAGCTGTGGTCCCACGTCTCCAACACCCAGCGCATCAACCGCGCCGCGGGGCTCGACGACGTGGAGTGGAGCCATCACGTCGAGGACGGCGCGG
>JBKJLX010000571.1:0-2997 GCA_046596645.1 Polyangiaceae bacterium
CTCCGTCGCCGTCGCCTTTTCGATCTCCAGGCGGCGCTCCTCGATCTGCGGAGGCTCCGGCTTCACGTCCTCGATCGGGATTTCGCTCGGCTTCATCGGCCCGTAGAGCCGCGCCACCTCGCGGGTCAGCTCCTCGGGGTCGAAGTCGCCCACCACGACCAGGAGCGCGTTGTTGGGCGCGTAGTAGGTGCTGTAGAACGCCTCGCAGTCCGCGGGGGTGAAGGCCTCGATGTCCTCCATCCACCCGATGGTGGGGATGCCGTAGCCGTGCGCGATGAAGGCCGACGACCAGAGGACCTCGCTCACCGCGCCCTCGACGTCGTCGTCCACGCGCTGGCGGCGCTCGTTGGCCACGACCTCCTTCTCGCTCTTCACCTGCTCCGGCCCCAGCACCAGGTTCTGCAGGCGGTCGGCCTCCAGCTCCAGCGCCAGGGGCAGCGCGTCCTTCGGGCAGGCGTCGTGGTAGTGCGTCCAGTCGAGGAAGGTCGCGGCGTTGGTCTCGGCGCCCGCCTCCTCCAGCACGCGGTCGAAGGCGCCGTGCTCGCGGTTCTTCGTGGCGCCGAACATCAGGTGCTCGAAGAGGTGGCAGATCCCGGTCTTGCCCTGCCGCTCGAAGCGCGAGCCCACCCGGATCCACGTCTCGATGGTGACGACCGGCGCCGCGTCGTCGCGCAGCGTGAGCACCTCGAGCCCGTTCTCCAGCCGGTAGCGGTCGATGGTGCGTACCGGCCCGAACGGATGGCTGCCCACGTGGCGGACGGCCGGGTGCGACGAGTTCCCCATTCCCTGCGTCATGCTCGACGTCCCCTCGAAACGCAAGCCATCGCGCGGCGGCGACCGGGCGGCTGGCATGGCGAGTGCTCTGTCGCCATCTCGATGACTGCTCGTCGCATCACCGGGCTCCTCCAGGGTCTCTCCCATCGCCTCGGTGTTGCCGTGACCATCCTGTATCCACCGCTGGAAGAGCACGAGAAGGACGGGATCGTCGTCGAGGTTCGGTCGCAGGACGGCGTCCTTCGCGGGCGGCTCCTGGTCGAAGCGAGTCTCTCGTCGGGACGGCGCGCGGAGGTCCTGGCTCAACTCGAGACGTTCGCCGACGCCCTCGGCGAGGTGATCGTCCTTGGGTCGGAGGTCCAGACGTACGCCGCGATCGCGCGGGGGATCCCGGGCGGCGCGGTGCTCCTCTTCGACGAGCACCTGCGGATCTTCGCCGCCGAGGGAGAGGAGCTCCTCCGCGCGCTGGACCTCCCGCTGCGCTCGCTGATCGGCAGCGTACTCTCAGCCGTCGCGACCCACGCGAACGTCAGCGCGCTCCGTGCGCTCGTCGAGGACGCGCTGGCTGGACGACGTAGCGAGATCGAGCTGGTTCGCAACGGGCGCGTCTGCCTGCTCCGGGGCGCGCCGGTCACGGAAGGCCTCGACGGCACCCGCCGGGCCGCCGCGATCGTGGTCGTCGACGTGACGGCGCGCGCGAACGCCGAACGGAGGATGGAGCTGCTGCACGACATCGCCCTCGTCACCACCGAGGAGCGCGACGCCAGAGGGATCGCGCGGCGGGCCATGCGCCTGGCCACCGCGGGGCTCGGCCTCGCGCGCGCCGAGGTCGCGTGGATGGACCCCGCGGGCGGAGGTCGCCTGCAGGTCGCCTACGCCGTGGAGGACGCGCCGTCCGGAGCCCCGACCGTCTCGTGGACGCTCGACCGCGGCGCGCCCCCTCGGGTGGAGGTGGTCCCTCGCGGCGCGGTCGCCGAGGAGACGCTCGTGCGCATCGGGGAGCTGCTGGGTCGCGTCGAAGAACGCCAGCACCTGCAGCACGAGCTTCGCCGGACTGCCGCGGAGGGGCAAGCCGCTTCGCACCGTGACGATCTCACCGGCCTGGCCAACCGCCGCGGCTTCCAGTCGGCCGCCGAGGCGCACGACGCGCGGGCGCGTCGTGAGCGCACGCCGTACCTCGTCGTCTTCGCCGACCTCGACGGGCTCAAGGCGATCAACGATCGGCATGGGCACGCCGCCGGCGACCGCGCCATCCGCGCCGCCGCCGTCGCCCTGCGCGGGGCGCTCCGCGGGGATGACGTGGTGGCCCGCCTGGCCGGCGACGAGTTCGTGGTGCTGGTGCCCGGCGTGGGTCGCAGCGGCGCCGCCATCCTCCGCGCGCGGATCCTCGACGCGATGGCGCAGGCGAACGGTGAATGGCCCCACGCGGAGCAGCCACTCCGCGCGAGCACCGGGCTCGCCGCGTTCGACCCGGCGGGAGACGAGCCGCTGGAGTCGCTCCTCCGCCGCGCGGACGACGCGATGTACGAGGAGAAGCGGAAGCGCCGCCTGGACGTCGCCCGAGTCCGTGGGCACGGACGCCACGTCATTGCAGCGGAGTGAAGCCCAGTCGATCTTCGGGATGGCGAGGTAGGGCCTCCTCGTGGGTCGCGCGGGTTGCAGGGTAAGACGGCGCATCTTACGACGGACCGTGTGACCACCATCACCATGAGCGCCAAGGGGCAGTTCGCCCTGCCCAAGGCGGTCCGCGAGAAGCTCAAGCTTCACCCGGGCTGCAAGGTGACCCTCTCGATCGACACCCGCGGTCGGCTCATCCTCACGCCTGCGTTGCACGAGCCGGAGGACCTCTTCCGCGACCGGCCCGTCGTCCAGCGCGTGGTGTCGCTCGAGGAGATGGACGCCGCGGTCGCGGAGGCGGTCCGTGGTCGGGTTTGACACGAACGTGGTCGTCCGGGTGCTCGTCGGCGACGACCCGGCGCAGACGAGGAAGGCAGAACGCGCCTTCGTGAAGCACGCCGGCGACGGTGGCGTGTTCCTGTCGCTCGTCGTCCTCGCGGAGGTCGCCTGGGTCCTCTCCGGTGCCTATCGATGGAACCGTGCGACGGTCGAGGCTCGGTTGCGGCAGCTCGCTCGAACGCGGGGCGTCGTGGTCGAGGACCTCGAGCTCGTGGAGCAAGCCCTCGACGAGCTCGCGCGCGGCACCGCGGACTTCGCGGACTACCT
>JBKJLX010000635.1:0-37288 GCA_046596645.1 Polyangiaceae bacterium
GCCAGCGCCCCCGGCTCCTCCGCCGCCGCCGACACCGCTCGGGTCGCCGCCGACACCGCCGACACCGCCGCCGCCGTCGCTGGCGCCGCCGCCTTCACCCGTGCCGCCGCCAGTCCCGGCGTCGGCGCCGCCGAGGCCGGTGCCCGAGGTCGACGAGCTCGTCGCCGCGCCGACCGACGAGGACGCCGCGGTGGGACCGGACGAGGTCGCCGTCGTACCGTCCCCGTCGTCACCGGTGGACGAGCCGCCACCCGCGCCGGCCGTCAAGGGCGGATCGGGCTGCGGGTTGAACACGCACGCGCCGAAGGCGGCGACGAGCGCGGTCACACCGAGCTGGCGGTAGGGGAACGTCATGGGCAGAACCAACGTAGCACCATGCATGCCGCGTGGCGCAGAGCGAGAAGCCGCATGAACGCGGCGAAACAGCGCTCGATGAGGTCCCGCTCCTGGCACGCGCTGGCACACGGGCCGGCGTCGCTGTCGCTCGGCCACCCCTGGGCCCCTGCCGTGGGATCCGGCAGTCCCCGGTGGCCGCCCCCGCGGGAAAGGCGGTAGAAGCGCAAGCGTGGCCCAGGTGGTGGACAGCCAGGGAATCGAGCAGCGCCTCGCGAGCGTGCGCGGGGCCATCGACGACGCTGCACGCCGCGCGGGTCGCGATCCAGGCGAGGTCTGCCTCATCGCCGTCTCGAAGATGCAGCCGGCCGAGGCGATCTCGGCGGCTCACGCCGCAGGGCAGCGCGACTTCGGCGAGAACTACGTGCAGGAGCTGGTCGCTAAGGCCGCGTCGCTGGAGGGGCTCGCGGGACTGCATTGGCACGCCATCGGCGCCCTCCAGCGCAACAAGGTGAAGGACGTCGCGCGCATCGCGGCCGCGGTGCACGCCGTCGATCGCGTCGAGCTCGCGGTCGAGCTGCGCCGACGCGCCGAGGCGGCCGGCCGCGTCGTCGACGCGCTGGTCGAGGTGGGCGTCGCCGGCGAGCAGCACAAGGCCGGCTGCGCCCCGGGCGACGCCCGCGCGATCGTGGAGGCGCTCACTGGCAGCCCCTGGGTGCGCGCGGTCGGGCTCATGACGGTCCCGCCGATGACCGAGGATCCGGAGGACGCCCGCCCCCACTTCCGTGCGCTGGCCGCGCTGCGCGATGAGCTTCGCCAGGCTGGCTTCGAGGCGATGCGCGAGCTCTCGATGGGCATGAGCGCCGACTTCGCCGTCGCCATCGAGGAGGGCTCCACCCTGGTGCGCGTCGGCACCGCGATCTTTGGTAGCCGCGCTACGCGCTGAGCCCGTTCCCTTGCGCGTCGCACCGCTCCTCGCTGCCCTGCCGCTCTCGCCCTCGCTCTTCGGTCGGCGCCACCGAGAGGCCCATCAGGACGACTGCACCCGCAGCGCGGCCTCCACCGACGCCTCGTCGACCTCGTCCTCGGCGATGCGCTCCAGCACCGCGCGCAGCTCCTCGCTGGCGCATGCGCGCGCCGCGATGCGGACGCACTCGCGCTCGCCGGCGTCGCCGCTCGAGGCCAGCGCCATCGCGGCCCCGATGCGGCGCTCGGCGGGCGCATCGCCCTGCGCAAGCAGCTTCGCGAGATCCTCGCGGGCGAGTCCGCTGCGGCGATAGTCGCCCGCGTCGTCACCCACCACGCGGCGCAGCGCCTCGCGCCAGCCCGCCAGATCGCGGCCCTGGCGGTCGAGCCGTGCCAGCTGCGCCGGAGGCGCCGCAGCGCCGCCGAAGCCGCGCACCACCTCCAGGATGCGCGCGTGGAGCGCCGCCTGCTGCACGCCCCAGCAGCGCAGCACCAGAGGCGGCTGCGCGCCGGTCACCCACACCTCGACGCCGGCCTTCGTCATCTCCACCCCGACGACGTCGCGCACGGGGACAAAGGTGCGCTCGCGCCCGCGTGCGATCGCGATTCCATCGAGCCCGACGCGCACCACCGGCTTGACCGTGGCGCGCGCGAGCAGCGCGACGATGCCGACGGTCGCGGCGGTCGCCGCGCCGGCGAGCGCCAGCGTCCCAGGCTCGTCTGCGAGGCCGAGCGCGAGGAGCGGGACGCTGAGGAGGAACACCGCGCCGACCACCGCCATCTCCCGCAGCGTCTGGCTGGAGTTGCCGGCGGTGCGCACCCGCAAGGCGTGGCGGTCGGACGAGAAGCCGACCGCCTCCAGGATCGCGTTGCCGGCAGCGAGGGACTCGACCTCGACCACCCCGAGATCGCCGTTCTGGTGCCGGAGGACGACGCGCTGCGATCCCCTGCCGAACGGCTCGACCCAGCCGTCGCTGATCTCGGAGCGCGGGACGGAGAGGACGCCGTCCGAACCCTCGACGGTGACGTCGTCGTCGTCGACGGTCAGCGTGCCGGCGAAGAGGGACCCGGCGCTGGTCTGGGTGCCGGGGTCGGAGATGCGCTGCCAGTGCGCGACCAGCGGCAGCCCCATGTAGGCGAAGAAGGCGATGAACCCGGCGAGGGCGAGCGCGCCCCAGGCCAGTGTCGCCAGCGCGGTGACTCCGAAATAGACCGCCGCCAGCGCGATGGCGGTCCGACGCATCTGCGCGACGCGTCGCACGCCCACCCCGGGGCTGCGGTAGACGAGCGGCTCGCGGCGCACCCGTCGAGCATAGCCCCGCGCGCGGGCGACCGGCCTTGCACGGAGCGGTCGCCGGTGGTTGGTTCGTGGCATGGCGGCCCGGCGGAGGACGGCGAGCGGCGGTGCGTCGCTGTTCGAGGCGGCTGCGGCTCGCCCGGACGGCGGCGGCGACCTCGCGCGCACCGTGCCGCTGGCGGAGCGGGTGCGCCCGCGCCGACTGGAGGATCTGGTCGGCCACGAGGAGCTGCTCGGCGAGCGAACCCTCCTGGGCCGTGCCATCGCTGCCGACCGCGTCCCCTCCATGATCCTCTGGGGCCCGCCCGGCAGCGGAAAGACGACGCTCGCTCGCATCGTCGCCGAGCGCACGCAGGCCAGCTTCGTCCCCTTCAACGCGGTGCTGGGCGGCGTCGCCGAGGTGCGGGAGATCGTGGCCGAGGCGGCGGAGGCGCGTCGCCTCGCCGGGCGGCGCACCATCCTGTTCGTCGACGAGATCCACCGCTTCAACAAGTCGCAGCAGGACGCCTTTCTCCCCCACGTGGAGAACGGCACGGTGACGCTGGTCGGCGCCACCACCGAGAACCCGTCCTTCGCGGTCAACGCGCCGCTGCTCTCGCGCTGCAAGGTGTTCCGGCTGAAGCGCCTCGACGACGCGGCGCTGATCGCGCTGCTCCGGAGGGCGGTGACCTCGGAGCAGGGCTTTCGCGGCGAGGTCGAGGCGGAGGACGAGGCGCTCGCCGCCATCGCGACGCTGGCCCAGGGGGACGCGCGGCGCGCGCTGACGACGCTCGAGGTCACCGCGGAGGAGGCGATCGCCGAGGGCGACCCGGTGGTGCGCCTGGAGCGCGTCGCCGCGACGGCCGAGCACAAGACGCTGCTCTACGACAAGGCGGGCGAGGAGCACTACAACGTCATCAGCGCCTTTATCAAGTCGATGCGCGGCTCCGATCCCGACGCGTCGATCTACTGGATGATGCGCATGGTGGAGGCGGGCGACGACCCGCTCTTCATCCTCCGCCGCATGTTGATCTTCGCCTCGGAGGACGTGGGCAACGCCGACCCGCGCGCCCTGGAGGTCGTGGTCGCCGCCGACGCGTCCTTCCGCCGCATGGGCCTGCCCGAGGGGCTCTACCCGATGGCGCAGGCGTGCATCTACCTGGCGACGGCGCCCAAGTCGAACGCGGTCAACCTGGCGTGGCACGCGGCGCAGGCGGCGGTGCGCGAGCACGGCGCGCTCGAGGTGCCGATGAAGCTGCGCAACGCCGTCACCGGCCTGATGAAGAGCGAGGGGTACGGAAGCGGGTATCGCTACGCGCACGACGAGGAGGGCGGCGTCGCGCGCGGGGAGACCTACCTGCCGGTGGTGCTCGGGGGGAGCCGCTTCTACGAGCCGAAGATGCGGGGCTACGAGAAGCTGGTGCTGGAGCGGCTGCGCGCCTGGCGCGGGGAGCCCGAGGGTGAGGACGGCGCCGGCGGCTGAGCGCCGTCAGCCGGACGAGGGGTCGTCCGCCGCGGGGTCGCCGCCGCCGCCGCCGCCGGACCCGCCGCCGGGTGCCTCGCACTTCGTGGTGCCGTCGGCGTGGCCACAGTGGACGTCGGGGGCCTGCGAGGCGTTGCCCAGGTGCCAGAGGCGACACTGGATCGAGTCGTCGTGATCGAGCTGCTGCGGGTCGAGCGGCGTCCACGCCGGGTTGTCGCGGCTGCTCTGGCAGAAGGACAGGCAGCTCTCCGGGGTGGCGCCCACCTCGGAGAAGGAGGCGCAGGCGACGGTCATGACCGAACAGTAGTTCTCGCAGCGATCGCCGCACGATCCGCCGCTGCCAGGGCCGGCGAGCGGGCAGTGGTCCGCGAGCTCCCCCGTGGAGGCGGCCAGGCTGGCGTTGCGGAAGCGACAGCCGGCGGTGTTCCCGCTCTGGTCCTCCGCCGTGCCCAGCTCGAGGAAGCCGCAGAGGGCGAGGCAGGTCTCCCGGCTCTGGTACTGCTGGAACTGCCCGGTGCAGTTGGTCATCGTGGTGTCGCAGTAGAGCTCGCAGGTGAGCTCGTCCGCCGTCTCCCCTGGCGCGAGCTCGCGCTCCTCGATGCCGAGGATGGAATTGCAGGCGGAGGCCACGGTGAGCCAGCCGCCGAGCGCGCCCAGCGCCAGCACCGCCAGCGCACGACCCGCCAGGGAAGCAAGGGAGGTCATCAGAATCGTCCTCGGAGCGAGAGACCCGCGTCGGCACCGCGCGCGGAGGGCTCGACGGCGACGTGGCGACGAGCGGCGGCGCTGGCGATCCCCGCGTCCGGCGCGGTCAGGTAGATGACCACGCTGGTCGCGACAAGCGCGCCGCCGACGACGAACAGCGCGGTGGCGACGTTGCCCATGGCGACGGCATCCTCGCTGGCCGCGACGCCCTCGGCGCTGGCGCAGGTGTCGCCGTCGCCGCACAGGTCGTCGGCATCGCCGTCGTTGGAGAGTGCGATCGCGGTGAAGACCCCGGAGACCGCGAGCGACGCGATCCCCGCCGCGCCCAGGGTGATCCCGAAGGCGCGCTCGGTGCTCCCCGGCGAGCCCGGTCCCTCGGTCGGCCTGGCCGGCGGCGCCGCCGCCGAGGGTGCCAGCACCGGCGCGGCCGGCGACGCTGCGCCCGCGGCGAGGACCGGAACCACGGTGGTCGTCGTCCCCGCGGTGGCCGGCACCTCGATCGCGGACGACCACGCCGCCTTCCCTGGCGCCGACGCCTCCAGCCGGTAGCTCCCGGGATCGATGGGCAGGGCGACGCCCCACGTCGCGCGGGCCAGCGGCTCGCGCCGCCCCGTCTTCGCCTCGACCCGCGTCAGGGTGAGCCCCTCGCTGGCGTCGTCCACCCGCAGGGCGAGGCGATGCAACTTCGCCTCCAGCGCCTCGGCGCGCGCACGCGCGATCTGCTCACGGTCGGCCTGGTTCGCGGCGCGCGCCGTCGCCGCAGCCTCGCGGAAGGTCGCCCAGGCGCTTGCGGTGCGCCCCGCGCGCTCATAGCAGTCAGCCAGGTAGAGCAGCGTGCCCAGGCCGGCGTCGAGGCGCTGGCTCTCCTCGAACTTGGGGCACGCCTCGGCCATCTGACCGGTGTCGACCAGCTTCTTCCCCTCGTCGAAGAGCGCCTCCGCCGCGGCCTTCTCGGCTGCGGTCTGCGCGTGCGCGGACGTGGGCGCGGCGAGGACCAGCCCCACGATGAGCCCCACGGAGGCGACGCTCGCGAGCCGGGGGCGGACGGAGACGAACAATCGTTGGAGGTTCAAGGTATTCACTCTCGATCGCCGAAGCCGGTGGTGCCGGCGGGCGCCGCGGTGGTGGGTGCGGCGGCGCTGGGCGCTCGTGGCACCGTGGTTCCGCGGGGAGCGGCCTTGCCAGGGCCGGTCGGCGCCGCGGCGCGAGCGCTCGCGGCGGCGCTCGACGAGGTCGGGGCGCGGTCGGCGGGCGGCGCGGAGGCGGGCGGCGTCACCGCCGGCGGCAGGGTCACCGCGGGCGGCGGCGGCACGGGCGGCGTCACCGCCGGTGCCGACGCGGCGGGCGCCGCCATCGCCGATGGCGTGGCCTGCCTCGCGCCGGTGCCGGACTGGCCGAGGAACGCGACGCCGGTCCCGATCACCATCGCGGCCGCGGCGACCCCAACGATGAGCGGACCGCGCGAGCGCCGCGGCTCGGCAGGGCTGGAGCGCGAGACGCCGGCGACGGTCCCCGTCCTCACGTCGCCGCTCTGCGACGTGCCCGCGCTCGCCGACGACGGTGCGCCCGGCTGCGACGTCGTCCCCACGCCGGAGGCGATCATCAGCGTGGGGCTGGCCTCGATCTCCGCCGCCGACGGGCGGTCGCCGCGGTTGCCGGTGGTGAACCCGCGATCGAACGAGCCCGAGGGCGTGACGATGTGCTGCGAGCGGGGCCTGGTGGTGATGGCGGGGCGGCGGCCCATCTCCGCGAACAGCCGCGGCGCCGCGACGCTGCGCACGACCTCGTCGGGAGAGATTAGGTGCTCCTCGCGCACCGTGAGATCGACCTTGCCGGCGGCGTCGCGCGGGAGGTGCGCGCAGATGGCGACGTGCATCTCGGCGGCGGTCTGGTAGCGCTCGACGGCGTCGAGCGCGAGCGCCTTGTGCACCGCCTCGGCGAGCGTCGGGTCGACCCACGGCGCGAAGTCCTGCACGGACGGGGGCAGCTCGGAGCAGATGGCGAGGATGAGCTCGCCGAGCGCGTCGATCTCCTGGTACGGCGTGCGCCCGGTGAGGAGCTGGTAGGCGACCACGCCCAGCGACCACAGGTCGGCGCGGTGGTCAATGGCCTTGGCCCCCCGCGCCTGCTCCGGCGACATGTAGAGGGGCGAGCCGAGCACGCTGCCGGTGCGGGTGAGCGAGCCGCTCTCCATCGCCCCCAGATCCTCCTGCTTCAGCTTGGCGATGCCGAAGTCGAGGACCTTCACCACCAGCTCGCCGTCGCGCTGCCGGGCGAGGAAGAGGTTGGCCGGCTTCACGTCGCGGTGGACGACCCGGTTGTCGTGCGCCTTCTCCAGGCCGAGGCACGCCTGGGCGACGATGCGCAGCGCCACGTCGGGCTCGAGCGAGCCGACCCGGTCCAGCACCTGCTGCACGTCCTCGCCGAGGAGCAGCTCCATGACCAGGTAAGGGGTCTCCGTCGCGGCGTCGGTGCCGGCGTCGATGACCTGTCCGATGTGGGGACTGTCGATGGCGCCGGCGGCGCGCGCCTCGCGCTGGAGACGGAGGACGAGCGCCCGCTGCTTGGACGCCTCCACCGCGCGGATGACCTTCAGAGCGAGGCGACGGTTGGTGTCGACGTGACGGACCTCGAATACGGCACCCATCCCGCCCTGCCCGAGCAGGCGGATCACCTCGTATTTGCCGTCGACGACCGAGCCGATCACGCGACCGCCGACACTAGCAGAAGCGCAGATCCGCCGCGCTCACTCGATCTGGGCGAGCACGCCCTGGATCTCACCGAGCGCGTGGGAGTCGCCCTTCTTGTTCGCCGCGGCCACGCCCTGCTCCAGCCAGGCTCGCGCGTCGTCCTTCCGGCCGACCGCCAGCAAGAGGGACCCGGCCTGGTAGTACATGGGGACGTAGTCGGGGTCGTGCGCGCGGAGAAACACGAAGGTCCGCTCGGCGTCGTCCAGCCGGCCGAGCGACTTGTACTCCATGGCCAGGCCGTACCAGGTGAGCGTGTCCGACGAGGTCCCGCGGTGACCGGTGGCCGTCATCTTCTCCAGCGCCGCGAGGCGCTTGCTGGTCGGGATGACCGCCGGCGCGCCGTCTCCCTCGCTCACGACGACCCCTCGACCACGCCGATCATGGGGAGGTTGCGGTAGCGCTCGCTCCAGTCGAGGCCGTATCCGACCACGAAGCGGTCCTCGATGGTGAAGCCGAGGTAGTCGATCGGGACCTCGACCCGGGTGCGCGCCGGCTTGTGGAGGAGCGCGCACACCTTGAGGCTGGCCGGCTTGCGGGTGCCGAGCAGCTCGAGGAGGTGGGCGATGGTCAGGCCGGTGTCGACGATGTCCTCGACGATGAGGATGTCCTCGCCCTCGATGGGCCTGGAGAGGTCCTGCGTGATCTGGACGACACCGGTGCTGCTCGTCCCCTCGCCGTAGCTGCGCACGCCGAGGAACTCGACGCGGAGCTGGAGATCGATGGCGCGCGACAGGTCGGCGGTGAAGACGAAGCTGCCCTTGAGCACGCACACCAGGACCAGCTTTTTGCCCTGGTAATCCCTGGTGATCTGCGCGCCCAGCTCGCGGATCCGATCGCGGATGGTGGCTTCGTCGAGCAGCGTGGTGATGCGGTCGGCCATGGCTGGCCGAGCTATCACGTCCACCCGGGCGAGGTAAGCTGCGCCGACCCATGCAGGACCCTGCGCCTCACGAGCGCGGCGAGACGCCGAGCGCCGCTGATCTCACCTCGCGTCTCGAGCTGCGCGTCCGCTTCTGCGAGACGGATCTCATGGGGATCGTCCACCACGCCAATTACCTCACGTACTTCGAGGCGGGCCGCGTCGACTGGCTGCACCGGCGAGGCGTCTCCTACGATCTCTGGGCGAAGCAGGGCGTCCACCTTCCGGTGGTGGAGACCCGGCTCCGCTACCGCAGGGCGGCGCGCTTCGATGATGTCCTCGTCATCGAGACCACGAGCGCCGACCTGACGCGGGTGACCGTCCGCTTCACGTACCGCGTGCTCCGCGGCGCCGAGCTGCTGTGCGAGGGTGAGACATTGCTCGCGTGTGTGGGGCACGAGCTCACCGCGAAGAGGATGCCGGAGCTTGTCTCCCGGGTCCTCCGCAGCGGCGAGCTCGCACCTGCGGGCTGATCACTCGGGCTTGGCGTCGGCGGCGGCTGCGGGGGCGGCGTCGGCCGACCCGGCCGGAGGGGCGTCCGCCGAGCCGGAGGGGGCCGCGGCGGGGGCGGCTCCAGCTGCCTCCGAGGCCGGTCGCAGGGTCGACTTCACGGTCTTCATGTCGTCGGACACGGTCAGGTCGACCTTGTGCGCGACGCCCGCCGCGGCCTCGACCGTTGCGTCGCAGGTGAAGGACTTGCCGGGCTTCGCGAAGACGGTCTTGTCCGCGCACTTCACGTCGACCTTGCTGTTGACCTGCGCGCCGAGCGCTGCCTCCTGGGCGTCGCCGCTCTTCTGCAGCTCGAGGGTCGTGCCCCAGTCGAAGTCATTGGAGTCCTTGCCCCACGTCACCTTGACGGTGCCGTCCGTCCCCTCCGAGTCGACGGCCTTGCACTCGGTGGTCTTGCCGGCCGTCGCGTCGATCGCGTCCGGGCAGGCGAGTGACTTCAGCTCGAGCTTCTCCTTCTTGAGCGTGTCCTTGATCAGGGTCTCGAGCGCGCCGCGCTCGACCTTCGTCTGGCACCCGGTACCCACGGTGATGAGTGAAACGGCGATGAACGCGATGGAGAGGGGAAGACGCATGGGGCGCACGTTCGCACGATCCAGGGTTGCAAGACCAGCCAACCGGACTCGTTTCTTCGGCGAAATGTCGGCCTGGGCTCGGCGCAGGGGTCGAGCCGGCGCGGCGTGTCAGCGCCCGGCGTCTGCGGGCTCGGCGCGTCGCGCGCCGATCTTGATGCGGGCCGGGAGGGTGACGGTCACCGGGGGCTCGACGCGATCTCCGAGGAACGTCCGCCACTGCGCGGTGTAGGAGCCTGCCTGCGTCCCGATCAGGTAGCGCGAGTCGCGCGCGGGGACGGCGACCACCGGGACGCCGTCGAGGAGCAGGTAGAGCAGCTGATCGGTCTCGTTGTCGGCGAAGAACCCTTCGCCGGGCGCGTCCGGCGGGAGGGCCGCGGGGACGACGGGCTTGCTGCGGAACGCGGTCAGGTCGTCCCTGGTGAGGAAGATCCCGAAGGGAACCTCGGGCAGCCCATCGACGGTGTAGACGGCGCTCGGCGGCGGCACCGCGACGTCGGACGGCATGAAGTCGGAGCGGCGGGAGAGGCTGGTCGTCTCCAGGTCGACGCCGCCGCCGCCCTTCCAGTCGAAGCGTGCGAGCAGTGCCACCTCCTCGGCGCGACACACCGTCGAGCTGGGCTCGATGCCGCCGATCTCCAGCAGCGTCCGGCAGAGGGGCAGCGCGCCGCGACCGGCCTCGGGCAGCGTGGCGAAGACGAGGAGGAGCTTGCCGAACGACGACTCCAGCTGCACCTCGCGCGCGGGCGTACCCTCGACGGTGAGCCCGTCGATCGTGGGGGCCTTCGCCTTGACGTCGCGCAGCACGGTGCCGGCGGAGAGCGGCGTCGCGTCGACGCGCCGCTCCCCCAGCAGGGCGCGCAGCGAGCCGGGCGCGATGGGTCGGTAGCGCTCGCCGTCGGGCCACAGGAGCACCATGCCGTAGCGATCGTCGCGGCCCCGCAGCTCGGTGTGGGGTGGGAGCGGAAAGCCGCGGCCCTCGAGGACGATGCGCAGACGCCCTTCCTGCGCCACGTCGGCGATGAGGGTGAAGCGGGTCGCGGTGGCGGCCTTGGCGATGCCGGCGGCCTGCACCTCGGGCGCCGGCGGGGCCCCCGGCACCGCGCGCCACTTCAGCTGCATGGTGAGGCTGATGCCGGTCTGCTCGGAGCGCGCCAGCGGGTCGAGCGGCAGTGGCCGATCGGGTCGCAGCGCCGTGGGCTGCGGCGCCTCGGGCGCCACCAGCGTGCCGCCCGGTCCCAGCAGGATCCCGCGCGGCCCGGCGTCACCCTCCTCGCCGGTGGGGTCGGGGAGCGCATCGGCGCGCGGACCGGGAAGGATGCTGGCGTTGGGGCTGGCGCCGGTCGCCGAGCCGGCAGGTGCAGCACCTCCGCTCGGCACGGGCTCGCAGGCGAGCAGCATGTGCGCCAGGAGGAGCAGCGCCGCGCGACCCATTACGGCTCGATCACGAAGGAGTCGATGACCACCACCCGCGGGTCGAGCGGGGGCGGATCGGGCGCGTGCTGGGTGTCGACGAAGATCGACTTCGCGTGCGGGTGGTGCTCGAGGAAGAGGTTCGCGTTGGCGGGCTCGTTGTCGAACGACGCCACGACGCGCCCGATCTTTCCGAACGCCGGGGCGACGCCGCGCTTGAACTCCACGTCGGGCGTCTCGAAGTCGGGCTTGAGCACGAGCGAGGTGTTCACCACCCCGATGGGGAAGCCGAGGTCGCGCAGGCTCGCGAAGGTGCCGAGCGCCATCGCCGGGAGATCGCGGCCGGTCAGGTAGACGATCGACGCGCCCGCCGCGTAGCAGGCGCGCACGAAGGACAGGGCCCCCGGGACCTCCACGTCGTGGCGGAGGTACGCGTCGCGGAAGAAGCGATCCTTCCAGAAGGTGAAGATCGCGTCGTGCAGCGTCGCGTCGTCGACCCCCAGCGCCTGCGCGTTGTGGACGATGCCGTAGGCGACGAGATCGGTGTGCGACGCGCGCAGCTTCGTCGCCTCCTCCGGGTGCTGCTCCGCCCAGGTCTCGGCGAGCTCGTGGAGGATGCGGACCACGCGCGGCCGGTTGTCGAGGAGCGTACCGTCCAGGTCGAAGACGACGACCGGCGGCCCCTCGGCGTGCCGCGTGCCGGCGAGCTCGAGGACTTCGCGGAGGATGGCGGCGCGGTCGTTCGCGGGCAGGCGCCGGGAGAAAAAGGAGGATCGCAAGGCGGCGCCATCCTGGTGCGGTGACCGGCGCCGGACAAGAGGGTCGGCGGCGTGCCAGGTCGTGCCAGGTCGACCCTGCGGCTGCCCGCGACGCAACGATTCCCGGGAAACGGAGGGTTTGCCCGGCCGGCACATGGCGTGCAGTGGGCGCGCCCATGATGTCCCGTCTCCTGCTCCCGGCCGTCGCGCTGCTCCTCGGATCCCTCCTCGGCTGCGAGGACGGCGGCGGCAGCAGCGGCGAGGGCGGAGCCGGGGGCGGCAGCGGGGACGGCGGCGCACCCGATCTGAGCGTCGTCGTGGGCAGCTCGGCGACGGCGCCCTCGACCTCCAGCGGCCCGCCGCGTCGCACGCCGGTGCAGATCTGCACCGACGCCTGCGCCTGCGACACCGAGTGCAGCGCTGACCAGACGAGCTTCGTATCCGCCTGCGTCTCGCGCTTCGAGGACGACGCGGCGGTGGCCACCCTGACGAGCTGCGAGGCCGACTACGGCGCGTATCTGAGCTGCTTCGCCAACGAGTGGACGTGCGGAGAGCCCGACGCTTGCGACGATCCGGCCGAGGCGATGGCCACCTGCGTCGCCGGCCTGTGCGAGCAGGCCAGCTCGCTGTGCGGCTGCCCCGGGTGTGGCGGCGAGTGCCGTGACTCCTGGGAGCGATGCTGGTCACTGTGCGTCGTCGAGGCGGGAAACTGCGACGGGGACGAGTCGCTCTACGCCTGCAGCGACGCTTGCTACATGGAGCAGGAGGGGAGCAGCGTCTCCGGCACCGGCGGCGGCCTGTGAGGCGGAGTCGCACATCGACACACATTTGTTGCTCCGTCTGATCAGCCCTCCATATCCTCCGAAACGCGCCTGATTTTGGCGTTTCGTGGAGGTGCCATGCTCGCTCGCCCGCTCTCCCTGTTGTTCTTCGGCCTGCTCGCGACCTCCCTCCTGGCCTGTGGGCGTGAGCCCCGGGAGCGGCTCCAGGGCCACTGGCAGGGCATCGCGGTCGACGGCCTCGCCGGCGACAAGCTGGCCAAGGCGGAGGGGTGGGCCAAGGGCACGCGCCTCGAGTTCGTCGGCAACAAGGTCACGGTCGGCATGCCCGCCGAGTCGCCGCGCAGCGGAACCTTCCGCGTTGCGTCGATCGACGGCGACCGCGTCCGCGTCCAGTTCAAGCGCCCCGAAGGTGGCGAGGACCTCGCCGACTTCCGCTTCGCCAAGGACGGCACCCTCCGCTGGCAGCTCGGCGAGGCCCAGGTCGTCCTCACCAAGTCCGCAAAGAACTGAGCGCTGCCCGCGCTGACCCCTCTTTCAGGGCGCAGCGCCGTGCGCGCAACGGAACCCGATCGTCGCCCGCCGCGCGTCCTCCGGCTCCACGCGGCGCGCCCAGGTCCGCAGCGCGGCGGCCTCCGCGTCGTCGTAGGCGCCGCCCAGCACCGCGGCGCGGCCGTCCACCGGCTGCGTCCACTCCGCGACGTTGCCGGCGAGATCGTGCGCGCCCTCGGGCGTGGCGCCCGCCGGGTGCGCGCCGACGATCTCCGGGCCGCCGGCGCCCTCGGCGCACGGCCCGCGGACCAGGCCCCAGGCGGCGCGCCGGCAGACGAAGCCGGTCGGGCCCCACGGGTAGCGGCGGCTTCCGCCACCCGCGGCCGCCATGGCGCGCTCGGCCTCGGTGGGCAGCCGACCGCCCTCGTGCGCGCAGAGCGCCGACGCCTCGCGCGCGGTGACACCCGCCACCGGCAGCCCGGGCTCGCCGCGCAGCGGGATGCGCGCGCACGCCCCCGCCTCGACGCACGCCGCCCAGCGGGCCTCTGTCACCTCGTGCGCGTCGATGACGAACGGCGCCACCTGCTGCGCGTGAAAGGACGTGATCCCCGAGGCCTCCCAGTCGGCGGGCGCGACGCTGAGCGCTCCCCCGGCGACGGCCACGCGAGGCGGGGGCGATGGGGGCGCGCAGCCCGCGACGGTCACCACCAGTCCGCCCGCGCAGGCGGTGGGCGCGCCGATGCAGCGGGCGCCCTCGAGCTGCTGCCCCTCGCCGCAGCAGCGCGCACCGAGGAGGATCATTCCCTCCGCGCAGCGCGCCGGGCTCGAGGCCACGCGCCGCGCGAGGTCGACGTCGAGCGCGATGAGCAGCACGGCCATCAGCCCGCCGGCCGCCACGCGCCGCAGGCGGCGCTGCGCCGCCGAGCTCATCCGCCGTTCGGCGCCGCGACGACAGCGACGGCGAGCGTCCCGATCTCGGCGATCTGGATCTCCAGCCGATCGCCCGGCCGCAGCGGGCCGACTCCCTCGGGCGTGCCGGTTGCGATGAGGTCGCCCGGCTCCAGCGTGAGGGCCTGGCTCGCGTGGGCGAGCACCTCGGCGACGGGGAAGATCATGTCGCGCGTGTGCCCCGACTGGCGAAGCTCACCGTTCACCAGGCCGACGATGGTGAGCGCCTGCGGATCGAGCCCGGTCACCAGGACCGGGCCGACCGGGCAGAAGGTGTCCTTGCCCTTGGCGCGCCACCACTGGCCGTCCTTCTTCTGGAGGTCGCGCGCGGTGATGTCACCTACCAGTGTCAGCCCGAAGATCGCGGCGCGGGCCTCCTCGACCGAGGCGCGCCGCAGGCGCTTGCCCACGATCACCCCGAGCTCGACCTCGTGCTCCACGCGCTCGCTGATCGACGCCGGGGGCAGCTCCACGTCGCCGCCCGGATCGAGGATCGAGCTGGGCGGCTTCCAGAACAGCATCGGCTCAACCGGCACCTCGTGGCCCAGCTCCTTCGCGTGCGCGCGGTAGTTGCGCCCGACGCAGAGGATCTTCGACGGCGTGACCGGCGCCAGGGGGCGCGTCCGCCCGCTGCGGCCCTGTGCGTCGACGCGGTCGATGACGTCACCGCTCGGCTTGCACGCCGGGTCCCACGGCGCCGCATCGAGCAGGGTCGCGCAGTCGCGGGCCAGCTCCGCCCACGACGTCCTCCCGTTCCACAGCCCGAGGCGCGCGTAGCGGCGGCGCTCGGTCATCGGCCCTCCGACGGACGCTCCCCGCGCGCAGAGCGCGCGCGGCGCTTCCGCGTGGTGGGCGGCGCCACCTGGGGCGGCAGCGGCTCGGAGGGCGGCGGCGCATCGACCGGGGCGGCGGCGACCGCGGGGGCCCCTTCCTGCTCCAGCTCGGCGACGACGTTGGCGAGCGCGTCGAGCATCGCCGCGCGAACTCGCTCGTAGGTCTTGGGACCGACCTGGCCGCGCAGCCTGGCGCGCTCCAGCGCGACCAGCTCGTCGAGCAGGGCGTCGCGCGCCTGCGCCAGGTCCTCGCGCGCGTCCTCGGCGAGGGCGACGCGACGACCTCCCCGCGACCACAGCCCGAACGCGGCGAGCCCGACCATCGTCGAGGCGATGCCGAGCGCCACCCAACGGCCCGGTCCCTTGGTCGGCAGGCCGCGCAGCGTCACCGATAGCGCGGAGAGGCCCTTATCGCCCTGCGGCGACGCACGCTCGGTGACCAGCACGGAACGACCGTCGCGGTTGCGGGTGCGCCGGGATGCAGGCGCGCCCTCGACCTCCAGCTCCATCGTCTTGGACGCCTCGGCGATGACGCGCGCCTGGGCGACGCGCGGGGGCAAGCCGAGCTTCACGACCTGCTCGGGATCGTTGTCGAGGGGCAGCTGCCAGCGGAACCCGACCGCGGTGCGCCCCGGTCGGAACGTCCCCCGCAGCACGTAGCCGGCGTCGGTGGGGTCGACGTTCGCGACGCCGCCCTCCTCCGCCCGGTTGAAGGCCTTGAAGCCTGGGGGCAGGTCCACCGCCACCTCGGCCTGCCACGCGGTGCGACCGAGGTTGAACACCTCCAGCACCTGCTCGGTCTGGATCGCGTCCTCGCGCAGCGACAGGAAGGCGAGCGCGCGCATCCCGATCTGCGCCTCGGCGATGTCAGTCACCGTGTCGTAGACGTGGAGGACGATCCGCATGCCGCCCTTCTCGGGCAGGTTCAACGGCGGCGCCTCGAAGCGCGAGGGACCCCGCTGGCTCGACGCGGAGTAGGTGTGTGCCATCCCGACCTTCATGCTCTCGAAGCGCGCCAGCCCGCCGGCGTCGGTCGCCGAGGAGAGCTTTTCCCGCTCCTCGCCGGTGGCGACGGTGGAGTGGACGACGCCGAGGACGACGGGGGCGCCCGCGACGGGCTGCCCGTCCGCGTCGCGGATCTCGACCACGATGGTGCCGGGGGCCCAGCCCAGCTCCTCGAGGACCTCGTCCTCGGGAGGCTCGTACATGCCGTCCGTGCCGGCCCGACCGCGCGGCGCGGAGGGGTGCGCGCCGTGGGGGTCGCCGGACCCGGGATGACCGGGCGGCATGCCGGCCGACGGCGCGCCGGTCGGCGGGTGGCCGGGCGGCATGCCGGCCGCCGGCGCTGCACCCGGCGGGACCGCGGGGTGGCCTGGCGGCATCCCGGTGGGAGAGGCATCGAGGCTGGGGAGCTTCTCGCCGTGCGGCGAGGCGGTGGTGGCCGCGCCGGGCTGCGACGGCTGCGCTTGCGCCGCGCCCGACAGCGGCAGCGCGGCGAGCAGCAGCACCAAGATCCTCCGGGCGAGCCTCACGGTGCGGCCTCGCCCTCGCGGTCGCCGCTGCCGGCGGCGGGCGCGGCGACCGCGGCCGGTTCGGCCGCGTGGCGCAGAGGCGCCGCGCACTTCTTGCAGAACGCCGCGTCGGGGTCGTTCACTGTCGCGCACGCCGGGCAGGCTCGCGGCGCCTCGAAGGGAGCGGCGGACGGCGGCGGGGGCGCGTCAGCGTCGACGGTCGCAGGCGCCGCCTCTTCCTCGGATGCGCTGGGCGCCGGCTCGGACGCGACGGTTCGCGCCTCCTCCAGCCCGCCGGCCAGGCCGGCAGCGCGCAGGCGGGCCTCGACGAGCCCGACGACGCGATCTCGACGCGGCTGCGCCGCCGCGTCGAGCGTGCGCAGGAGGCGCTTGGCTTCGAGCCGGTAGTGAGCGACCAGCTCGCGATAGTCCTCCTCGCTGATCTTGCCGACGCTGCGCTCGAACTCGAGGTCCTTCAGCGCGCGGAGGACTGCCCGCTTGCGCTCCTCCTCCACGTGGGGCGTGCCCAGCGCGAACGCGTCGGCGCCGGAGAGCGACGTCTCCCCCACCAGGGTGCGGACCGACTGCCAGAACAGGCCGATCACCGCGGTCAGCGCACCGGCGGCGAGGACCAGCACCGCCAGGGGCGTGCCGCGCACCGCCCCGGCGACCACCGCCAGCATCACCACCAGGATCGGGACGCCGACCCGGAGCCCCAGCGCCAGGCGCGCTGCCGGGAGATCGTCCTGGAGGTCGCGAGGCGACTTCATCGACTTCATCGACGGTCGAGCTCCTCCAGCTCGCGGTCCAGCCGATCGTCGTACGCGTCCCGCGTCGCCGTCGCCTGGCCGCCACCGGCCGCGCCACTGCCGCCCGCCCCACCCTGAGGGCCACCGGGACCGCCGCGGCGCTTCCACCGGCGAAGGGCGAAGATCACGCCGCCGGCGCCGAGCGCGATGGCCAGCAGCGGCGCAGCCCACAGGGCCCGCGAGCCGCCGGTGTTCGGCGGCACCGAGAGCGACTGCATGCCGTAGCGCTTCGCGTAGAGCTCGCGGATCGCCTCGAGGGCCGTGCCCTGGTCGAGCAGAGCGCGCAGCTCCTCCCTGCGGGCGTGGGCGAAGTCGCAGGTGCAGGTGCCCAGCGTCTCCCGCGGGCAGCCGCAGGTGCAGATGAGGCTGTAGAAGAGCCGCCGCTCGTCCTCGCTGGAGATGCCAACCGTCCCCGTCCGCTTCATGCCCTCGCCCAGCTGCTGGGCCGTCGCGGTGGAGCCGGCGGGGCCCATCGCCGCCTCCGGGATCGCCAGCATGAGCGCCGCGAAGACGAGCAGGGCGCGCACGAGCGCGCCTCGAGACGCGGAGGAGCGGAGGCGTACATTCACGGAGTGACGAAGCCGGGGTCGGGCGAGAGGGAGTCGGGCGAGAGGGAGTCGGGGAACACGGCGCTGGGCGATGTCATCTCGCCAGGCGGCTGTTCCGCGGCCGTGCGCCCGGAGGAATACGCCCACGATGGGGCGAGGGCGAGAAGGATCGCGAACATGACGCTGGTCGCCGTCGCAGCGGCGGCGCGCACGTACGAGAACGCCGTCACCTCCTCGGTCGAGACGTCGGGGAAGAGCGAGACGCTGGCGCCGAGGATGAGCACGCAGACGCCGATCCAGATGAAGCTGACCAGCGGGTTCACGTGGATCTGGAAGGCGGCGACCTTGGTCTGCGGGCTGACCATGCCGACGATGACGTAGAGGTCGTCGCGCAGCGTCACGTGCTTCGCCACCTCGGTCGAGGGGGCGCCCGGGCTCGACTTGTAGATGAACTTGGCGGGCGTGATCTTGCCGACCTCCTCGCCCTTCCTCAGCACCGTCAGGTCGGCGAAGACCATGCGCTTCTCGGGGTCGACCTCCATGCGCGGGCCCTCGTAGCGGAGCTGGTAGCCCTCGACGTCCACCACCTGGCCGGGCGACATGCTGACCTCCTTGTCGGTGCCCCAGGCGCGGCCCGCAAAGCCGAGGAACATCAGCGCGATGCCCACGTGGACGGTGTAGCCACCATAGCGCCGACGCGAGCGGGCGATGAGGAGGATCAGCGACTCGACGACGGCTTCGGGCGGACCACCGCGAGCCGCCGCGAGCTGACGCGCGCGGACGCCGCGCACGACCTCCTGCACGACCACCGCGACGTTGAAGCACACCAGGATGACGGTGATGAAGGGCAGCACGCCGCCCACCTCCGCCAGGACGCGGCCCAGGGCTCCCGGATAGATGGGGTCGGGGTCGACGAAGGCGGGGAAGCCGAGGCGCCGACCGAAGGCGATGTGGAGCACCGCGGCCAGCGCCATGGCGGCGCCCGGCCAGCGGAAGCTCTTGCGGAAGAGCTCGGGCGACGTCTTCCTCCAGCCGAGGAGAGGTGCTGCGCCCATGAGGAAGAAGATGAGCAGCGCGATCGGCGGCAGCCAGGCGTTGTAGAAGGTCGGTCCCAGCGTCGACTTCTGATCGAGCAGCCACTCGCTGACACGCGGCCAGGTGGTGGCGACGGCGATGAAGCTGGCGATGCTGAGGAGGCCCCAGTTGTTGAGGACGAACGCCGTCTCGCGCGAGGCGACGCTCTCGATCGAGCCCTCGCTGCGGAGGAGCGGCAGCCGCCACACGATCAGCGCCACCGTCACCGCCGCGATGACGCCCATGAAGTAGACGAAGAAGATGCCGATGCCCGACTGAGCGAAGCTGTGCACGCTCGCGATGAGGCCGCTGCGGGTGAGAAACGTGCCGAAGATGGTGAGCCAGAAGGTGAGGGCGATGAGGATGATGTTCCAGACCTTCAGCATCCCCCGACGCTCCTGGATCATCGTCGAGTGCACGTAGGCGCTCGCCGAGAACCAGGGCAGGCACGCAGCGTTCTCCACCGGGTCCCACGCCCAGTAACCGCCCCAGCCCAGCTCCTCGTACGCCCACAGCATGCCGAGGGCGTTGCCGATGGAGAGGAACAGCCAGGAGAAGAGCATCCACTTGCGCGTGGCGACGATCCACTCGCTGTCGAGCCGACCCGTCGCCAGCGCGGCGATCGCAAAGGCGAAGGGCACCGCCGCGCTCGTGAACCCGATGTAGAGGCTCGGCGGGTGGATGATCATGTAAAAATTGCGGAGCTGGTGGTTCAGACCCTGCCCGTCGAGCGGCGCGCCCCCGATGACGGTCGTGAACGGGTTCGCCGCGAAGACCATCAGAATGGCGAAGAAGATGAGGACACCCATCAGCGTCGCGATCACGTACGGCTGCAGCTCCAGGTAGCGCCGACCCAGCCACTTCACGCACGCGCCGGTGAACACCGACGTCAGGAACAGCCACCAGAGCAGCGACCCGTCCTGCCCGCCCCAGAGGGCCGCCACCAGGTACGGCGTGGACATCGCGCGCTCGCTGTAGCGAGCGACGTAGCTCAGCCGGAAGTCGTGGCTGACGAAGGCGTAGGCGAGCACCAGGACGGCGAGGCCGACCAGCGCCACCGTGCCGTAGGCCCCTAGCCGCGCTGCTTGCAGCATCCTCGGGCGGCGTGCGCCGGCGGCGATGGCGACGGCGAGCGTGTACGCGGCCGCGATCAGGATCGCGAAGAGCACCGCCGAGCCGAACTCGGGGAGGGACTGGAACACCATGGGGGCGGGTAGCTTAGGGTGCAGCGGGCGGCGCGACCATCGCGGCACATTGCCGCGGGCAGCGGTCACGGCGCCGCGCGCTATACTGACCACATGACCGCGGACCCGAACCAGGGCGCGAGCTCAGCACCGTCAGGTGCTGAGCGAGGAAACCATGCAGCGCCGTCTGGTGCTGGACGAGGAGGCAACCCGGCTTCGGACGTCGAGACCCGCGACCTCATCTTCGACTGGAATGAGGTCGCGCGGCGTGGCCGCGTGATCCCCAAGGGCATCGAGTTCTTCGACGAGACCCTGCGGGACGGGCTGCAGAACCCGAGCGTCACCGACCCCAACATCGACCAGAAGCTCCGTCTTCTCCACCTGATGGCGAAGCTGGGGATCCACGCGGCGGACGTCGGCCTGCCCGGCAGCTCGCAGCGCGCCTTCGACGATGTGCTGCGGATGTGCCGCGAGATCACCGACAACCGCCTCCCGCTCAAGGTCGCCTGCGCGGGGAGAACAGTCGTCGCCGACATCACCCCGATGGTCGAGATCTCGCAGCGCGCCGGAATGCCGGTCGAGATCTACGCCTTCATCGGATCGAGCCCCATCCGGCAGCTGGCGGAGGACTGGGACCTGGGCATGATCCTGAAGCGCAGCGCGGAGGCGATCGACGTCGGGGTCAAGGCGGGCCTGCCCGTCGTCTACGTGACCGAGGACACGACGCGCTCGCGACCCGACGTCCTGGCGACGCTGTTCAAGATGGCGATCGACCACGGCGTCTCCCGCCTGTGCCTGTGCGACACCGTCGGCCACGCCACGCCCGACGGGGTGCGCAACCTGGTGGGCTTCGCCAAGGCCATCGTCGCCGGCGCGGGGGCGAACGTCGGCATCGACTGGCACGGCCACAACGACCGCGGGCTCGCCCTGGTCAACGCGATCTGGGCGCTGGAGTCGGGGGCCGACCGCGTGCACGGCACGGCGCTCGGCATCGGCGAGCGCGTGGGCAACGCTGCGATGGAGCTCATCCTCCTCAACCTCAAGCTGCTCGGGCTGCTCGAGGATCAGGATCTCACGCACCTGCTCGAGTACTGCCAGGTCGCGGCCGAGGCGGTCGGATGGCAGGTCCCCATCAACTATCCACTGGTCGGCGCCGACGCGTTCCGCACCGCGACAGGCGTCCACGCCGCCGCGATCATCAAGGCGCAGGCCAAGGGCGACGCGTGGCTGGCCGACCGCATCTACTCCGGCGTCCCCGCCGGCATGTTCGGTCGGCACCAGGAGATCTGCATCGGCTACATGTCCGGCGCCTCGAACGTGAACTACTGGCTGCGCCAGCGGAAGATCGAGCCGAGCAGGGAGCTGGTCGACGCCATCCTCGCCAAGGCGAAGACGACCCAGCACAACCTGTCCGAGGACGAGGTCCTCGGCGTCGTCGCCGACGTCCGGGGCGCTGCTGCCGGTTGATCAGGGCTGGCGGTTGAGCAGGGCCGAAGGGTGACGACCGGCTCGGACGGCGTTCGCCGCGTCCTCGCCGCCATCGCTGCGCTCGTCTGCCTCCTGTTCGCGGCGACGCTGCGGGACGTCGCGGCGCGGCGCGACGAGGCCGACGCCGCGCCGCGCGGGCCGCAGCGGGTCGGCCGCTTGGGGGCCGACCCGGCGGACGGCGCGGTGATGGCGCGCGTGGTGCGCGAGGACGGCGGCGCGGTCGAGCGCGCGGTGGTGCGCGTCTTCAGCGTCATCGACGGGACGGTGTTCCTCGCCGGCGAGCGGCGCACCGGCACCGACGGCTTCGCCACCATCACCGGCGTCGCGGCGGAGGAGACGTGGGTCGTCGCCTACGCGGCGAAGCGCGCGCGCGCCAGCGCGTCGGTCGCGGTGCGACGCCGGGAGACGGCCGAGGTCACCCTCACCCTGCCCGAGGCGCAGGCGCTGCGCGTGGCGGTGACGGACGCGGCCGACGCGCCGGTGCGCGGCGCCGCAGTGGTGGTGGAGGACGCGGACGCGCTGCCGCACGTGGTGGCGACCGACGAGGCGGGCGGTGCGCTGTTCGAGCGCCTGGGGCCGGCGCCGTGGACGGTGTCTGCCACGAGCGCGGGCTACGACCCCGCCGTGAAGCGCGACGTGTTTCCCGGGCCCGGGGCGCTGCGCCTGGTCCTCGACCGGCTGGGCGCGGTCGAGGTCGCGGTGTTGGATGCCGCCGGGGAGCCGGCGGAGGGCGCGACGGTGACCATCGGCGGTCCATCGCTGTGGCCGGCGCGCACCGCGATCACCAGCGAGGACGGCACGGCGCGCATCTCGGGCCTCCGCTCCGGCATCGTCGATCTGCGGGCGCGCCTGGGCGATCAGGTCTCGCCGACCGAGATGGGGGTCCCGGTGGAGCGAGGCGCGACGACGCGCCGCACCCTGGTGCTCGACTTCGGTCGGTCGATCCTCGTTCGGGTCACCGACGGGCCGGCGCCGGCGAACAGCGCGCCGGCCTCTCCGGTGGCAGGCGCCGATGTGGTGCTGGCGGAGGAGGGCGTCTCCACCTTTCCCCAGGAGGGCGTGACCAGCGCGGACGGAGAAGTCGAGCTGGGCCCGGTGGTGGAGGGGCACGCCACGATCTCGGTCAGCGCCGAGGGCTTCGTCGCCCGCACCATCGGCGTCGGCGAGGAGGAGCTCGACGCCGGAGTGGTCGACGTGCCGCTGCTGCGCGGCGGGACCATCGCCGGTCGCGTGGTCGACGACCGGGGCTACCCCATCCCCGGCGTGACCCTGGAGGTGGTGGGCACCGACGTGGACGGGATGCCCGTGGCGATGGTGGCCGCGCGCAGCGCGCTGCGCGATCGCCTGTTCGAGATGGCGCTGGGCGGGCCGCTGCCGCTCGTGCCCCGCGGCGAGCTGGGCGTGGTCCCGGGCCCGGTCCCGCCCATCCCCGCCGCGGGTGCGCCCATCCCCGACGCGGGCGGTGACGACGCGGACGCCCTGCCCTGGGTCACCGGGGGCGACGGCCGCTTCGCGGCCACGCCTGTCGTGCCGGGGCGCCTGCGCGTGCTGGCGCGCCACCCCGACTTCGTCGAGGGCGAGAGCGAGATGGTGCGCGTCACCTCGGGGGGACGCGTCGAGGTGAAGATCGTCCTGCTCGAGGGCGGGCGGCTCGAGGGGCGGGTGCGCGAGCGCAACGGCGACGCGGTGGCGGGGGCCCGCATCGAGATCGCCGCCGGCCGCGGCACGTTCGAGCGCATCACCTACGCCGCGCCTGACGGCACCTTCGCCTTTGCCGCCGTTCCCCGCGACGTCCTGGTCTCCGTCTCCCGTCCCGACGCGCCCAACGATCTGGCGATTCGTCAGGTGGTCGACGTGCCTCCGGGCCGCCGCACATCGATCGACGTGGTGCTCCCCCCGCGGCGCGACGACGTTGCGCTGCGCATCGTCGACCGTCGCGGCGCCGGCGTCCGTTCGGCCGAGATCCGCGTCGAGTCGCTCGACGTCGCGGTGCCGCTGCGCAGGACGATCTTCACCGACGACGAAGGCGCGACCACCATCGTCTCCGGCGAGGGCGTGCCGCTGCGGCTGGTGATCCACGCGCCGGGCTTCGCGCCGCTGGTGCGCGAGATCGATCCCGCCTCGCGCGAGGAGCGGGTCGAGCTGGCGGCGGGCCTGGTGGTTCGCGGCCGCGTCACCGGCAACGGCGGCCGCGAGCGCGTGTCCGGCGCCGACGTCGCCATCTACACCGCGACGAACATCGTCGGCGCGACCACCGACGGCGAGGGCGGCTTCGAGGTGAAGGACCTGGCGCTGGGCATGGTGCGCGTGCAGGTCCGGGCCGTGGGCTGGGCGGCGGCGGAGGCCGACCTCGAGGTCTCCGGCGACGGGCGGCGACCGATCGACCTCGCCGCCATCGATCTCCCGCGCGCCGGCGTGGTGGAGGGCACCGTGCTCTCCGCGGCCGACGAGCCGGTCGCAGGCGCGCGCGTCGCGCTGGGCGCGGTTCCGACCTGGCTCCCGCTGGGACCACTGCCGGCGTCGATCGTTGCCACCGATCGCGAGGGTCGCTTCCGCCTGCCCGCGGCGCCGGAGGGCGAGGTCCGCATCGAGGCCTACGACGCCGATGAAGGCCGAGGCGCGGTCGAGGGCGTGCTGGTGCGGGCCGACCGCACCACCGAGCGCGTGGAGATCGTGCTCGAGGGAGGCGCCCCGCGCCGCGGCCCGGCGCCGGCGGGGAGCCTCGCGCTCACCCTGGGCGAGAAGGGTGGGCGCGTGATCATCGTGGGCGTCCCGTCGGGGAGCGAGGCGGAGGCCGCGCGCGTCCTCCCCGGCGACGTGATGCTCGCCGTCGACGCCAGAGACGTGCGCCGCATCGAGGATGCGCGCAAGGCCCTCGGCGGGCCGCTGGCCCAGGACGTCCTCCTCACGCTGGACCGCGGGGGCACGCGCGTCCGCATGCGTGTCCGCCGCGAGGCGGTGCGTCGCTAGCCCGACGGGCGCTCGCCGCCGGTCCGACCTCGAGAACACCACGCCAAACCAGCTCCACCGTCCCCCGCAGAACCGGCCGACGGCGCCGTGGTCACCACGCCGGGAATATCAGCGCCATACGCGCGGGTCGATGGTAGACAAGATGGTGCGGGAGGGGCCCACCGAGCATGACCGTCGCGCTTCTGTCGATCGGCACCGAGCTGACCTGCGGGGAGATCGTCGACACGAACGCGGCGTGGATCGCCGCCGAGCTGGTCGAGGCGGGCTTCGTCGTGGCGACGAAGATGAGCGTCCCCGACGAGGTCGATCGCATCGTCGACGCGCTGCGTGCGCTGGCCTCGGGGCACCGCGTCATCGTGGCCACCGGCGGCCTGGGCCCCACCAGCGACGACCTCACCGCGGCCGCCGCGGCCGAGGCTTGTGGCGCCGCCCTGGCGCGGGACGAGAGCGCACTCCTCGCCATCCGGCGGCGCGTGGAGGGTCGCGGCCGGGTGGTCACCGCCTCGCACGAGAAGCAGGCGGACGTGCCCCAGGGGTCGGAGATCCTCCCCAACGCGGACGGCACGGCGCCTGGCTTCGCCGTCGCCCTGGGCGCAACGCGATCCTTCTTCCTCCCTGGCGTCCCGCGGGAGATGAAGAGGATGTTCAAGGAGCAGGTGCTGCCGCGCATCCGCCCCGACGCGCCCAACGACCGGTGGACCATCCGCCTTCGCACAACCGGCTTCGGCGAGTCCATCGTCGCCCAGCACCTGGAGGGGCTGGAGAGCGAGCACGATGGCATTCGTCTGGGGTACCGGGTCCACGGTCCCGAGGTCGACGTGAAGATCCAGGCCCGCAGCTCGGGCGCCGCCGCCGCGCGTGAGCTCGCCGCGCGCGTCAGCAACGACGTGAAGGCGCGCCTGGGCGACGTGGTCTTCGGCGAGGGGGACGAATCGCTGGCCGAGGCGACCGGGCGCGCCCTCCGCGCCCGAGGCTGGCGTCTGGCGGTCGCCGAGTCGTGCACGGGGGGTCTGGTCTCGCACATGCTCACCGCCTTTCCGGGCGCCAGCGAGTTCCTGATCGGCGCGGCCGTGACCTACGCCAACAGCGCGAAGACGCGGCTGCTCGGCGTCTCCGAGGACACGCTGCGCGGGCACGGCGCGGTCAGCGCCGAGGTCGCCGCGGAGATGGCGGAGGGGGCGCGGCGCCTGTGCGAGGTGGACGTCGCGCTCTCCATCACCGGCATCGCGGGTCCGGGCGGAGGCACCGCCGCCAAGCCGGTCGGCCTCATTCACTGGGCTGTCGCGCACCCCGGCGGCACCGTGCTGCGCGAGCGCGTCTTCCCCGGCTCGCGCAACGAGATCCAGATCTCCGCCGCGTACGCCGCGCTCGACCAGCTGCGCCGCGTCGCCTCCGGCCTGCCGCTCGACCCGCCGGTGGAGACGCCGATGTCGCAACGGGCGCCGAGCCGCTAGGCCACGACGGAGGCATCAGATGGGAGAGAAGGTGTTCCCGCGCAACCTGAAGCCCTGGTCGCTCCTCTCCCGCGTGTTCGATACATCGCGGCCAGCGTTCGTAGCCTGGGTCGGCGAGCTGCGCATGATCTGCGTGCGCCTGCCCGATGCCTACGGCGAGCTGGAGGAGGGGCTGGCCGAGATCGCGGACGCGCCGCCGGCGACCTGGCATGCCGGCTCGGGCCGCACCGGCATCGGCACGATCGTGGCGCCGATCTCGGAGGCGTTCCTGCGGGCCGCCGCGAGCGCCGACCGCGCCCGCACCGGCGGCTCTCCAGTGCGGATCCGCGAGCGGCTCGCCGAGGGGCCCTACTGGGTGTCACCCCTGGCGAAGCGCCAGTCGTTCTCCCTGGAGCGACTGAGCATCGGGCGCTCGGCGGAGAACGACCTCGTCCTCCGTCACGCCAGCGTGTCGAAGAACCACGCCTTCATCGAGTACGACGACCGCGACCTCTTCTACGTCTCCGACGAGGGCAGCACGAACGGCACCCAGATCAACGGTCGCACGCTGACGGCCGGCGATCTCGAGGTGCTGCAACCGGGCGACGCCGTCCGCTTCGGCGAAGTCGAATGCGTCATCGTCGAGGCCGCCGCCTTCTGGGATGCGCTCCACCTCGAGGTCGACGGCTGAGCGACGGCTGAGCCGAACCCCGCGCCGGCTGGCGTCGTCTGTCAGGGCTGACGAAGCACCAGCGACGCATTCTTGCCGCGGAAGTCGCCGCTCGCGGTCACGCTCGCGCGGAGGGTGAACGTGCCCGCGCGCGGGACCGTGACCACGCAGCTGGTCTTGCACTCGCAGTCGCTGTCCTGTCGGTTGCCGATGCTGACCGTGGTGCCGCACACCAGCGTCCCGCAGCTCGCGGTGCCGCACGCCAGCGTCTGCAGCGAGGTCGCTCCCTCCAGCAGCTCGACCGTGTACGAGAGTCCGGGGTCGTTCTCGTGACCCGTCCACTCACCGTCGAAGTCGACCCACACCTCGGTCGACGCCGCGCCCGCCGTCTTCCACGTCGCGGTGCTCGTCTGCCCTGGCGCGGTCAACGTCACGCGCGCCTTCTCCTCGCCGCGGCAACCCGCGGCCGCGACGCCCAGCATCAAGAGCCCAAGACCCGCTGCCCTCATCGTCGCCTCCGCGGCCACGATACGTCGGTCAGGCCGCGACGGCGTACTTGCGCCGAACCTCTCCCAGCGGGAGCGGGAGATCGGCCCAGAAGTCCCAGGACGGATCGTAGAGATCCCGGGTGACGTTGCGTCCACGCTCCAGCGCCGCGAGCACTCGCTCGGCGGGGATCCCGAGGTGCGGCTCGGAGTGGCCGAGCGCCTTGCGCGCCGCCTCGAGGAGGTCGCGCTCGTGCTCGTCGAGGCGCCCATCGGCCGTCGCCACGGCCTTGGCGGCGCCCAGGGCCACCCGGATCTGATCGGTGGATAGACCGAGGTCCATCATGGCCCGCGATCATGGGGGCGGCGTGGCGGATTGTCAGTCCCCACCGCGCCTGTACCATCGAGCGCGATGACCCCTCGCGCTCGCGTGATCGCCCCGGCGCTCGCCGCTCTGCTCGTCGTTTTCCTCGGTTGTGGTGACGACACGTCCACCGCGACCGGAAGCGGCGGCACAGGCGGCGCGACCGGGAGCACGACCTCCGAGGCCACGAGCTCCACCGGCGAAAGCGGCACCACGACGAGCAGCAGCGGCGGTGGGGGCGGCACCACCAGCGGGACCGGGGCCGGCGGAAGCGACGGGGGCGGCACCGGCACCGGGGGCGACCTCGAGGGCACGGGCGGCGCCGGCGGCGGCGCCGAGGGCTTCCCGTGGGAGGGCGCCATCGACACCGACGGACCTCCGTCCTCGGCACGTCTCGTCGAACGCCAGCTGGGCAGCACCACCGCCGGCCAGGGGTTCTACGAATACGTGCCGCCCGGCTACCCGGGCACGGCGGAGTGGGCGCTCCTGGTCTTCGTGCACGGCCTCGGCGAGAACGGCAATGGCACGTCGGAGCTGGACAGCGTGCTCGCCACCGGGATCCCCGATCTGATCGAGAACGACGCCTGGCCCAACGACCGGCCGTTCGTGGTCTTGATGGCGCAGAACAGCCAGGGCGACTGCACGCGTGCCTCGGACATCGAGGCGATGATCGCGTACGGGCTCGACAGCTACGCCATCGATCCGCGCTACGTGTACCTCACCGGCCTCAGCTGCGGCGCCATCGGCAGCTGGCAGTACCTCGACCAGCACCTCGACGCGCAGGTCGCCGCTTTCGTCCCCATCGCCGGCAACGGCGCCGGCGCCTGGAACAGCCAGGGTTGCGAGCTCGGCCGCGTGGCAGTGTGGGGCTTCCATGGCGACGCCGACCCCACGGTGAACGTGTCGGGGACGAACATCCCGCTCGACGGGCTCGCCACCTGCCCGGTACCTCCGGCGAAGCCTTCGACGAAGACGATCTACCCCGGCGTCGACCACAACTCGTGGACGCGCACCTACGACCTCTCCGCCGGGCACGACATCTACACGTGGATGCTGGGCTTCACGCACCAGCCGTGAGACGCATCGCGGCGCGCGATCACTCGAAGCTCGAGCAATCCTCGCTGCAGATGGTGTCGAGGTCGTCGTTCCACACGCCGAAGCTCGCCTCGCACGCGGCGTGGCACTCCTCCAGCGTCTCGTCGGCGTAGGTTCCGCCGCAGTCGACGTGGCCGCGCGCGTAGCCGTCGCAGGTCGAGTTGAAGCCGTCGAGGAGGCACATCGCCTCCGAGCCCTCGTCGAGGCCGCCCGCGTCGGCGCCAGCCTCGTAGCAGGTCTCCATGCAGCCCCCGAGGCGTGCGTGACAGGCCGAGCTCTGGTCGGCGTAGAACGGCAGCATGCCGATGGCGTCGTCGCAGATGCGGCGCGCCGCCTCGCTGTCGCAAGCCGGCGCGCAGCTGACGCCAGCCACCGAGACCTCGCCCAGGCAACCCTCGTAGATCGCTCGCGCCCGCACCGGTCCCACGCTGCTGCCCGCCGCGGGCAGCGCCGCGAACGCGCACTCGCGCGCCAGGCGGAGGCACTCGCCGGCCTGCTCCTCGTCGACCGGCTCCTCGATGGGGTCGCCAGCGCAGGGGCCGCCGGTGCACTCCACCACCAGCGAGTAGCGCCCGGCCTGGGTCGACTTGAAGGCGCGCACCGCGATGTAGTGGGGGCCCGAGTCGTCGATGACGAACGTCTTCTCCAGCGTGCCGCCCTCGGCGTCGAAGCTCTTCGACTTCACGGCCGTCGAGCCGCTGGCGAAGAGGAGCGCGTCGGGCGCGGCGTCACCGTCGGTGATCGTCTCGCGGACCGTGATCGAGTCGCCGCGCAGCAGGTCGATCCGGTAGGCGTCGAGCTGCCCGCCCTCGAACTGCCCCGTCACCGTGTCCCCGAGCTCCAGCGTCGGCGCCAGCGCGAGGAGCCCACGCGCCTCGGTCGCGTCCGACGACTCGCTTCCGGTGGTCTCCGCCGTCTCGCAGGCGACGAGAGCGGCGAGGGGAGCCAGGCACCAGGGCGCGAGGGAGCGGAGGTTCATGGCGCCCCAGATCGCACACTGTGTGCCAGGGTCGCATGGCTACAAGTTCACGCATTTAGGCGCGCGTTCGCGCCCCGGAGCCGTTGAGATGGCTGACCACCGATCCACCAGCGCGGGCATGGCACGCGAGCGCCGCCGCGGGTGACCCGCAACGGCGTTCGGTGCTCCGCGCTCAGCGGGTGGGCGATCTCACTCCGCGGGGGCCGCGAGGTCGACGCTGGCAAGCGGAACATCGACGGCAGCGAGCGAGCTCACCAGGATCCGCGTCTCGGTGATGCCGTAGACGAAGTCGTCCATCACGACGCTCCGCTTCACGACCGACGACGCGTCGCTCCACCAGCTCGAGCAGCCCTGGTCGCCGTCGCCGTAGGGGTCCTCGACGGGCTCGGCGCTGGGGAAGGCCAGCTTGCCGCGCAGCGCGAAGCCGTTCTCGACGGTGACGTCGTAGACCATGAGGCCGCTGAAGGTCAGCTCGTCGCCATAGCTACCGTCGTCGCCGCCCTCGCAGATGGTCATGGGGATCGCGAGCAGATCCTTCGGCGCGAAGTAGTTGAAGGCGAGGTGGTTCGTCAGCGCCTCCGAGCTCGAGCCGCGGGTGCCGATGACCTCTTTGTGCGCGAGGAGGGGCGCCGTGGGGTCCGCCACGTCGAAGATCTGCAGCATGACGCCGTCGAAGTACGCGAAGTCTCCGTGGTCGTCGGCGTCGAAGCCGATGGTGAGGAGGTGCGTGTCGTCCATCATGTGCATGTAGGTCGAGAAGCCCGGGACCTTCAGCTCGGAGAGGATGCGCGGGTTGGTCGGCTCGGCGAGGTCGAAGACGAACAGCGGGTCGGTCTTCTTGAAGGTGACGACGAAGCCACGGTCGCCGGCGAAGCGTACCGAGCGGATGTCCTCGGTGGGGGCGATGCGGTCGACGACACCGGCCGCCGCGAGGTCGACGCCGCGCTGCTCCAGGACGGTGAGCGTGCTGTGCGCGTTCTCGTCCGGCGCGCGGCCGGTGGTGGTGGCGATGCGCAGGTGCCCCTCGTGCTCGTCCATCGCGAACTGGTTCAGCACGCGGCCCTTCACCGCGCCGCTGGCCTGGTAGCTGGAGGTGCCGTCCGCCTCCAGTGCGAAGCGGTGCACCACGCTGAGCTCGGGCGTCGCGTCGTAGCCATCGTACCAGCCGTAGCTGGCGGACTGGTTCTCCGGCACCGCCATGTAGAGCGAGTCCGCCGAGGCGTAGACGGCGCCCGGCTCGCTCACCACGGTGCTGGCGCTGGGCGCCGCGTCGGCCGACATCGCCAGCGAGATCAGCGTGGTGAAGCCGGAGCCGGAGGTCACGCGACCGCGGTAGAACGACGGGCAGGAGGCGAGCTCGTCGCCCGCCTCGGTGGCGGAGTCCGACAGCGCCGGGAGGACGGCCGCGAGCGGCGTCTCCTCGATGATCTTCCTGTTGCGGAGGAGGAGCTCGGTGTAGCCGTCGATGATCTCGCCGGCGTCGGGCGCGTCGTCGCCGTCACACTGCACGCCGGAGTCCCAGTCCAGCTGGAAGCGCGGCCCGGTCAGCGTCACCACGGTGTGCACGACGTCGTCCACCCGACGCGCCGCCAGCAGCGAGCCATTGGAGCGGAGCTCGCGCACCACGCGCGGGCTGGTGCGGTCGGACAGGTCGAGCACCGTCAGCTTGGTGGGGTGCCCGTCGCCGCTGAACTGGCAGTCGTAGCCGTAGGTGCACTCGCCGCCGTACCCGTAGCCATAGTCGTCGTAGCTGTTGCCGTACTCGTCGACCTGCTGCGGCACCTCCAGCGACGAGTAGACGAGCGCGCGGTTGCCACGCACGAAGAGCTTCTTCGGCGTCCCCTCGATGGCGATGGCACCGACGCGGTCGGCGTCCGCCGCCGGCCACGCTTCGACCACGTGCAGCGAGTCGCCGGACAGCACGTAGAGGAAGCCGTCCTCGTCGGTCTTGAGGAAGTCGGCCTCGTCGACCCCGGCGACCTGGTTGTTGGTCTCGGACCGCTCCTCGGGGCCCTGGCTGCCGCCGTCGTCCGCGTAGTCGCCGCCGGCCGCGGCGCTGTCGCCGCTGCCTTCCGCGTAGCCGGCGTACATGTCGTCCTGCGCCTCGCAGCGCGCCTCGCCGTCGGCGAGCCACTGCATCATCTCGGCGTGGAGCGACTGCTTCATCTCCTCGTACGCCGCGTCGCGGACCGCCTGCTCGACCTCGCCACAGCTGCCGACCGCCTGCAGGTAGAGCGACGCAGTCCCGACCTCGTCGTCCCACTCCGGTCCGGGCTTGGGGTCCTCGCCGGCACAGCCGGTGGCCAGGAGGGAGAGACCAACGACGCCCAGAGCGGAGAAGCGCAAGAAAGAGCGGTTCATGGCGAGCCCTTCCAGCAGGAGGTGTGCTGGCTGCTTCTCCAAGACCCGTGCCACGCGCGAGACCCCGCATTGGCGCGAGAAGAAGGGCTTTTGTGCCAGACTTCGGCGTCGATCTGGCTCAGATCGCCCATCCGCGCGTGCCGTCACTCGCAGCCGGGCACCGTCACGTCGACCTCGAACTTCACGTCGGCGCGCAGGGTCGACGGCTCCTCCGGTCGCTGGCCCTCCACCTCCGCCCGCACCCGCATCCGCTCCGCGGTCGCGTAAGGCTCGAGCTCCACGTCGTCGAGCGCGAGCTCGATGGTGCGCGTCTCCGGATCGATGGCGTCGACGCTCGCGATGCGCACCTCCGGCAGCCCGTCGGCCGAGGCGAAGAAGGCGACCCGCTCCAGGAAGTCGAAGCTCTGCGACGGAGGCGACGCGAGGGTGAGCACGAAGCGCTTCACCCGCACCGAGTCGACGTCCTCCTCCGCCACCCCCTGGTTGCGGAACTCTTGCTCGAAGTCGACCTCGTCGAGCCCCTCGAAGGGAACGAGGGCGGTCAGGTCGTCTATCACCGTGCGCGCCGCGATCGCCGCGCTACCGCTGACCTCGACGTCGATGTCGTCGATGCTCTCGCACGCGGAGGCGATCAGCGCGAGCGCCAGCAGCCGGGCGTCGAAGCCGCCGCGGAGCGCGCCCCTCAAGGGATCACCTCGAGCAGGTCCGCCTCGCACACGAACGAGCCAGTCAGGTCGACGTCGTCGCCGTTGCGACCCACGACGAGCTGCAGCGGCGTGGTGGTCTCCGGCGGGCAACCCTCGCCCTCCCACGCGCCGACGACCACGTACGCGCGACCGGTGGTCTCGATGGTCACCGCGCCCTCGGGGCACGCGTACCCCTCGGGGTTGGCGACGGTGCAGTCGGCCTCCTCGTCGAAGAGCAGGCTCTTGCCCCCGGGGTCGACGATGGCGCCGAACAGATCGGCGCCCGCCGCCGAGCCCGCGTTGTCGGCGCGCATGTGCAGGCAGTCGCCGGCGGTCACGTCGACGCCCCAGATCTTGGCCGGCCACGCGCGCGAGGTGTCGGCGGTGCACGCCGTGGTGTCGCCGAGCGGCGAGGCGCCGGCGGGCGCGGCCTCGCAGAGGACAGGCTCGCCGTCCCCGATCTGGACCTCGTCGCACGCCGATGCGCCGCCCCCGCCGCCGCCGGACGAGGACGACGTCGCCGTGGTCGCCGCCGAGGCGGTCGCCGCGGCGGACGACGCCGTGGTCGCCGCGTCGCCCCCGCTGCCAGCCGTGGTCGCCGCCGCGCCGCCCTCGCCGGCGGAGCCGCCTCCGCTCGCCGCGGTGGAGTCCTCGCCGCAGGCGGCGAGGAGATACGTCGAGAGGATCAGCGCGCACAGGAGGGGTGTCACGAGTGACACCTAGCGCGGCCTCGCGCGCGGAGGAAATGGCCGCCGCCGGGCGGCAAGCTGGCGCTGCCCGGAGATACGCTCAGTTGAGCATCCCGCGATCGAACACCAGCCCGTCGTTCGACCGCGTGACGGCGATCCGCTCGCCCTGGGCGAAGGCACCGGCGAGGATCTTCTTCGCCAGCTCGTCCTCCAGGTGCTTCTGGATGGCCCGCTTCAGGGGTCGTGCGCCGTACTGCGGGTCCCAGCCGACCTCGATCAGGTAGTCCTTGGCGGGCTGGGTGACCTCCAGGGTCAGACCGCGCCGCTCCAACCGTCGCTCCACGTGCGACAGCTGCATGTCGACGATGCGCGTCATCTGCTCGCGACCGAGCCGACGGAAGACGATCAGGTCGTCGAAGCGGTTGATGAACTCGGGCCGGAAGCTCGCCTGCACCTCGGCGAGCACCGCCTGCCTGACCGCGCGGTCCTTGCCCTCGCCGTCGAGGTCCTGCCGTTCCTCGATCAACGCCGCCGCCGGCGTGCCGATGTTGGAGGTCAGGATGATGATGGTGTTCTTGAAGTCGACGGTGTGGCCCTGCCCGTCGGTGAGCCGACCGTCGTCCAGCACCTGGAGCAGCACGTTCCAGACGTCGGGGTGCGCCTTCTCGATCTCGTCGAAGAGCACCACGCTGTAGGGTCGGCGGCGCACCGGCTCGGTGAGCTGGCCGCCCTCCTCGAAGCCGATGTAGCCGGGCGGCGCGCCGATGAGACGCGCCACCGCGTGGCGCTCGCCGTACTCGCTCATGTCGATGCGCACGATGGCGCGCTCGTCGCTGAAGAGCCGCTCGGCCAGAGCCTTGGCCAGCTCGGTCTTCCCCACTCCGGTGGGGCCGAGGAACATGAAGCTGCCGATGGGGCGGCGCTCGTCGCCCAGGCCTGCGCGCGAACGGCGGATGGCGTTGGCCACGATCTCCAGCGCCTGGTCCTGGCCGACCACGCGCACGCGCAGGTCCTCCTCCAGGCGGAGGAGCTTCTGCATCTCCCCCTCGAGCATCTTGCTGACCGGAATGCCCGTCCACTTCGACACGATCGCCGCGATGTCCTCGTCGGTGACCTCCTCCTTCACGTAGCCGGTGCCGTTGCGCACCTGCAGGTCGGCGAGGCGGGCGCGCGAGTGCTCGACCTTCTTCTCCGCCGCGGGGATCAGGCCGTACTCGATCTCGGCCGCCTTCCCCAGGTCGGCGCGACGCTTGGCTTGCTCGCCGTCGATGCGGAGCTGCTCGATCTCGCTCTTGGACTCGCGGATCTCACCGAGAATCTCCTTCTCCGCCAGCCACTGGGCGCGCATCGCGTCGCGCTTGCTCTGGAGCTCGGCCACCTCGCGCTTGAGCACGACGACCCGCGCCTTGGAGACCTTGTCGTTCTCGCGGGTGAGGGCCTGCTCCTCCATCTGGAGACGCATCAGCTCGCGCTCCACCTGGTCGATGGCCGTGGGCACGCTGTCGATCTCCATGCGGATGCGGCTGGCCGCCTCGTCCATCAGGTCGATGGCCTTGTCGGGGAGGAAGCGGTCGGTGATGTAGCGGTTGGAGAGCGTCGCCGCCGCCACCAGCGCCGCGTCCTGGATGCGGATGCCGTGGTGGACCTCGTAGCGCTCCTTCAGACCGCGGAGGATGGCGATGGTGTCCTCCACGGACGGCTGCGGCACCAGCACCTGCTGGAAGCGCCGCTCCAGCGCCGCATCCGTCTCGATTCGCTTGCGGTACTCGTCGAGCGTGGTCGCGCCGGTGCAGCGCAGCCCGCCGCGCGCGAGAGCCGGCTTCAGCATGTTCGCAGCGTCCATGGCGCCCTCGGCGGCGCCGGCGCCGACCAGGGTGTGGATCTCGTCGATGAAGAGGATGACCTTGCCCTCGGCAGCCTCGATCTCCTTGATCACGGCCTTGAGGCGGTCCTCGAACTCGCCGCGGAACTTGCTGCCCGCGACCATCGACGCGAGGTCGAGCGCGCGGAGATCCTTGTCCTTCAGGCTCTCGGGCACGTCGCCGTTGGCGATCCGCTGGGCGATGCCCTCGACGATGGCGGTCTTGCCGACGCCGGGCTCGCCGATCAGCACAGGGTTGTTCTTGGTTCGCCGGGCGAGCACCTGCATCACGCGGCGGATCTCCTCGTCGCGGCCGATGACGGGATCGATCTTCCCGCGGCGCGCAAGGCCGGTGAGGTCCTTGGTGTACTTGTCGAGCGCCTGGAACTTCGACTCGGGGTTCTGATCGGTGACCCGCTGCGCGCCGCGCACGCCGCTGAGCGACTGGAGGATGCGATCGTAGGTGAGGCCCTGCCGCTCCAGCAGGCTCATCAGCTCCCGGTCGTGCTTCGCCCCGGCGAGGAGGAGGTGCTCGGTGGAGACGAAGTCGTCCTTCAGGGCCTTCGACTCGTCCTCCGCCTTCTGGAGAAGGGTCAGCGTCCGCCGCGAGAGCTGAGGCTCGGCACCGCCGGAGACCTGTGGGAAGTCGCGGAGTCGCAGCTCGAGCGAGTCGCGCACCCCCTGCGGGTTGGCGCCGGCCTTGGAGAGGATGGGGGCGACCAGCCCCTCCTCCTGGTCGATGAGCGCGCGGAGCACGTGCTCGGGGTGGAGCTCGGGGTTGCCCCTGCGGCTGGCGCGGTCGAGGGCGGCGCGGAGGGCTTCGTGCGCCTTGGTGGTCATCCGATCGGTTCGCATGGCGAGCAGAAGCTAATTCCGTGCCGCGTGGACTCAAGGGGTTGATCGAAAGGAGCTGGTGCTTAGGCGCGAAGTTCTTTTTTTGCGGGGCCAGACGCAAGCGCTGCGTTCGCCTCCGGCCGGGCCGGGTCCACCCCCTCATTTCCGCGGGACTTTTGGGTCCGCGCGTGGTGGAACGAGTCTGGCAACGTCCCGGAGGTCGCCATGTCCCTGATCGTCGTCGGTCTCGACTCCTCGCCCCGTGCTCCCGGCGTGCTCACCGCCGCGTCCAAGCTCGCCGGCGCCACCGGCGCCAAGCTGCTGGTCCTCCGCTCGGTGGGGCTTCCGACGGATCTTCCGCCGGAGATGTACGGCCTCTCGCCGGACGCGGTGCCGGAGCGGCTCGCCGAGGCGTCGCGCAAGGAGCTGCAGGCGCTCGCCCAGACCCACGCGCCGGGCGTGGAGGTCGAGATCGACGCTCACATCGGCACGCCGTGGAGGACGCTGTGCAGCGTCGCCGCCGAGCGCAAGGCCGACCTCATCATCATCGGTACCCACGGCCACACGGTGCTCGACTCGCTGCTCGGCACCACCGCCGCGCGCGTCGTGAACCACGCCCATTGCTCGGTGCTGGTCGTCCGCGAGCCACCTCCCTCATGAACGCAGCAGCCGCGTCGGATCTCGAGGCCGTCCTCGACGCAGAGGTCCTCCCGGTCGGCGAAGCGTGTCGCGTGCTGGTCGTCGACGACGACATCCTCGGCGCCCGCGCCCTGGCGCGTCTCCTCCGCGACGACGGCTACGACGTCGAGGTGGTCACGGACGGCGCGGCCGCCATCGCGCGGCTCTCGGTGCCGCCCGCGCCCGACGTGGTGGTGACCGAGATCACGCTGCCGCACGCGAGCGGCATGGCGGTCGCGCGTTACGCCCGCTCGCAGAGCGCGGCGGTCTTCATCGTGTTCGCCACCAGCGCGCCCTCCCGCGCCAGCGACCACGGCCTCGAGGGCTCACCTCCCGTGGTGGCCAAGCCCCTCGACTACGCGCTGCTCCGCGACCGCCTCCCGCCTCCTCGCTGATCCGCAGCCGAGCTGGCAAGGAGGCCCGGCCGGGAAGCAGAACCCCGCCAGAGCCCGGACCTCCTGCTCACGCGCCGGAGAACGACTTCCGACCGCGGGTGTTGATCCCGTACTCCTGAAGGCGATACTGGATCGTCCGCACGCTGATCTGCAGCAGCTCCGCCGCGCGCGTGGTCGAGCCACCGCAGGCGTCGAGGGTGGAGAGAATGGCCCAGCGCTCGATGTCCGCCATCGTCGAGCCGGGGACGCGCACCGTGCCCTTGGGGACTGGCGCCAGCTCGACCGGGAGATCGTCGGCGTCGAGCGGGCCGCCCTGGCAGAGCACCACCGCGCGCTCCACGGCGTTCTCCAGCTCGCGCACGTTGCCCGGCCAGCGGCGCGACGCGAGCGCCGCGATTGCCGCGGGCGCGAGCGTCTTGGCCGGCATGCCGGACTCGGAG
>JBKJLX010000255.1:0-6123 GCA_046596645.1 Polyangiaceae bacterium
GTGCCGCACCGTCGCACCCGCGTTCTCCCCGCGCGGGACCGCGGTGGCGATGCCCTCCTCGATCACGGCGACGACCAGGGTCGCCGGAGCGCCGGGTGCGCGCGGGAGGACCACGCGGAGCGCGCGCCCCTCGTCGATCAGCGACGCCGTGATGGGCAGCCGCGGCGTCGCGGCGCGCCGGCGAACCGCCGCCTCGATGGCGTCGCGGCGCGAGCCGACCAGCGACGACGCGCCGTCGACCACCACCTCGGGGGTGAAGATGCCGCCGCTCCCACGGGCCGCGCGGTAGCCGCGCTGCCGTTCGGTCGACGCCTCCGACGCGTAGGGATCGCTCCAGCCGAGGTCGTCCCAATAGTCGACGTGATGCTCCAGGGCGACGACGACCGTTCCGTCGTCGAGCGGCTGCTTCGCGAGGTCGGCGAGCACCGCGTCGGCCGGCGGACAGCTCGAGCATCCCTCCGACGAGAACAGCTCCACCACCACGACCGCGGGTGACGGCGAGTCGCCCCGGTCGGGCTCCGCCTCCAGCCGCGCGGTCCACGGCGCCCCGTCGACGTCGCCCGAGGCCCGCGGCGACGCGCACGAGATGCCGAGGAGACCCGCCAGCGAGACGCCGAGTGGCCGCCATGGCCGGGCGAGGAGGGGGAGGCGTCGGGCGCGGGTCATGTCCGGGAGCTACGCGACGGCTGCGCGGTGGTTTCAGCGAGCTGGTTTTGCCCTGGTAAGCTCGCCGCGCATTGAGCCCTTCCCTGCCCGTCCAGCCCCGGCGGCCGCTTCGCGTCCTCGCGCTCGCCGCAGCGCTGGCGGCGGTCCTCGGCGGCTGCGGTGGGCCAGGCTACGCGCCCGGGTACATCGAGGCGTTCGAGGCCGCGCGCCGCGCCCGGACGGCGGGGCGCATGGAGGAGGCGGAGCAGCAGTTCGCGCTCGCCTACCGCCGCGCCGGTCGGGTGAAGGACCGCGACGAGGCGCTCTTCCTCCAGGCCCGCACCCAGGAGTCTCAGGGGCACGCGGAGGACGCGGCGAGGACCTACCAGATGCTGGTCGACGCCAGGCCGCCCGGGCCCCGCTCCGTGCACGCGTCGTTCGAGCTGGCGCGCCTCGCCGGCGCCGCGCGCGGCGAGGAGACGCAGGACGCGATGGAGCGGCAGCTGATCGGTGCGCACCCCGATCACGGCCTCGCGGTGGCCGCCCTGTCGCGCGTCGTCGGCCGCCGCCGCGAGGCGAAGGACTGGGACGGCCTCCTGCGCATCCTCGAACCGCTGGCGGCCAAGGCCCGCGAGACGCCGATGGAGCAGCCGATCGACATGGAGCGCGCGCGGGCGCTGGAGGCGCGCGGCGACCTCGAGGCGGCACTGGCGCTCTACCTGGCGACCGCGCGCAAGCACCCCTACCCGTTCGGCCCGCGCACCGACGACGCCCTGTTTCGCGCCAGCGAAGTGGAGGAGCAGCTGGGCCGCCACGACCGCGCCATCGCGCACCTGCGGGAGATGCTGGAGCCGCGCGAGCACTCGCAGACCGTCTCCAGTTACGAACGACCCAAGTTCCCCGCAGCGCAGATGCGCATCGCGCTGCTGCTGCGCGACCGCGCGCGCGATCACGCCGCCGCGCGCAAGGAGCTCTACCGCTTCGTCGACGGCTTCCCCGCCTCGACCATGCGCGACGACGCGCTGTGGATCGCCGCACGCATGGCGAAGGACGACGGCGACGCGGAGACCGCTTGCGACGACGCCGAGCGCCTGGTGGAGATGCAGCCGGACTCGCGCTACGTGCGCTGCGCGCACCTGGTCTGCGCGGACCTGCCGCCCGCGGCGCGCGAGTGCGCGGACTACCTGGTCCGCGAGCTCCGCGGGGAGGTGGCGGGCGAGCCGGGCACGCTCGTCGATGACGAGGCGAGCGTGCGCGAGGGCGAGGGGACGGGGCCGAGCGGTCCGGTCCCCTCGGGGATCCCGGACGCCTCTGACCCCTGAGCGCCTCTGACCGCTGAGCCGCTCGGACCGCTGAGCGCCTCTGACCGCTGAGCCAGCGTCGAGGGGCGGGGCGCCGGGCGCCGCTACTTGACCTCTTCCTCGGTCTCCTCGACCTCCTCCAGGTCGTCGTCGTCGTCCTCGTCGTCGTCGTCGACGTCGACCGCATCCTCCTCTTCCTCGTCGTCGCCCTCCTTGGGGGCGTACTTGAGGTCGACTCCGATGTCGCCGAGCTGCGTCTCGAGCAGCTCGAAGAGCTCGTCGGCGTCGTCGCCGCCCCACTCGTCGAGCACGTCGGAGAGGAACTCGAAGAAGTCGCCGTTGTCGAGCCGGCGCTCGATCTCCTCGACCTGCTCCTCGGAGAACGCCTCGAGGATGTCCTCGCGGAGCGACTCGGTGTCGCCCTCTTCGATCGCATCCGTCGCGGAGAGCCGGATCTGCCGCACCGCTTTCTTGTCGAGCTGGATCTCCATGGAGGTGGCATGGCGTTTAGGCGACACCGAGCGAATGCGCAAGTCGCCGCCATCCGACTAGACTGCCGACTGGCTCGGCGGGTGACGCTGCGCCCAGGAAACACGTGGCCCACCTCCGCCCACTGTGCGCCCCGTCCGGGGCGGCGATCGCCCTCGCCGTCGCGCTCGCGCTCGCTCCAGCCGCCGCGTTCGCTCGCCCTCCAGTCGGCCCGGAGGAGCCCTCGCGCGAGGAGCCGGCGCGGGAGGAGTCCCCCGCGGCCCCGGCCGAGGCGGCCGACGCCCCCCAGCCGCCCCCGGAGGAGGAGCCGCCACCCCTGCGCGAGCTCGAGCTGACGCGAGACGCCGTGCCGCCGGTCTCGGCGACGACACCCTTCCAGCCCAAGCCCCCGCCTCTCCACGTCGAGTACCTGCAGTACGGCGTCGCCCTTGCGGCGAACGCGCGCCTCGCGAGCGGCGCGACCTGCCCCGACGACGCCGACACGCCGTGCATCCTCGGCGGCGGGGGCGGGCTGGTGGTCCGCGTCGGCTGGCGGCCGCCAGGCCCCTGGTACGTCGGCGGCGCCTACGAGTTCGCGAACATGGATTCGGGCAACCTGCTGCGGCTGGGCATCCTCCAGCAGCTGCGCGCGGAGATGCGCTACATGCCCGAGACCGGGCTCCGCAGCTCGCCCTACGTCTCGTGGGGCCTCGGCGGCTTCGGCTACGGCAACGAGTGGGGCGTGGAGACGGGCGGCGCCGTCGCCTGCGTCGGCGGCGGCGTCGAGTTCGAGGTCACGCGCTTCGCCCTGGTCGGCGTGGGCGTCTCCTACTCGCCGATGCTGATCGCGGGGTGGACCGACACCGCCAATCAGCGACGCGAGCTGAGCCTCGCGCAGTTCATGCGGTTCGAGCTGGTGTTCGAGCTGCGTTCGGAGCTCTCCCGCGAGGACCCCGACGCGTGGCAGGTCGCCTCCGGGACGACCCGCGGGCCGCCTCCGCGCTGACGTCGCGCCGCGACCCTTGACGAACGGGGGCGGGCCGTCGACCCTCCCCGGCGTGATCTGCGACGTCTGCGGACGGGACAACCCCGAGCGCCTGACGTTCTGCCAGGATTGCGGCAAGCGCCTGCGGCCGGGCGGGGCCTCCCCCGAGCCGCCGCGCGCTGCCGGCGCCGGGCCGGCGGGGTCGACGCCGGCGCCGACCTCGGCCTCGGTCGATCCTCCGCGGCTCGACGAGCAGGCGGTGGAGACGCGCAGCGACGCGCCGCTGTCGATCGGCAGGCGCGCGTCGAGGCCCGAGGCCCCGCCGTTCAAGTTCGGCTTCGACGACGTCCGGCTTGCGCCGGAGGCCGCCGTGGCGACGCCCGCGCCCGCCGCCGCGCCCGCCTCGGTCGCGCCGCCCACCACCACCATGGCCGACCGGTCGCCGACCCTATGCGTCCACTGCGGTGCCCAGAACCCGAGGGCGCACCGCTTCTGCACCACCTGCGGCGGCACCATCGCCGGCAGCGCGCTCCTGCACGGGCCGATGTCGGGCTCTCCGGCCTCGCACCCGTCGGCGACCGTGGCGGGCCCGCCGCCGCCCCCTCCCCCGGCAGAGGCGGTGGTGGCCTCTCACGTCGTCGCCATCGCCGTCCCCGCGATGCCGGCGACGGCGACGGTGACGTGCCAGCGCTGCCAGGGTCAGTGCTCGGCGAGCGCGCGCTACTGCAAATACTGCGGGGCGACGCTCTCGATCAAGGCCTCCCAGGAGGCGGCGGCCCCGGCGCACGCAGCGACGCCGCACTACGGCGCGACGCCGCACTACGGGGCGACGACGCCGGACCAAGGGGCGGCGACGCCGGACCAAGGGGCGACTCCCGCACACGACCCCGGCCCCGCCGCCGCCCCCCCGACCTACGCCGGCGCGGCCGCCTTCATGCCGGCGGCACCTCAGCCCGCGCGCTCGCAGCCCTCCCGACCGCCGCGTGGGGCGGCGCATCCCGGCCCGCTGGCGCTGACTCCGCCGCCTCCGATGGGGCCACCGCCGCAGGTCGCGTGGGCCTCGGTGGGCTCTCCGGAGGTGGCGAGCCTGGGTCACGCCGCGACGCAGCCGCAGCCTCCTGGCGCACGCGTCGCGGCGGGCGGGCCGATGTCGCCGGTGCTGGCGCAGCTCGCCGCCGGGGCGCAGTCCCCGGTCTACGGAGCCCCGCCCGCCGCCGCGCCGCCGCCCGCGGAGGCGGCGCCGGCTCCCGTCGCCCCAGCGCATCGCGCCCCTTCGGTGTCCCCAGCCCCGCCGGCAGGCACGACGACCGCGGGCGCTCCCCGCCTGGTGGTCCTGCGCGACGACGGCTCGGAGGGGGCGGCCTTCCCGCTGACGACCGACGTCGTGGACCTGGGCCGGCGCGAGGGGGACATCCTCCTCCACGATGATCTCTACGTCTCGCCCCGCCACGCGCGCTTCCGCCGCGAGGGCGACAAGGTCCGGATCATCGACCTGGCCTCGACCAACGGTATCTACCTCCGCGTGCGCTCGCCGATCCGGCTCGCGACCGGCAACTTGATTCTCCTGGGGCTTGAGGTGTTACAGTTTCAGCTCGTGAAGGACGCTGCGCCGCCGGCTTCGCCGCATGCGCCGAGCACATCCGCCGCGCGACCCTGGCAGGGCGCGGGCGCGGGGGCCTCGGGGGGCGGGGCATCCACGGCTGGCTCCACGGCTGGCTTCACGGCTGGCGCAGACCTCGACGCGACCGAGTCGACGTGGGCCGGCGGGCGCTCGCCGGCGGCTTCCGCTGCGCTGGGTCCGCTGGCCCGCTCACAGGAGGCCCGCCCGCAGGATGCCCGCCCGCAGGACGGGACGGCCGCGCACCGCGCCGCCGCCGCCACCGGCGGGGCGACCGGCGAGCCCCGGCCCGGGTTCCTCGGTCAGGCCGTCCAGCACGGGACGCTGGTCTTCGGCTCCCCGGCCGCGGCGCGCCGCGCGAGCCTCCACCAGCGGACGGTCGAGGGGATCGTGCGTGACGTGTATCATCTCATCCGCGACGAGGTGCTCCTCGGCCGCGAGGGTGCCGACATCGTCTTCTCCGCCGATCCCTTCATGTCCCGCAGGCACGCTGTGATCCGTCGGGACGCCGCGAGCGACGCGTGGACGCTGTCCGATCTGGGCTCGTCGAACGGGACCTTCTTGCGCATCGAGAACGACGCGTACCTGGGCCACGGCGACGAGATCCGGATCGGTCGCCACCTTTTCCGCTTCGAGGCCGGAGCTGGCTCCGCTGCAAGCTCTGCGACGTCAGCAGGCGCTTCGTGATGGGTGGCCGCATGTCGGGAGAGCCCGGGTCGACGGAGACGACGCCCGAAGCGGCCGTCGCCACGCGCACCGCGCGCGGCTCTGACGAGGCCGGAGCGAAGGCATCGAGCGGCGATGCGGCCGCGAAGGACGGATCGGCAGCCGTGGCGACCCTCAAGGCCGATTCGAAGAGCGACGACGCCCCGCCGGAGGCGACCGACGCCGTGAAGCCTCAGACCAAGGCGCCCGCAGCCGCGAAGGAGACGACGCCGAAGGAGTCGATCCCCAGCCCGGTCCCCGCCAAGGTGGAGTCGAAGGCTCCGCCCCTGGCGGTCTCTGTGGCCCCGAGCACTGGGGCCCCGAGCACTGGGGCCCCGAGCACTGGGGCCCCGAGCACTGGGGCCCCGAGCACTGGGGCCCCGAGCACTGTCGCGCCGGTC
>JBKJLX010000794.1:0-6996 GCA_046596645.1 Polyangiaceae bacterium
GGCGGCGGCCAGAGGAGGGGCGGCCCGCGAAGAGGCCCGTGGCGAGGCGGGGGAGGTGGGGGCCTTGCATGTGGATCCGTCAGCGACGTTATCCGAGCGGCCCCGGCGCGGCCAAACGTTGCGCCCTCCCGACCCCTCTCGGCCGCGGGGACGCGCCGGCAACTTGGCCGCGAGGCCCGCCCGGCCTATCGTCGGGCCGAGGTCATGGCGCGCCCCCGATTGCCAGCAGCAGTGCTCCCCGGATGGATCCTGCCCCTCGCCGTCCCCCTGATCGCGCTGTCCGCGGTCGGGTTCGGCTGCGGTGGCTCGCCCACGGCGCCCAAGGGCGACGAGGTCTTCTACCTCCACGGCGGCGGCGTCATCGACAAGAACCGCAGCTGGGAGGTTTACTACCCCAAGCTCGATCGCGACGCGGGGACGCGCGTCCCGCGCATGGTCGGCGTCGCCGTGATGGATGGTGACGTCCGCTTCGCCCGCCCCGTCGACTGGACGGTGCGCGACGCCGACTACACCAACGAGAAGCGCCGCATCAGCTACCAGTCGCCTCGCCAGTTCACCTTCTCGATCTACGAGCGCGTCGACCCCGACCGCGACACGTGGACCGAGGTGCAGCGGCGCTACGAGGAGGAGCTCAAGACGCAGAAGGCCAAGGTCATCGCGTCGCGCATCCCCATCGGCGCCGCCAACGCCCAGGGCCGCAGCTACATCGTCGAGTCGACGGTCCGCAGCCGCCCCGACTTCCAGGGCCGATCCACCGAGATCCTCCTCCGCTCCGAGCAGCGGGTCCTGCTCATCCAGATTGTCCACCCCGGCAACCTCGAGCCCCTGGCCGACGAGGTCGCCGCCGCCATCTCGACGATGGTCGTGTACTGACCGAGCGATTGGACGCGCAGCGGCCGCGTCTGCTGCAGTCAGCGAGCGAGGCGAGCACGCGCAGCGGGCAGGCTCGGATGCGGATCGATGCATCGTCGCAGGCCGGCGAGGCGTCACCCGCCGCATCCGAGACTCCCCGCGAAGCGAGCGTGGGGGGAGGGGCCCCGTCGCGGCGCGGCGGGGAGCCGAAGGGCCCCGTGAACTAAAGCATCGGGGGGGGCTCGCCGCGGTCGTCGTCGTCCTCGGCGTCCTGCTGGGCCTCCGTCTTTGGCTCCTCCAGGGGAACGGTGAGGACGAACGGCTGACCCGCGGAGCCACCCAGCCACGCGGTGCGCTTGAGGGTCGAGGCGCGCGGCGAGCCGAGCTGCAGCTTGGGGGCGGCGTCCGGCTTCACGTGCAGCTCGAGCATCACGTCGAAGATGCCCTGGGTGAACGTCGCGCAGACGCCACGCAGCAGCGGCCGGCGGTGCCCGCCGGGCAGGAACGACAGGTAGTCGTCGTAACCCAGCGGCCCGAGGATGATGGTGTAGCGCCCGCTGCCGTCGAACACGTACCGCCCGATGGTCAGGCTGACCCCGAGCTGGTGGTTCATGACGCCCATCTTGTTGCGGTAGGGCTTCTCGATCTTCGTCCAGTGGCCGACGAACTGCTCGACCTTCACCCCGAAGTTCCCGAACATCTCGCTGAGCACGACGTTCAGGCCGCGGGCGGAGCGCGACTTCGAAGCGAGGATGGGCGCGTAGCGGAGGAACAGGAAGCGCTCGATCGGCCCGTCATGATCGCGGAAGCCGTCGAGCCCGACGGTGCAGAACATCCGCCGCGTGAAGGGATCGTCCCCCTTGCTGCGGTAGCCGACGCCGAGGCGGTACTTCTTCCACACCCGGTAGAAGAGGGCGGTCAGGCGGTGGTTCACGACGTCGTAGAGCTCGCGCACCGCGTCGCGCTCGCCCTGGAACTCGTTCTGGGCGACCGGCTCGATGAAGTAGTTCGCGAGTGGCGACGACGAGCCGTAGAGGCCCATGAAGGTGACGGTCACCCGCGACCGCTCGGTGCCGTCGTTGCACTTGGTCCAGGCGAGCTCGCGCACGTCGGACGCGGCGAACGTCATCGCCGAGTCGGGGCGGATGCGCACGCGCTCGTCCGCCACCGGACCGATCTGTCCGATCGGCGGCGCCTTGGGGTGCACCCGCTCCAGCAGGTACATGAGCTGGAAGAACGCGTAGCGATGCGCGTTCTTTTCCAGCGCCTCACGCGCAGCCGTCAGATCAGGTACAGGCTGCCGTTCTTGGGCTCCCATTTGTGGACGACGCGGGTGTTGGTGCCGGTCACCGTGAGCTGGGCGAACGAGTTGAGGGACACGTAGCTCGCGAGGAGCTCGTTGAGGATCCCGGCGAAGAGGTACATATCACCCTCGCTGGCGAACCCGCTCTCCTCGATCTCGACGTGGGCGGCGATGCCGCGCACCGGCGCGCCGCGGTAGAGGCGGTCGGTGGGCCGCACCTCGATTCCCTTCAGAGCCGCGACGCGGAGCTGGTTGGCCCGGGCTGCCTGGCGATCGACGATCGCCTGAAAATTGTAGATGTCGACCGTCGCCTTGAGCACCTCCAGCTCGGCGACCGACCGGTAGTTCATCGCCATGTGGGCGAGGACGCGCCACTGCAGCTCGCGCCCGATGGGCGGGGGCAGGGGGGAGGTGACGCCGGTGATGTTCTGGAAGCTCGCCACCGCCGGCGAGGTCGCGGTCGCCACCTTGATGTCGCCCACCTTGAGCTGCGTCGGCAGGCGCCGGTTGGTGCAGCTGGCGTCGATGCTGACGACGTCGAAATCGGGGAGCACCCCCACGTCCTGCGGGGAGCCGAAGCTGAGGTAGAGGTCGACGCCGTCCCCCACCGCCGCCGGGCGCAGGTGCTGCTCGAAGAAGATCGGCGCCTGGTTGGACCCCTCGGGCTCGAGCTCGTGCATGAAGGAGAGGAACGGGGGGATGGGCACGCGCTGGCTGGTGCGCCGCGCGATGCCGACCACCTCCTCGATGCCGTAGATCTCGTAGCCGCTGGGGGCGCCGCCGGCGGGGCGACACAGGTACTCGTACTTCGTCAGATCCGGCTTGATGGGGTCGGTGGCGTGGGCAAACAGGTTCACCACCGGCGAGCAGTAGAGCTTCAGGCTCTCCTTGGTGACGCGCACGCTCGATGGCAGCGAGTCCTTGAACTGCACCAGGATCGCGAAGCGCTCGCCCAGCTTCTCCACCGGCACCTCCTGGAGGCCGCCGATCTCGACGAAGGCGAACTTCTGGGGGAGCGTGAAGTACTCCTGCAGCAGCCGGTAGCCGGGGTAGACGGTGTGCGGGTAGGGGATGAGCGCGTCGGCCTCGTCGAAGCCGACCAGCTGAAGGTGCTTCACCGGGGGCGAGGCGATGATGGTGTCGCGGCCGCCGGAGTCCACCGCGGCCACCGCCAGACCACCGGTGTGCGCGCCCAGCCAGAGCCGCAGGTCGTCCTGCAGGCGGCGGTCGCCGTGGATGTAGAAGCGCAGCTTCTCCAGGGAGAGGTTCTTCAGCGCAGCGCCCGCTGTCACCCGCAGCTCGATGCGAAGGGTCTGCGTCTGCGAGGTCGCGTCGACGCGGACGTCCTCGACCGAGATGGGGAGGAGATCCACCGTCTGCGTGGTGCGGAAGCGGCAGGGCACGCCGTCCACCGGCACGCTGGCCAGCTCGGCGCCGCGCCCGACCTGCACGCGCTCGCGCACCACGTTGGGGAGCGGCGTGAACTCGACCACGCTGGTGGCCGGGATCTGCCGGACGTAGTGCGGAAAAAGCAGCCCGGCCACCGAGTGAACGACCTCGGGCAGCTCGTCGTCCAGCTTCTGTCGGATGCGGCCGGTGAGGAAGGCCACGCCCTCGAGGAGGCGCTCCACGTCGGGATCGCCGCCGCGCTCGGCGAGCATGGGCGCGATCCCCGGGTACGCGGCCGCGAACTCGCGGCCGAGGTCCCGCAGGTACGTCAGCTCGTCTTGGTAGTACTTGTTGAACATTCGGCGGCGGGGTGAGCTAGGGGGACCGAGGCGAGCGTTTCGTGTGTCGCGGGTTCCGTCAACAAGGTCGATCGAGCGCTACTCGCGGATGACGCGCAGCTTCGCGTTGGGGTCGATCCCCAGCGTCACCCGGAGCGCCGTCTTGCGCCCGTCGCCGTGCTGGATCGAGCCGGTCACCTCGAACTCGAACTGCATGTCGGTCAGGTCGAACTTGGTGCCGCGGACCTGCACGTTCTTGATCCGCGGCTCGTACGTGTTAAGGGACGTCTTCAGCGCGCGCTGCGCGATGGCGAGCGCGTCGACGAAGTTCGCGGAGAGCTCGGTCAGCTCGGGCACGCCGTAGTCGGGCGCCGTCAGAGAGCCGCCCTGCCGCGTCGAAAGGAGGCGCTCCAGATGATCGACGATCGCCGTCTCGAGATCCTCTGCGCGCCAGGTGGCGCGCTCGGAGGACACCGGATCGGCGGCTCGCCTGATTCGGTCGAGGAGCGAGTGCGACATTCGCGCGAGGATACGCGAAGCCCCTGTCCAGGCGCCGCAGACAAAGGCTGCAGACAAAAGCAAAACCGGCGGACCCCACCTGGGGGACCGCCGGCTCGCTTCACTGCAGGAGAATCAGACGATCGGAGCTTCCCAGTCGTCCTCGGCGGTGAGGCCGCCGTCGACCCAGGTCCAGACGATCTTCTGGTACGTGACCGCGAGCCGCATGTGCGTCTCGTACTTCATGAGGTCCGGGTTCTTGTTGTTCAGCATGATCAGCTCGGCCGAGCAGACGGTCGCGTTGGTCAGCTGAATCGTGTAGGCGAGCACCTCGGCGCCCGAGGCGCTGCCGACGGTGTCGATCTTCCGGTTGACCCAGAAGTCGAACTTCATCGTCTTGATGGTGTCGTTGCGGCTCAGCGCTTGCTGCCAGAACGGGAACGTACGGTCCAGCTCGGCGAGGAACGTGAACGGCTTGTGCTGACGCTTTCCGGTGGGCAGGCCGCTCGCCGGGTCACGGGGGCTCACGACCTCGTGGTTGACGGCGATGATCGGCAGGAACTTCTCCCGCCCCTTCTGCTTGTTCGAGCTATCGAACTTCAGACCGGCGTTGGAGGCACAAGGATTCAGGTAGGTAGCCAGCGACATGTCTCAATCACCTCTCCAGAGTCGGACTCCGTCGGTACTCAGTCTATGCAACATTGCACGCTGGCCGCTTCGCCTTCCCTGGAATCGTGGTTCCCCTGGCATCACGCTGCAGACGCTTTGCTGTGAGCCTCGGAGCTGGTCGAGGTTACGTCGGGCCCGACGTAACCTTCCCCCGCCCCGCATCTCCCCCCACTGGCCGGGTTGAGCCAGCAGTGGGACTGACGCTAAGAACCCATTCCGCGGTCGTCAAGAGTGCTTCGTGAAGTGGTTCGAGATCGGTCGCACCTTCTCCTTCCCGCTCGCGCGCGCGGCTTCCGGCGCTGTCGCGCTGCGTCGATCCGCGGGAAGTGAAGGGTTCTCGGTCGTTGCCGCCTGTGCCGCTGCGACTCACGAAAGTCGGCCGTTACAGGGGGTGCATGGTACGACGGCAGCGTGGAGATTCGCTTCGTCCGCTGGGCCCAGAGGGGCGTCTTCGCCTCGCTGCTTCTTCCCTCGCTGGCGCTCTCGGCCGGGAGCGGCTGCAGCACCCCGCTTGAACAGAACCAGACGCACGTGCCGGTGCGGCAGAGCATCCCCGTGTCCGTCTGCACCGAGCAACTCGCCCCGGTGAAGTCGAAGGCGCAGGGGAAGGCGGTCGTCCGCGACCTCGACCCGGCGCAATGGCTCGAGATCATCATCCCCCAGTACGAGGAGGAGAAGGGCCTCGAGCCCACCGCCCTCGACTGCACCGGCCACTACGTGTTCGCCAACGAGTCGCTCCGCGGCGGCGCGTCGGACAAGGGCTGGCCGCGCACGTTCGACGTGGAGGACATGACCATCCAGTCGGGCCCCGGCGGGATGCGCGTGTTCTGGGCGCGCACGCTGAAGTTCGACGACGGCACCGAGGGCGGGCCGATCGCCCTGGTGCGCGCGATCGACGATCGCGCCGAGGTCTACGGCGTCGGCAGCTACCGTGGCCACCCCGGCTCCAAGCTGACCCCGGTCCGAGCCGGCAACGACGTGCTGGTCATCGCCGAGACGAAGGAGTGCGACCCGGCGAACCCCGGCGAGTGCCGCAAGCGCGCCACCTTCTTCCTGCCGCGCCGCGGGCGCCTCATCGAGGGCGCCGCCGTCGATCTGGAGCGCGTCGCCGTCGTCCCGTCCTCGATCGAGCGTGGCCTGTTCACCCGGTACCGCCTGACGACCGACGTCACTTACCGACCGGACGGAATCCTCCTCCTCGAGCAGGTCGACGTGCGCATCGTCGAGAACGGCCTCGTGGACAAGGACTCCGGCCGCCACCTGCGCACCGTCGAGTTCGGCCGCATCCTCAAGGTCGAGCGGGACTCACTCTTCTCGAGCAACGAACCGCTGTGGGACCGCGTCGTGGGCCAGGACTGATTTTCGGGAGGGCCTTGCTGCGCGGCCCGCGCTCCGCGCTCCGTGCGCGCGCTCCGCGCGGGCTCCATCAACCCGAACGCTCGCCTTCGCGGTGAGTCCCCGATGCGGCGGGTGCGGGTGGCCAAGACTGCTGACCTTGCACTGAGATACCGTCTCCCTCCGCGAGTGGTTGCCGGGAGCCGGGGGACGAAGGCCCGCCGGTTCTTGGCGACGCTGTAGATGGCCGTCGCGAGCTTTCGCATCGAGGCGACGAGGGCGACCTTTGCGGGCTTTCCGGCCGTGATCAGGCGGTCGTAGAAGGCCTTCAGCCAGGGGTTACGCCTCACGGCTGTGAGGGTCGGCATCCACTTCTTCGCTCGGAGCTTCGCGTCGCCCAGGTGGGACGTTCCGGCGCGCTGCCGGGTGCTCTTGCCCGATGGGTTGGTGGCCGGCACGACGCCGAAGTGGGCGGCGAGGCGTCGGCGCTGGCGCAGGTACTCGGGTCGCCGAACTCGGAGAGAATGCGTGCCGCAGTCGTCGGGCCGATGCCGTCGATCGTCTGAAGCAGCGCGCCGAGCTCGGACGTCTCGATGAGCTTCCCGATGTTGC
>JBKJLX010000083.1:0-9465 GCA_046596645.1 Polyangiaceae bacterium
GAATCGACCGTCATCCGGCAGCGAAGATCGACGAGCTGCTGCCCGACGCCTGGGCCGCCGCGCTGTAGCGATCTCGGCAGCGGCCGCAACGGCGTCCTCCTACGTCCGAACCTGGACGGTTACATCGCTGGTCCCCGGTGGCGTGGGCGCCGCCGGGCTCCTTGTGTCGTGGTTGCGTGACGCTGTGGGTGACGGTTGGCGCGCCCTCGTCGTCGGCGAGGGGTAAGAGCGAGAGACGGTCGGCCTGCTCGTGGGCCTTGCCCTTCGCGGCGTGCGCGAAGAGGAGGAGCGACACCAGGACCAGGACGAGGCTGACGAAGATCTGCAAGGTCAGGACCTCCACGGGGACTCCTTCCGCGCCAGCTCGCGCAGGGTCAGCCCGACGGCGACGAGCGAGCTCACCGGCATCAGGACTGCGGCGCCGAGAGGCGACATGAGGCCGGCGAAGCAGAGGCCGAGGGCGATCGCGTTGTAGAGGACGGCGAGCCGGAGGTTGCCGCGGGTGCGCCCCCGGAGCGCCGCCGCGCCACGGAGCGCCAGGCGGACTCCGCCCAGGCCCTCGCCGAGCAGATAGAAGTCGCTGCGCGCGGCGAGGAAGGTGCGCCCGGCGGCCGGCGTCCCCGAGCACGTCGCGGCGGCGGAGGCGAGGGCGTCGTTGATGCCGTCGCCCAGGAAGAGGAGGTCGCCGCGATCGTGGGCGCGCAGCCAGGTCGCCTTGCCCTCCGGCGTCTGCCCGGCGACCACGCGATCGTGAGGGATGTCCGCGGCGTCGGCCGCGAGCAGCGCCCGCTCGGGCGCGTCGCCGGTCAGCATCCAGACCTGGACGCCCAGCTGCCGCAGCGCACGGATCTCGTCGGCCGCGTCGGTCCGCAGCACCTCCTCGGTCGCGAGGCGCGCCACCGCGTGGTCGTCGCGGGCGAACACCACGTCGCCGGGCTCGCCGTCGGCGGGGGCGCCGAGCGCAAACGTCGGAGACCCGAGCCGCCAGACCGCGCCGTCAGCGACCGTCTCCACGCCCGCACCGGGGACCTCGCAAACGACCAGAGAGGGGTCGAGCCGTCGCGCGGCTTCCGGGGTCGCCCCGGCGACGGCGAGGCTCTTGGGGTGGCCGCTGCGGACCGCGAGCTCGTGCAGGAGGCGCAGAGCGCGCGGAGACAGCGCCTCGATGGCGGCGACGTCGCGGATGCGCAGCGCCCCGGTGGTGAGGGTGCCGGTCTTGTCGAAGACGACCGTGCGCACGTCCGCGGCGCGCTCCAGGAAGCCCGCCGCGCGGACGAGAAGCCCTCGGCGACGCAGCTCGGCGAGGACCACCTCGTGGCCGAGGGGTGTCGCGATCCCAAACGCGCACGGGCAGGTCACGACCAGCAGCGCGACCGCAACCGCGAGCGCGCGCGTGGGGTCGCCGGTGAAGGCGAGCCATCCGCCGAAGCCGACGGCCGACGCGCCGAGCACGAAGGGTACCCACGCCCGCGCGACGCGGCGCTCCAGGCGGCCCGTGGCGTCGCGGCCCTCGGCCGGAGTGCGAAGCAGATCCAGCAACGCGGAGGCGCCGAGGTCCTCGCGAGCCCGGAAGCGAGCCGCCGACCGGCCAGCGACGCTGGCGCCCGCGCGGGCGACCTCGCCACGCGCCAGGGCGACCGGCTCGGCCTCGCCCGTGATCCACTCGAGCGACAGGGTCACGCCGTCGTCGAGAAGGTCGGCGTCGACCGGCACCACGTCGCCGGGGGCGACCAGCAGCACGTCCCCTGCGCGCAGGGTGGGCGCCGCCACCACGACCACCCGCTCCACACCGCCCTCGCCGGTCTCGACCCGGCGCACCAGGAGTCCCTCGGCGCCCGCGTCATCGAGGAGCCGCGCGCGGTTGTGCGCGACCACGCGCTGGCGCAGGAGCCGCCCCACCAGCATGAGCGTGGTGAAGACGATCAGCGTGTCGAGGTAGCTGTCGCGCCCGCCGGACACGATCAGCGATGCGATCGATCCCGCGTAGCCCAGCACGATCCCGACGGCGATGGGCAGGTCGAGGTCGAGGATGCCGCGCGCGAGCGAGCGCACCGCCCCGCGCACGAAGACCATGCCCCCGACCAGGAACGCCGCGCCGGCGAGCGCGAGCTGCAGCAGGTGGAACAGGCGGACCGTCGCCGGATCCTCGAGCCCTGCGTAGAGCGCGATGGCGAAGACCATCGCGTTCATGGCGATGGCGGCGCAGATGCCGACGCGCACCACGAGGTCGTCGCCGGTGGCGTCGGCGAGGTGGCGGCGCGGGCCCACCGAATAGCCGAAGCGCGCCAGGTCCTGCACGAAGGCCGCGAGCGAGAAGTCTGGCTGGACCCAGAGATCCATCGTGCCGCGCGCGGGGTTGACGTCGACGCGCCCGGCCGGCGCGGCGCGCCGGAAGAGCTCCTCGACGAGCCACACACAGGCCGCGCACGAGATGCCCTGCAGGTCGACCGCCACCTTGCGCAGGCCGGGGCCGGACGCGGCCAGCTCGACGCACGCCAGCTCCAGCCAGGTGCCGTCGACGCGCGCGGCCACGTCGCCGGCGGCAGGGACCACGGCGCCGCCGCGCAGGTCGTACCACCGCCCGAGGCCCCCCGAGAGGAGAGCGTCGTGGACCGCGTGGCAGCCCTCGCAGCAGAACTCGCCAGCGCCGCGGAACGGGCTGCCGCAGTGCTGGCAGGTCGACAGCGCGCTGAAGATCGTGGGGGCGGCGAGTTCCATGAGCGGTTCCGGGGCGGTCGCTCGCTCCTTCCCAAGATCCATGCCGCGACGGAACGTCACCGCATCGCGGCGAGACGCCCTCCCGCGAGCGGTCGCGTGCTTCCAGGTGAAGCGGCTGCACTCGTCCGATGCACATCGTGCACGTCCCTCGGCCGGAGGGCGTCGCGCGTGGCGTCGTCGAGGGCACGGACCTTGTTGAAGGCAGCAGCATGAGCAAGCCCATCCCGACCATCCGTCGATTCATGACCACTTCGCTGCACTCCGTCGGTCGGGCGCAGACCCTGGCGACCGCGCACGACATGATGCGGACGCATCACGTCCGTCATCTTCCGGTCCTGGAGGGCGGCAAGCTCGTGGGTCTCGTCACGATCCGTGACCTCCACCTCGTCGAGACCTTCCGGGACGTAGACGCCACCAAGGTCACGGTGGAGGAGGCGATGACCTCCGACGTCTACGCGGTGTCGCCCGAGGCGCCGCTCGACGAGGTCGCCGCGGAGATGGCCGAGCGGAAGTACGGGTGCACGATCGTCATGCAGAACGAGCACGTGGTCGGCGTGTTCACGACCGTCGACGCGTGCCGCGCCCTCCACGATCTTCTCCACGACCGCCTCGCGAAGTGACCGTGCTCGTCCTGTGCACCGCGATGTGCAGCAGGTGCACCTCCGTTCGGTGGTCGAACGTCGGACCAGGAGTCGCGCGCAGGCACGCTGATTGCGCTCGGCGGTTCCATGTCCGACGCCACGTTGGGGAACCTGTCCGACGCCATCCCGCGAGCGAGAGCCGGCGTGACGCCGACGACCCTGGAGACGCCGCGCGCTGCGCGCGCGGCGCGGCGCCCCCTCGACGTCGACGCCGCGCTCGGAACGGCGGGGATGGTGCTCGGAAGCGGAGCCGCCGTGGTGGGAGGCGTCCAGCGCGGTGCGCTGGACATGGCGCCGTGCCTCGACGGCGTATTCACCTCGGCCGTGGTCGCGACGCTCCTGCTGCTCGTCCAGGGCCACCGGCCTCGCGTGGCCATTCTCGCGGTGGCGCCGATCGTCGCCATCGGCGCGGTGGGGTTCTTCCGTCTGCATCCACGGCCGCTGGCGCCCCTCGGCGTGGAGGTCCTGGTGATCGGCGTGATCGTCCTGGTCGCCGCACGGCTGCGCGCGGCGCTCTGACGCACGTCAGGCGGCGGGGGCACCCATCGCCGCGCGTGACAGGCTGCCGCCAGGTGTCGGCGCTGGCCGGCAAGACGTGGAGCTGGTCGGGCCGCCAGCTCGGGAGATGCCTAGCCGCCGCCAGGATCGCGGCGCCTGATCCGGGGCGGCCTACGACGTGCCCTTCGCCGCGACCTCGGCAACCGGCTTCGCGGCCACGTCGTCGTGGCGCTCGCGGTCTGGCAGCCCGCGCAGAGAAAGGCCGGCGGCTTGTTTCGAGCTATCCTCTGCAGCGATGCTCGCCGCCGCCTCGCTCCCTTCGCTCGCGCTGCCCGAGCAGCGGATCGTCATCCACGGCGTCCCGTGGCGCGACTACATCATCCTGCGCGAGGCGCTCGAGGTCCCGGGCCTCCGCATGACATACCTCGAAGGAGCCCTCGAGATCAGGTCCCCCTCCAAGGACCACGAGAAGGGCAAGACGATCGTCTCTCGTCTGATCGAGACGTATGCGTTCCTGCTCCGCCTACCGCTGAACGGCTACGGGTCGACGACGTTCCGCCGCGAGGCGAAACAGCGCGGCGCCGAGCCGGACGCATGCTGGGCCCTCGGACGGACGCTCGAGGAGGGCGAGTTCCCGGACATCGTCCTCGAGGTGATCGAGACCAGCCCGCGCCTCGACAAGCTCGCGGTGTACGACGGGTTCGGCGTGCCGGAGGTGTGGCTCTTCGAGCACGGCGCGTTCGCGATCCACCGTCACAAGGCGTCGTCGGGGTACGTCCGCGCGCCCAGGAGCGCGCTCCTCCCGGAGCTCGACTTCGCCCTCCTCTCGAGACTCGCCGCCAAGAGCGATCAGCAGGCGGCGCTCGAGTCGCTCGAGCGCTCCCTGCGCGCGAAGAAGCCGACGCGCCGCCGCACCTGACCGAGGCCTTGCGCACCCATCGCCGCGCGTGACAGGCTGCCGCCGGGTGTCGGCGCTGGCCGGCAGGACGTGGAGCTGGTCGGGCCGCCAGCTCGGGAGATGATCCCACTTGCACGTCCCCTCCACGCCGGCGGAGGTCTCCGACCGCGCCAACCGCATCGCCCGCGTCGTGCTCGGCCCCATCGAGCGGGTGCTCCACGTCGAGGCCGCGAGCGGAGCCATCCTCCTCCTGGCGACGGTGCTCGCGCTCGCCCTCGCCAACTCGGGATGGGCGCACGTCTACGAGCACGTGCTGCACACGCGGCTCGAGGTCGCGATCGGCAGCTGGCGTGCCGGACAGTCGGTTCACTTCCTCGTGAACGAGGGCCTCATGACCCTCTTCTTCTTCGTAGTGGGGCTCGAGATCCGGCGCGAGGTCCACGGCGGCGAGCTGGCCGACCTGCGTCGCGCCGCGCTCCCGGTCGCCGCCGCGCTCGGCGGCATGCTCGCTCCCGCCGGGCTGTACCTGGCGCTGGGACCACCGCTGTCGGTGCGCTCCGGGTGGGGTGTGCCCATGGCGACCGACATCGCCTTTGCGGTGGGCGTGCTCGCGCTGCTCGGCAAGCGCGTCCCGCCGGCGCTACGCGTCCTCCTCCTCGCGCTGGCGATCATCGACGACATCGGCGCCATCGTGGTGATCGCGGCGTTCTACTCGGGAGCCATCGACCTCGCGGGCCTCGCGATCGCGGCCGTGGCCGTGGTGTCCGTCGTCGCCCTGCAGCGGTTCGGCGTCCGGACGGCGCTCTCCTACGTCCCCTCGGGGGTCCTCCTCTGGTACGGCATGCTCCGCGCCGGCGTGCATCCGACGCTCGCGGGGGTCGTGCTCGGGCTGATGACGCCGGCCGCGGCGTGGTTCGGGCCCGCCGGGCTGATCGCGGCCGCTCGCGACGCGATCGACGTCGTCGGCCGCGAGGAGCAGAAGGCCGACGACCTTCTATCGCCGCTCGCCGACCTCGGGGTGGCCAGGCGCGAGGCGGTCTCTCCCACCGTCCGCCTCCAGGCCCTGCTCCACCCCTGGGTCGCGTTCCTGATCATGCCGACCTTCGCGCTGGCGAACGCCGGGGTCCGCATCGATCTGGAGGCGCTGCGGGTCCCTGGCGCCGCCGCCGCCGCCGTGGGCATCGTCCTCGGCCTCGTCGTCGGCAAGCCGCTGGGCATCCTGCTGGCGACCGTCCTGGTCGTCCGCGCCGGCTGGTGCGCCCTCCCGCGAGGCGTCACCTGGAGCGGCGTCCTGGTGGTAGGGCTCGTCGCGGGCATCGGCTTCACGATGGCGATCTTCGTCGCCGGGCTCGCGTTCGCGGACCCCGCGATCCTCGCGGCGGCCAAGCTGGGCGTCCTCGTCGCCTCGGCGTTGGCCGCGGTTCTCGGTCTCGTGGTCGGCGTGCTGGTGCTCCCCCGACGTGCGACCGGCGGCGCGACGACGGCCACCGAGGCCGAGACATCGACCGACGCGTGATCGTGCCGGAGTGATGGGTGGCCGCGTGGCCATCAGCACCAGCATCTCGCGGTCGGCCCCACCGACGAGATCTTCAAGCTGGAGGACGCGGAGCAGGCCTTCGCGAAGATGATGGGCCACAAGGTCCGCTTCCGTGCAGTCCTTCAGCCCTGATAACTTCGTGGAATGATCGCCATGGAGGACCTCGCGAATGTCCCGCTGTTTGACGGCGTCGCGAGGGAGGACCTGGAGCGCCTGACCCGGGGGGCCGCTGACCTGCAGCTGGCGGCGGGCGAGCACGCGGCCTACGAGGGCGACGGACCGGCACTGTTCGTCGTCCTCTCCGGCAGGGTCGAGGTCACCAAGGGCTTCGACGGGATGCGGAAGACCATCGGCTTCCGCGGCCCCGGCCAGGTCTTCGGCGAACCGCCCATCATCCACGGCATCCAGTTCCAGGGCGCGTTCCACGCCGCCGAGCCGTCGCGCGTCATGCGCGTCGAGCCGCGCGGGTTCCACACCCTCGCCGCGGCCGCGCCCGAGGTGCTGACCCGTCAGGCGGCCCTCGCGCGCGAGCGCATGGGCGGACTCCAGGCGTTCGCGGCCGCGCCGGCAAAGCCCCGCGCGACCATCCTCGGCCACCGCTGGGACACCGCGTGCCGCGACGTGCGCACGTTCCTGGCGCGCAATCAGATCACCCACGAGTGGCTACTACCCGACGCTGCCGATCTCGCCTCGAAGTGGCAGGCCCCTCTGCCCGATCCCTCCGACTTGCCTGCGCTCCGCTGCGAAGACGGCACGCTCATCCTCCGCGCCAGGGCCCGCCACGTCGCGGAGAAGCTCGGCCTTCAAACGCGGCCGCGCAGCGCGCAGTACGATACCATCGTCATCGGCGGCGGGCCGGCAGGGCTGGCTGCGGCCGTCTACGGCGCCTCCGAGGGGCTACGCACCATCGTGATCGAGCGCGAGGCCCCGGGCGGGCAGGCCGGCACGTCGTCGCGCATCGAGAACTATCTCGGCTTCCCCACCGGCGTCTCCGGTGACGAGCTCGCGAGGCGGGCGCTCCAGCAGGCGAACCGCCTGGGCGCCGAGGTGCTCGTCACTCGCAACGTGACCGGCCTGGACGCCGTCGAGCGCAAGGTCCTGCTCGACGGCGACGACGCGATCGGCGCGCGCACCATCATCCTCGCGACCGGCGTCACATGGCGGAGGGTCAACATCGACGGCTTCGATCGCCTCCTGGGCAAGGGCATCTACTATGGCGCTGCCCGCAGCGAGGCGAGCACGACCCAGGGTCTCGACGTGCACCTGATCGGCGCCGGCAACTCGGCCGGCCAGGCCGCGATGTTCTTCGCCAACCACGCGCGAACGGTGTCGCTGGTGGTGCGGGGCGACTCGCTGGAGAAGAGCATGTCGCACTACCTCATCGAGCAGATTCGTGGGAAGTCGAACATCCGTGTGCGGCTCCAGGCCGAGATCCAGGCGGTGCACGGGGCGCAGAACCTCGAGGGGATCGACCTCGTCGATCGCAAGACCGGGGCGGTGGAGCGCTGCGAGAGCGCAGCCGTGTTCGTCTTCATCGGCGCCGACGCGGAGACCTCGTGGCTCCCCGATGCGATTGCCCGCGACGCGCGCGGTTACGTGCTGACCGGCGAGCCGGTCGTGAAGGCCGACCGCTGGCCTCGGGCCGCCGGTCGCGACCCCTACCTGCTGGAGACGAGCGTCCCCGGCATCTTCGCCTGCGGCGACGTCCGCTCCAGCCCGGTCAAGCGCGTCGCCGCTGCGGTGGGCGAGGGGAGCATGGCGATCGCCTTCGTGCACCAGTTCCTCTCCCACGCGGTCACGGCGAGCGCCTGATGTCGAGGTGGGCCTTCACACTGGTGCGCTCCGCGCCGCGTGCGGTGACGGTCCTCGCGCTGCTCGCGAATGCGGCGTGCGGCGACGACGAGGCCACGGCCTCGAGCGCCGCGGGAGGCGGCCCGTCGAGCGCGTCTGGCGGTGACGGGGGCGCGAAGGCGCCGTCGAGCGTGTCGAGCGGGTCCGGCGTCTCGTCGGCGTCCGGGCACGGCGGAGCCGCCGCCTCGGCCAGCGGCCCCACGAGCACGTCGAGCGGCTCGTCGGGCGCCGGTGGCGACGTGCCGGCGCCGGCGGGCTGCGGCGCTTGGCCTGCACCCGACGGCGCGGTCGTCGACGTCACGCCGGAGCAGGCGGGAGACCTGCCCGGCATCGCGGCGGGCGCCGAGCCGGGGACCACGATCCGCCTCTCCCCGGGCACCTATCCGATCGGCGCCACGATCCAGCTCACCAAACCAGGGCTGGTCCTGCGCTCATCGACCGACGTCGCATCCGATGTGGTGATCGACGCCGGCCGGCGGGTCGCCGAGGCGGTCGTGATCACGGCGGACGACGTGGTCGTCGCGCACGTCACCATCGCGCGCGCGGTGGATCATCTGGTGCACGCCTACCCGCCAGCGGCCGGCGTCGACGTGCTGCGGCCGGTCCTCCACGGCCTCGCGCTCGTCGACTCCGGCGAGCAGCTCGTCAAGGTGAACCCGATCGTCGGTCAGGAGGGGTGGGTCGACGAGGGCGTCGTCGCCTGCTCCACCTTCGCGATCACCGACGAGGGGCGCCCCTTCGTCGAGCCGTGCTGCGGCGGCTGCTACACCGGCGGGATCGACGTCCACGCCGGGTGGGGGTGGAGCGTCCACGACAACCACTTCAGCGGCATCCACTGCGCCGGCGCGGGGCTGCCCGAGCACGCGATCCATTTCTGGAAGGGCGCGCGCGACACCGTGATCGAGCGCAACGTGATCGTCGATTGCGGCCGCGGCGTCGGGCTCGGTCTCGGCGGCGGCGCTGGCGAGCGCGTCTACCCCGACGCGCCGGAGGGCGGCGCCGCCCTCGCCCATTACGGTGGTCTGGTGCGCGGCAATGCCATCGTCGCCAGCGTCCCCTGGTTCGATACCGGCATCGAGATCCAGGAGGCGCGCTCCGCGCGTGTGCTCCACAACTCCGTCCTCTGCCTCGACCAGACCGGGTTCTTCAGCTCGATCGACGTGCGCTTCCTCGGCACCGAGGCCGAGGTGGCCGGCAACGTCGTGCAGGTCCTCACCACGCGCGACGAGGCGACCCCCGATTTTCACGACAACCTCGAGGGAGCGACCGCCGATCTCTTCGTCGACGCCGCCGGCGGCGACTTGCACCTCGCGGCCGACGCC
>JBKJLX010000218.1:0-2512 GCA_046596645.1 Polyangiaceae bacterium
GTTCTTCCTGCTGCGCCGGCCCGGCGAGCTGGTGGTCGACGTGCGCGATCCCAAGGGCGCGGCGCTGCCTCGCGCCGAGATCTTCGTCGACGGTCGCAAGGTCTGCGACTCGACGCCGTGCGTGGTCACCGATCTCGAGGCCGGCGCGCGCCTGGTCAAGGCCACGTCGCCCGGCTTCCAGACGCCGACCCCCACCACCGCTCAGGTCGAGGGCGGCAAGCGCGGCGAGCTGACCATCACCCTGTCGCCGGCCACCGGCACCCTGATTGCCAAGGGCGATCAGCCCGGCGTGAAGGTCTACGTCGACGGCGTCGATCGCGGCGCGCTCCCCGCCAAGCTCGACGACGTCCCCCCCGGCTCGCGCGAGGTCCGCTTCGATGGCGGCGAGCGCTACAAGAGCATGGAGAAGGTCGTCGACCTCGCGGCCGGTGAGGTGACCGATCTCGGCCCCGTCCGGCTCGATGTGCTACGCGGGCAGATCACCATCGAGCTCGCCAGCGAGGACGCGCGCGTCACCATCCAGAAGGACCAGGAGGGTTCGACCGCCAAGGTCGTCGCCGGTCCCTTCCCCAAGACCATCGAGCTCGACGGCGGCGCGCGCTGGCGCGTCGTCTCGTCCAAGCGCGGTCTCCCCGACTACGTGGCGCGCTTCGACTTCGCGGACGGTGTCGCGGTGAAGACGGTGCGGATCTCGATGGAGCCCGACAAGTCCCCGGCAGAGCCCCCGACGACCATCGTCGAGGCGGCGCCGCCGCCGGTCGCCGCGCCGCCCGCACCCGGCCCGCTGCCCCCCGGACCCGCGCCGACGCCCCCGGCCCCCAAGGACCCCCCGAAGGAGGAGCCGAAAGAGACTGCCTCCGGCACCGGGCGCGTCAACATCAACTCCATCCCCGTCTCGCGCGTCCTCGTCGACGGCAGCCCGCGGGGGGAGACGCCGCTCAGCGGCATCGAGCTCCCGGTGGGACTGCACACCGTCACGTTCATTCACCCGGAGCTCGGTCGGAAGAGCGTCGTGGTGAAGGTCGAGGCCGGCAAGACCGCGACCGCGAGCGCCAAGCTCAGGGACTAGCGGGACGTCCAGGATCTAGGGCCCGACGGGCACGAACGCCGCATCGAACGCGGGCCAAGACGGTCCGGCGCCCAGCGTGGGCGTCGGCCCCACGAGGATGATCGCGTAGCCGCGCCCATCCTCCAGCGCATCGACGCCGGCACGCTCCATCGCCGCGTCGAGGTCGACGCTGGCGAGCTCGATCTCCTGATCGGGGAGGCGCGCGAGCGCGGTGAAGGCGTCCCCATCCATGAGGTCGAGCGCGGCGCGACTGGTGTCGGGTGGCACCGGGAGCGCGGCTCCCAGCGACACGCCGTCGGCGAGCTCGAGCGGCACGTCGTCGGCGTCCGCCCGCACCGCGACGTCGAAGGGCGGCGCGGCGACCGCGCCGCCGATCGCCTGCAGGGCGACGCGGCCCTCGGCGACGACGCGCGAGGGCGAGACCGCGACCAGCATGGCGGTGGGTGAGGACGGGCCGAACCCGGGCCCGCACGCCTGCTCGGCGCCTTCGCCGACCTCGTCCTCGCCGCCGAGGCACCCTGCAGCGACGAGCACCAGGACGCGCGGCGCCTCGATGGCGCTGCGGGGAAGCGACCCCAGTGTCGCGATCTCGAGCTCCGGCGACGCATCGGGATCGGCGAGGAGCTCGTCGCACGACGCGTCCTCGAGGTCGCTGGCGCTCCCGGCGACCAGCGCCACCACGACGTCGCCCGTGGATGGCAGCTCCACCGGCGCGACGTCGGTCGAGGTGGCGAAGAGCAGACCGCCCAGCGGCGACGGCGCCGCGCGCAGGCCCTCGCCGTCCTCCCCCACGAAGCACGCGGCGACGCGCGGGCGGTCCAAGACGCCGTGGACGAGCACCAGCCGCGGCGGCCCGTCGGGCTCGCCCGCGCCCGCGCCTGTGTCGCCGCCGGCCCCGCCGGTGACCCCGGCGCCGCCGGCGGACGTCGCGTCCACGCCGCCCACGCCCGCCTGGCCGCCGCCGCCCACCCCCGTCGCGACCACCAGCCCGATCGAGCTCGAGGCGGCCCCGCTGCCGCCATCGCCCCCCGTGCCCTCGACGGCGAGGGCGGAGTGATCGCGCGAGCACGCCACGCCGAGAAGGAACGCCATCATGGGCGCGAGGGTGCGACGCACGCAGGCATCGTAGCGTGGTAACTGGGCAGCTCGATGCGCGTCGAGATCGCCGCCAGGGCCGTGCACGCGGTGCGGCGCGGGCACCCCTGGGTGTACCGCGACGCGGTGCCGCGCCCGCCGCGCGATCTCGACGTGGGGGAGGTCGTCGAGCTGGTGGCTGGCGCCGAGTCGCTGGGCACCGGCCTGTGGGATCCGGAGTCGCCCATCGCCATCCGCGTGCACGAGCGGCCGGATCCCCGGCGGGGCGGGCGATCTCCCCGCGTCGACGTCGGCTCCTTCGCGCGACGCATCGAGGCGGCGGCAGCGCGGCGCGACCCCCTGTTCGAT
>JBKJLX010000408.1:0-2954 GCA_046596645.1 Polyangiaceae bacterium
GCCTCGCCGAGGTTCATGATCCACTCCGCCAGCGCCGGCGGGCGCACGCCGTACGCCATCTGCTGCGCGTACACCGAGCAGGTCGCGTGGTTGTCCCCGCAGATGCCGCAGATGCGGCTGGTGAGGAAGTGCGCGTCGCGCGGGTCGCGCCCCTTGAGGAAGATGCTGAAGCCGCGGAAGATCGACGACGTCGCGCGGCACTCCTTCACCACGCGGTTGCCGAAGTCGATCTTGGTGTGGATGCCCAGGCTCCCGACGATGCGGGTGATCGGGTCCCACGACATGTCGACGAGCGACGGATCCTGGGTGCCGCTCACGCTCAGCCCTCTCCCTTGTAGCCGCTGGTCAGCTCGGGCCGTGGGTGCCGCCAGGGCGGCTCACGGTTCAGCTGCTGCTGGGTGAACTGGCGCAGCGCGCGCACGGTGCGCCCGTACATGACGACCGCGGTCGACGACATCTTCGCGCCGGGCGGCTCCTCCATGAAGGGCATGAACTTGTCGGGGAAGCCGGGCATCGTGCAGCCGATGCAGATGCCGCCGACGTTGGGGCAGCCGCCGAGCCCGTTGGTCCACCCGCGCTTGGCGACGTTGCAGTTCACCACCGGCCCGTAACAGCCGAGCTTCACGATGCACTGCTTCTGCCCGTACTTGGTCGCGAAGTCCGCCGACTCGTAGTAGCCGCCGCGGTCGCAGCCCTCGTGCACCGTCTGCTCGAACAGCCACTTGGGGCGGAGCTGGGCGTCGAGCGGGATCATCGGGTTCTGCCCGGCCAGCTGGTAGAGCAGGTAGCAGAGCGTCTCGGTGAAGTTGTCTGGCTGCACGGGGCAGCCGGGCACGCAGACGATGGGGATCTTCGCCAGCGACTTCCACTCCCAGCCCAGGAAGTCGGGCAGGCTCATGGCGCCGGTGGGGTTGCCGGCCATCGCAGGGATGCCGCCGTAGGCGGCGCAGGTGCCCACCGCGATCACGGCGGTGGCGTTGGGCGCCAGGCGCTCGATCCACCAGGTGGTGGGGATGGGCTCGCCGGTGGCCTTGTCGACGCCCAGCGCCGCCCACGAGCCCTCGGTGAGGAGCTTCTCGTTGGGGATCGATCCCTCGACGACCAGGATGAACTTCTCGACGCCACCCACCACCGCGCGGTGCAGCACGTCCATGAAATCGTCGCCGTTCTCGACGGCGAGGACGGGGTTGTGGAGGTGCACCTTGGGCAACCCCGGCAGGGCGCCGAGGAGCAGGTCCTCCAGGCTGGGCTCGCGCGCACCGGTGACGGCGATGGTGTCGCCGTCGCACGAGAGGCCGGCCGTGATCCAGATGACGTGGACCTCGTCGATGGCCGGAGCAGCGCGGAGATTCGGTCGCAAGTTCCCTCTCCTTCTCTCGTTCACTCAGCAGATGCGCGGAAGCTGCTCGCCGGCGAGCCGGGTGACCCACCGGCGCGAGCCCGTGGCGACGCGCATCGCCACCCGACCCGGATGCTCGTCCGTCACGCGGCCGACGACGGCCGCGCCCCTTCCGTGGGGATGATCGCACAACGCCTGGAGTGCGCGAGCGGTCGCGTGCTCCGGGACGACCGCGACCAGTCGCCCCTCGCAGGCGACGAAGAGCGGGTCGAGGCCCAGCAGCTCACAGGCGGCGCGAACCGGATCACGGAGCGGCACCGCCCGCTCGTCCACCTGGACGCCCTGCCGGGAGGCCTCGGCCAGGTCGCACAGGACGCCCGCCAGCCCCCCCCGCGTCGGGTCGCGCATGCACCGGACCTCGGGGCACCTCGCGAGCAGTGCCTCGACCAGACCCGAGAGCGCCGCCACGTCGCTCACCAGATCGGTCTCGAAGGCGAGCCCGTCGCGGACGCTGAGCACCGCGATGCCGTGATCCCCCACCGGACCTGAGACCAGGATCACGTCGCCGGGCCGCGCGGAGGCGATGGACAGCTCGCGCCCTGCCGGCACGAACCCGAGGCCGGTGGTGACGACGAACACGCCGTCCCCCTTGCCCCGCTCGACCACCTTGGTGTCACCCGCAACGATGGCGACGGGCACGGCGCGCGCCGCGTCGGCCATCGAGCGGGCGATGCGCTTCACCACGTCGATGGGCGTCCCTTCCTCGAGGATGAAGGCCGCCGTCAACGAGGCCGGCACCGCGCCGCCCATCGCGAGGTCGTTCACGGTGCCGCACACCGCGAGCGTGCCCACGTCGCCGCCGGGGAACTCCAGCGGGTGGACGACGAAGGCGTCGGTGGTCAGCGCGAGGCGAGATCCGGGAGGGGGCGCCGGCAGCACCGCCTGATCCTCGAGCCGGTGCAGCGTCGGGTCGTCGAAGACGGACAGGAACACCTCGCGCACCAGGCGATCGCCCAGGGTGCCGCCGCTCCCGTGGCCGAGCAGGACCCGGTCCGAGGTGGCCGGCCCAGGGCAGGACGCGTCGAGGAGCGACCGGCCGCTCAGAGTATGTCCTCGGCGCCGCGCGCCATCATGATGAGATCCCACAGCACGTGGATGGCGATCCCGTGCGCCTCCTGGATGCGGTGGATGCTGAAGCTCGGCACCACGAACAGATGGTCGCAGAGGCGGGCCATGCGCCCGCCGTCCCGCCCGGCGAGGCCGACGGTGACCATGCCGATGTCGCGCGCGGCCTCGAGCCCGCGACAGGTGCTCGCCGCGTCACCGCTGGTGGAGATGCCGACCGCGATGTCGCCCGCGCGCGCCTGGAGGCGCAGGGGATCGGCGAACACACGGGCGAAGTCCTGATCGTTGGCGATGGCGCTGAGGAGCGCCGCGTCGGTGCCCAGCGCCACCGCCGGGAGCGCCGGACGCTTCTCGATCACCGGGTGCACCATCTCCAGCGCCAGGTGCTGGGCGTCGCAGGCGCTCCCCCCGTTGCCGAACGCAAAGAGACGCGCGCCCTCGTCGAAGCGGCGCGCGAGGACCTCGGCGCAGCTGGCAAAGGCCGCGGCGT
>JBKJLX010000422.1:0-4402 GCA_046596645.1 Polyangiaceae bacterium
GTCGGTGGTGCAGGTCTCGTCGTCGTCGCAGTCCGTCGGGCGGTCACACTCGCTGGGCGGCGAGCCGCCGCCCCCGAAGCCGCCGGTGCCCACCGTCGCGCCACCCTCGCCGCCGCCGGGTCCGACGGTGGTCGTCGCCGTCGGGCTGCCGCTCGAGCTGCTGGCGCTGCTCGAGTCGGGAGATCCGGTGGAGGACGAGCTGGGGCTGCTGCCCCCCGATCCGGCCGGGTCGAAGGTGCCGAAGTCCTGGGTGCAGCCCACCGCCGCGACGAGCGCGACGACGGGCACCCTGGCGAGGAGGGTTCGGGTCGACACGCTCACCTACTGGCAGCGCCCGTCCACGCAGGCCGGGCCCGCGGACTGCGGGTGGTCGCAGTCCGCGGCAGCCATGCAGCCGCAACGGTCGATCGCGAGGTTGAGGCAGAGGGTTCCCGACTGGCTGGCAGAGCACTGCGAAGGGTCGGTGCAGCTGCATGTCCCGCCGCCCCCCGAGCAGATGGGCCCGTTCGCCGCGCCGACGCAATCGGTGTCGGGGTTGCCGCTGGTCTCGCAGCCGCACTCGGTGCCCCCGGCGCGGTTGCAGTCCAGCCCGTTGGGGTTCTCGCCGAACTCGCAGTCGAGGGGGTCCTGGCACTCCACGCATACCGGGGCGGCGCTCTCGTCGCAGGCGAGGTCGAGCTCGGCGCCTTGCAGGCCACAGCCTGCGTCGATCACGCCGTCGCCGTCGTCGGTGCAGACCACGCAATTGCCGCCGTCGCAGATCTCTGTGCCGTTGCAGCCGACGCTGCCGACGCCGCTGCCGAAGCAGGTGACGCAGGTGCCGGTGCCCGCGGGGTCGCACACCTCGTCGGCGGCGCAGCCGGTGTCCTGCGCATTGCCGACGGCGTCGTCGAGGCAGACGCGGCACTGGCCGTTGCCCGCCTCGGCGCAGATCGGGGTGCCTCCCGAGCAGCCGGCGTCGTCGGCCACACCACCCGCGGTGTCGCGACACACCTTGCAGTTCGCGGCTGCCGTTCCGACGCCGTCGCAGACGCCGGTCCCGACGAGGCACGCCATTCCCTCGGGCCGCACCGGCGTGGTGATGTTGCCGCCGCTGCAACCGCGGTCGGAGCACGCCAGGTCGCCGGGAAGGTCCGTATCGTCGTTGACGACGTTGCCTTCCGCCTGGTCACCGGGACACACGAGGGTCTTGCAGTCGCCATTGGTCGGGTCGCCCGGATCGGCGCTGGTGAAGCCGGGGTCGCACGTGCCGTCGCCGGTATTGCAGGACGGATCCGAGCAATCGGTCGCGTTGCCGCACTCGTTGCCCGGGTTTCCGTCGCAGCCGGAGCAGAGGCCCGCGCCGTCGCAGACGAGGGGATTGGCGCCGCACGAGGTCCCCGGGTCGGCGAGGACCTGCACGGGCACGCCGGCGACGCAGTTCGTCACGTCGCAGGGGGGCGACGTGTCGGGAGGATCCTCGGTGTCGTCGGCGGTCTCGACCAGCAGACCGCCGTCGCAGCTGAAGTCGATGCAGTCCGTCTCATCGTCGCCCTCGAGCGGGCCGTCGCCGACCGGCTCGTTGGAGCACAGGCCTTCGACGCAGCCGTCGTCGGTGCAGACGTTGTCGTCGTCGCAGTCGACCGCCTCCACGCAGTCGGTGGGGACGCCGCCGCCGCCGCCCTGGTCGCCGCCACCGCCGCCACCGCCTGGTCCCGCGCCGCCGCCACCGCCGGGACCGACGTTGGTCGTGGTCGTGGTCGTCGCGGTGGTGGTGTTCGACGTCGTCGCGGTGGACGTGCCGACCGAGGACGACGTCGGATCTCCCCCGCCCGATCCCGTCGGATCGAACGTCCCGAAGTCCTGCGTACAGCCCTGCATCGCGAGAGCGAGGGCGAGGGGAGAGAGGACCAGCGAAGCTGCAAGAGCGCGTCGAGCCACGGGGGCACCTCGGACGGGCAAGGGAGGGTCGGCCGCAGGCGGCCACGACGCGCCGAAGGCGCATCGATGGAGAGGCTACCAGATGGTCTCGACGACGGGCCACCCGGTGACGAACGCGTCGACTACCATCGTCGACGTGAAGAGAGCCGTCGCCACCCTGGCGCTGTCCTCGCACCTCCTGCTCGCGCTGGCCGGACCGGCTCGAGCGCAGGACGTGCCACCGACGCAGCCGCCCGCCGTAGACGACCCAGCGGCGCGATCGCGCGACCTCAAGGCGCGCGGCGACCGAGCGATCGGCGAGATGCAATACACCGAGGCGCTCGCGGCCTACGACGAGGCCTATCGCGTCGACCCCACGTGGGAGGTCCTGTTCAACCGGGGCCGCGCCTACCAGTTCCTCGGTCGGTACCCGGAGGCCTTCGACGACTTCGACCGCTTCTCCCGCGAGGCGCCGCCCCCGGTGCGGGCCAAGGTCCCCGGGATCGAGGGGATCGTCGCCGACGTGAAGCGGCGCGTGGCGTACCTGACCGTGCGGAGCCCGGTCACGGGGGCCACGGTCGTCCTCGGCGATCGGGTGCTGGGGACGACGCCCCTCCCGCCGCGCATCGGCGTGGCCGTCGGGACCATCGTGCTGAAGGCGACGGCGCCGGGTCGCGAGCCCTCGCTGCGCTTGTTGACGCTCGAGGGCGGGGGACGCGAGGTGCAGGTCGAGCTGGTCCTCGCGCCGACCGGCGATGGGATCCTGCGGATCGAGAGCGGCACGCCCGGGGCCGTCGCGTCGGTCGATGGCCGTCGCATCGGCGCCGTGCCGGTCGACGTCCCGGCGTCGCCCGGGGACCACGAGGTCGCGCTGGAGCGCGAGGACTACGAGCCGGCCTCGCAGCGCGCCCGCGTCGACGCCGGCCAGACGCGCCAGGTGCGCTTCGACCTGGTCGAGGAGCCGGGTCTCCACGAGCGGTGGTGGTTCTGGACCGGCGTGGGGCTGGTCGTCGCCGGCGGCGTCGCCACCGCCATCATCGTCACGCGCGAGAAGGACCCGCCGTCCGGCGATTTTTCGCCGGGCAGGGTGGCCGTGACGACGGCGCGCCCGCTGCTCCAATTCTGATCGCCGACCCAAGCTCTCCGTCCCGCCGAGCGGCTCGACCGAGCTCGCCGCCCGAAGGGCGGGGCGTCAGTTGGTCGTGCAGGTGCCGTCGACACAGACCCCGCCGGGGCACTGGGCCCCGCCGCCGCCCACGATGCACGGGTCGCCGCCGACCCCGCCGACCCCGCCGGACGAGGACGAGGACGCGTCCGTCGAGGAGACCGCGTCCGTCGTCGTCGTGGATGCCGAGGAAGAGACGTCAGCCGTGCTCGCCGCGGCCCCACCGCTTCCGCCCGAGGTCGTCGCCGACGCGGTCGTCGTCGACGACATGCTCCCCGGGCACGTCGCGCAGACGCCGCCCTCGGCGCACGTGCAGTCGCACGCTGCGTCGGGCGTGGTCGCGACCACCGACGCGCATTCACCGGTCGCGAGGCAGCTCTCGCATGCCCCGTCGCACGCGTTGTTACAGCAGACGCCGTCGGCGCAGATGTCGTTCGCGCACTCTCCGCCGCGATCGCAGGGGCCGCCCGGGGCGAGGAGATCGAGGCAGAAGCCCTCGCTCGCTCCCGCGCTCTCGCAGTAGGTCCCGTCGGGACACTCGGCGTCGGCGCCACAGAGGCTGCATGCCTCGATCGCGGTGTCGCACGACAGGGTCAGGCAGTCGCTGGCGACGTGGCAATGCTCGTCGACTGCGCAGCCGGCGCACTCGCCTCCGCAGTCGACGTCGGTCTCCTCGCGGTTCTCGTGGTCGAGCGCGTCGTTCGTACAATGAGGAGGGAGCACGCAGGCGCCATTCCCGTCGCACTGGCCCTTGCCGTCGGCGCACGAGGTCCCCGGGGGGGCGATCTCGTCGCCGCAAGCGCCCTCCGTGCACCGCGGGAGGCGGCAGTCCGCCTCGGGGCACCCCTCGTCGGCGATGCACGTCACGCACGCCCCGTCGCCACTGCACACACCATCGGTACTGCCGAGATCGCACGGGGTGCCCTCGATCGTGGCCGCGTAGGCACACCGACCGTCAGGGCAGCTGGGGACCTCGCACGACGTCGGCGAGCAGTCGCCAGCCTCGGTGCACTGCTCGGGGACGCCGCCGCCGCCGCTGCTCGAAGAAGCCGCCGAGGCGACCGCGCTGGTCACGCTACCGCCGAGCTCGTCCTCGCCGCAGCCGTCGATGCAATCGTCTGGCGCGATGTCTGCCGGGACGCAGCGGCCGCCCTTCACGCAGGTGGTGAAGACCCTGGACGACCCGCCCTCGTCGCAGGGGACGCCGATGCAGTCCTCGTACAGGGGGACGTCGACGACCAGCGCCTCACCCTCGAGGAAGCTCAGTCGCCGGCTGCATCATCGCGCGCCGGCGACTGAGCTTCCTCGAGGGTGAGGCGCTGGTCGTCGGCGTCCCCC
>JBKJLX010000448.1:0-4838 GCA_046596645.1 Polyangiaceae bacterium
ACCTCGCCGAGGACCTGCTCGCGTTCCTGGTCGAGCGGGTGCTGGAGAAGCGCCGGCCCGAGCTGGCCATCCTGGAGCGCGACGTCGCCAAGCTGGAGGCGGTGAAGAAGCCCTTCCCCCGCATCCACTACGACGAGGCGGTAGCCATGATCAACGAGCACCGCGCCGCGCGGCGCGCCAAGGGCGAGACCCACGCCGACGGCACCGCCGTCGAGGATTTCGCCTGGGGTGGGGACCTGGGCGGCGAGGACGAGACCGTCGTGTCCTCGCGCTTCGACTCGCCGGTCCTGGTCCACCGCTACCCGGCCCAGGTCAAGGCGTTCTACCTCAAGCGCGACCCTGAGGACGCGCGCGTGGCGCTCTGCGTCGACGTCCTCGCCCCCGAGGGTTACGGCGAGGTGATCGGCGGCGGCCAGCGCGAGGACGATCTGACGACCCTGGAGGCGGCCATCCGCCACCACCAGCTGCCGATGGAGGCGTTCGAGTGGTACCTCGACCTGCGCCGCTACGGCTCCTTCCCCCACGCCGGCTTCGGCCTGGGCATCGAGCGCAGCGTCGCCTGGCTGTGTGGCCTCTCCCACGTCCGGGAGACGATCCCCTTCCCGCGGATGCTCAACCGCCTGGCGCCGTAGGTCGTCCAGGCGGCTGACCCGTCTGACGATCTGCCCCGCACGAGTTGGCCGGCGGCGAGCGCCGATCCATCATGCAGTAGGGAGGTCACTCGGATGTCTCGTCTCGTTGGCTTCATCGGCAACCGACCTGACCTCGGGCCGCGAGCGCTCGCCGCCGAGCGCCTCGTCGCGCGCCTGCCCGGCCCCGACTCGGGCGGCACCAGCTGGGGCCTGGGCTTCTACCAGGGCGGAGAGATCCTGCTGAAGCGGCGACCGATCGACGACCGGCGGGAGCTGCCGCTGGGCGATCTGATGACCGACCTGCGCGCCGATGTCCTGGTCGCCCACGTGCGCGCGCCCACCGTGGGCACCCTGCGCACCGAGAACACCCACCCCTTCCGCTACCGTCAGTGGCTGTTCGGCCACACCGGGACCATCCCCGGCTTCCAGAATCTCGGTCGCCGCCTGCGCGACTCGCTGCCGCAGTTCCTCGAGCGGGACATCCGGGGGGACACCGACAGCGAGGTGCTCTTTCACCTCTTCCTCTCCTTTCTCCACGACGCCGGCACCCTAGACAGGCCGGTGGTGGACCCCGCAGGGGCGCGGGCCGCGCTGCGCTCGACCTTCTCGGTCGTGGAGCAGCTCTGCGCGGAGGAGGGCTTGCGACCCGCCCCGTCGAACCTGCTGGTCGCCTGCAGCGAGCACGTCATTGCCGTGCACGGTGCCCACGGCGACGCGAAGGGGCAGGCGCCGGCCATGGCGTACCGCCGCTTCGCGAGTCGCGGCGATCTGGAGCGGCTCTTCGGCGACAGCGAGCTCGGCCGTCTCCGCGTATCCGACCTCGGCTCGGCTCGGCTCTCGGTCGTGGCCAGTGACTTCGAGGACGACCGCCCGCCCAACGGATGGACCCGCCTCGAGTCCCGCACCGTCGCGACCTTCAGCCGCACCGAGGCGCCGCAGATCGAGCCGCTCTAGTGCGGGTGCTCCTCGCCTGCGCGCTGGTGGCGGCCGCCTCGTGCGCGTCGCCTCCGGCGCGCCACGCCGACGAGGCGGCGCGACGGCGCCCCGACGGGGTCTCGATCGACCCGCCGGCGGCGCTCCCGCAGCCGGTCGACGCGGCGCATGCGGGCGACGGCGTGGTCTCGCTGCGCACCCCGGTGGGGAGCGACGCGGCGCTCGAGCTGCTTCACGCCTACGTGCGCGCCATCCTGGCCGAGGACCTGACCGCCATGCGGGCGCTGCACACCGACGACGCCGCTTTCGTCAGCGCTCCGCCCGGGCAGCCGGCGCGCGCCCTGGGCAGCGCCGTGGCGATCTGGGAGCGGCGCTTTGCTCGCCTCGACTACGGCCTGCTCGCCGGCGCTGTCCTGGTGCGCGAGGCAGAGGCGACCCTGCGAAGGGTCGACCGCGACGAGGAGCCCATGCTGCCGTCCTCCGGCGACGACGAGGGCGCGCCGTCCGCGGGGAAAGGCGTCGAGCTCCTGGTCCGCGCGCCCATCGCGACCTCGCGCTCCGCCGGCCAGTCCCTCATGGGCACCGAGATCGTCCTCTACCTCCGCCGCGAGGGCGACGGCTGGCGCGTCTCCACCGTGGTCGAGGACTTCGCGCTGCCGTGAGCCGGCGGCGATTCAGTTCATCCTGGAGGGTGCCGACAGGATCGAGTCGAACATGCCACGCTCCTTGTGGTCGGTGAGCGTGCGCAGGGCCGTGCGATACCCGCGGAGGACCAGCGAGCGCGCAGCGAAGCGGTTCAGGTACGAGAACTCGCCGATGTCCGGGGCGAGATCGAGGAACATCACGCGCGGGTAGGTCTTCTGGAGGAGCTCGACGCCCCGCTTCTCCTTCTCGGCGAAGACGACGTTCATCGTCTGCCGGAGGACGGCGCCGGGGCCACTGCGGGCGATCGAGCGCTCCGACGGTGCGCGCTGCTCGGGGCGGTACACGTTGGAGATGATGACCACGTTGGCGCCCGCAGCGACCGCCAGATCGGCCGACAGCGTGCGGACGATCTCGCCGTCGACGTAGTAGCGATCGCCGATGCGGTACGGCCGGTGGATGCCGGGGACGCAGCAGCTCGCCGCCACCGCCTGGCTCACCGACACATCGTCGCGGTAGCCGGGGCCGAAGACCACGCGCTCGCCGGTGTCGACGTCCGCGGCGGTGACGAAGATCGGGTTGGGGAGGCGACGGAAGTCGTTGATCGGCAGCATGCCGGCGAGCGTCCGCTCGAAGCGATCGATCGAGAACACGCCCGAGGTCAGGTAGCCGGGGTCGATCAGATCACGCAGCGCGGGCGCGCCGAGGAAGGTCGAGAGGTAGAGGCGCGGGCCGCGGTGACGGCGACGCCAGGGCAGGCGGTACGCGTCGAGGAGGACGTCGAGCGGGATGTCCTGGCCGTAGGTCGCGGCGACCACGGCGCCGGAGCTGGTGCCGACGAAGGTCGAGGGGACGATCCCCAGCTCCTCGCACGCCTTGAGCACCCCGAGGTGGGCGAGGCCGCGCGCAGCGCCCCCCGAGCCGACGAACGCGACCTTGAGCCGGGTCATGGTGGAATGGTGCGCGAGCGGGCCTCGCGCCGCAACTTCGACGCACGATCCGGGCTGCGATTCCGGTCGCTTGAGCCGTATCCGGGAGCTGGCGCCAGGCGGCGGGCAGCGCCGCGGCCTCACAGCCCGCGCCCCGATTCACATGCCGGCGATGATGAGGAACTCGTCGTTGTGGGGGACGAGCTCGATGCGGTTGTCGCTCACCTTGCGCTGCCAGACGTCGCTCCCGCTGTCGGTGGGGATGCGGTAGCTGGCGCTGAAGGTGAAGTCGACGAACACGCGCTCGTCGTCGACCGTCACCCGGCGATAGCGGATCTCGTAACGGATCGACTCGGTGTCGTCGAACTTCGTCGTCAGGTAGTCCTTGAGCCCGGCGAAGTCGATGTCGTCCGACGCGTCGATGTTGCCGCCGTCCTCGTAGTACTCACGGTGCGCCAGCATCAGGAGCCGCGCGATGTCCTTGGTCTCCACCGCGCGCCGGTACTTCTCGCAGAAGCCGACGATCTTCCGGTTGTCCTCGGTGTTGTCGACGTCGGTGTTCGGGATGTAGTCGTGGTTGCAGCCCGACGCGGCGGCGCCGCACACGACCAGCGCGGCGCTCACGGCCAGCGCCCGCAGTGCGACGGCCGACGGCGTCAGGGCGGCGGCGACGACGCGACGCCATCTTCTAGGTGCAGTGGGCGCGGTCGAGGAGCAGGGCATCGGAAGATCGGTCGGGGGGGGCGACTCGGCGCGGGACCTTGCCAGAGTCCGCCCGTAGGGTGCAAGGCCGAGGCCACCTAAAGAGCGTGGCGCTCGCGGGCCCGCCCGCGCGTCCGCGGCCACCCGCGACGGGCGGGGCGGTGCCCAACTGTCGCGCGAGCCGCTGCTGCTGGCGCGAGCGATGACAGAATGGCAACCGACTTCACGCGCAGCCGGCAGAGGCGCCCGCGGCGAGCGCGTCCAGGCGGGCCGCCAGCGCTTCGTGACCGACCAGCGGGCCGGCGTGGCGCGGCGTCTGGTCGAGCGGCACCTCGACGCCGCCCCGACCGTCGTCGACCACCAGGAGCGCGGCGACCGCACCGTCCACCGGGCAGCGAGCGCCCGGAAACGCCGCCAGCACCGCGCGCCCCGCGGGGCCAATCAGATCGGGAGCGACGACCACGACGCGGTCGGCGTCGCCGTGGGCGATGAGCTCGGCCGCCAGGGACAGGGCCTCGGCGCCGCCGTCGAGGCCCGCGCAGGTCGCCGCGCTGGGGCCGGTGAGCTGGAAGAGGATCGACGCGAGGCCGGCGCACACGTTGGGGCTTGTCGCCGGGAAGGCACGCGGCTCGGCGGCGGCCGCGCCCCGCTCGAGAATGCGGGTGAAGAAGCGACCGTCGATGTCGAGCGTGGCCATGGCGTGCCCGGCCACGATGCCGGCGCCCTCCAGCTCCGCGCCGTCCGCGACCAGCTGGGCCACGGCGCCGCAGGCGAGGAGCGAGAGCGCGTCGAGCTTGGTGCGCCGCTCCAGGGGGACCGCGGCCCGGTCGAGGGCGGACGTCGCCTCGGCGGCGCCGGTCACGCGAGCGCGAGCGGCCAGCAGCACCCGCCGCGGCGTGCGGATCACGACGGCGCCCGCGGTTCGGGCCAGCACCAGCGCGGCGTTCGCCCCGCCGAAGGCGCCCGACACCTTCAGCGCGAGCGGGTCGCCGCCGGCGGC
>JBKJLX010000486.1:0-8410 GCA_046596645.1 Polyangiaceae bacterium
GAGACGGGGAAATACTCCAAAGCTGGTTTCGCCGTATTCAGACGCAATCGTCTCATACTTGGGAGCGCAGACGACACCTGGCGGCACCGCATCATCTTCGGCGCTCCCAACACGTTCACTTCGCAGCGCCTCGTCGGCGAGCTCCACGTGCGTGGTTTCGACGTCTCGCACACGAAGGATGGCATCCAGTGGGGCGAGGACGAAGACTCCATCGCGCACGACCTTCGCAACGTGCTCGAAGAGGCACAGCTTCTCGAGCAGGCGATGAATCACCGGGCGCGGAAAGTTGCCGCCGGTCTCCCCCACCACTTCGGCAGTGAGGCGGTATCCGACGCGGCGAAGGACCTCCAGCAGCTGCATCACGCGCTGCCGCCGCCGCCGGCCGAGGATCGACCGGGGGAGCTGCGGCCTGCGAGCTCAGTGTTCCAGGAGCAGCGCTTCACGCTCAGACTGAGCGCCGACGAAGAGACGGAGGTCCACCTCGAGCTGGTCCGTGATTCCGGTGCGGAGTGGCTCTACTGCGCGAGCGCCGACCAGGGAGGCCGCGAGGTTCTCCAGATCCGACTCAACCTCGACCATCCCTTCAGCGAGGCCCACCTCAATGACCATGAGCGCGCGCTCGAACCCCTGATTCGTGTGGTCGCGGCACTGGCGATTGCAGAGAAGCAAGCTCGCGCGCAGGGCATCAAGAATCCCACCGCGGTCCGGCGAAATCTCAACGAGCTGCTCCGCTACGGGTTCTCTGACATCCAATCTCACTCGACAGAGCAGAACGCGCGATGAACGGCAGAGAAGAAGCCCGACTGATGGCGCCCTCGACTACCTCCACGACCGCGATCGGGCCTACGGTCGAGGGGCTCGGCGCTCACCTGGTCAGCGAGCATCGCCTCGATGAGGACAACTTCCGCCGCGTGCGGGACGAGGCGATCTCGATCGTTCGCCGCGCCCGTCCCTTCACCGCCACGCCCGGCACGCAAACCGGACTCGTTGTCGGCTACGTCCAGAGCGGCAAGACGATGAGCATGACGACTGTCGCGTGCCTGGCTCGCGATAACGGCTGCCGCATCATCGTGCTGCTGGCGGGCGTCACAACGAACCTTCTCCGTCAGAACACCGATCGGTTCCAGGAGGACCTTCGCGGAGCGTCAGACGATCCGGAGACGTGGCTGATCTTGAGCTCCGAGGAAGCGATGCAGGGGTCCTCAAACGCGCTGCTGCTCAAGCAGGCCGTCGGGGAGTGGAGAGACAAGACCTTTCCGCCCGAGGCGCACCGCACGCTGTTCATCTCGGTGCTGAAGAATCACGCTCACCTGGACTGGCTGGCGAAGCTCTTCGAAGCGGAACGCCTCGGAGATATCCCCGCGCTGATCTTCGACGACGAGGCGGACCAGGCGGGCCTTAACGTCGGCGACGAGGAGACGCCGTCCACCACCTACCTCCGGATCCGCCGCATCCGCGCCGCTCTTCCGAACCACACGTACCTTCAATACACCGCCACGCCGCAGGCGCCCCTTCTCATCAGCATCGACGACATGCTGTCGCCGGCGTTCGCCGAACTCGTCGAGCCGGGTGATGGATACACCGGCGGCACGACATTTTTCCCCGTGAGGGAGCCGCATCCCCACGTCGTGGACATTCCTCTCGGCGATCACTTCAAGCCCGGCCAACCTCCGGACGCGCCGCCGGAGTCGCTGAAGCATGCCCTCGCGACGTTCTTCGTGGGGTGCGCCTTGCTCCGCGCGGGAGCGCAACCCGCCGCGACTGCGGTCAGGTCCATGCTGGTCCATCCGAGCCCCAGAAACTCGGACCAGGAGAGGTTCCTGAACTGGACTCAGGAAATCCAAGGACGCTGGCGAGGCCATCTCGCAACAGAAGACGATCCCGACCGGAGCGACGTGCTGGAGGAGCTGCGTGCCGGACACGTCGAGCTGTCGAGGACCGCCACGAGCCTCCCTCCGTTCGACGACCTCGTGCCGAGTCTCAAGATCGTCCTCAGTCGGGCGAAGGCGAAGAAGGTCAATTCCGAGGACGCGACCGAAGTCGACTGGAAGAATGCAGCCGAGCACATCCTCGTGGGAGGCGAGAAGCTGAACCGCGGCTACACCGTGAAGGGCCTCATGGTGACCTACATGCCGCGCGACTCCGGCGGTTGGAACGCCGACACCATCCAGCAGCGCGCGCGGTTCTTTGGCTACAAGCGGAAGTACCTCCCTCTGTGCCGCGTGTACCTGCATCCCGACGTACATCGCGCGTACTCCGCGTACGTCGTGCATGAAGCAGATGTTCGGCGTCAGCTCCGTGACTTCTCGGGTCGTCCCCTCCGGGATTGGAAACGAGCGTTCTTCCTGGACGCCGCCATGAAGGCGACTCGGTCCAACGTGCTTTCGCAGCCGATGTTTCGGGTGAATCGTGAGAAGTCCTGGTTCGTCGCCCGCTTCCCGCACGCTGACCTCGAGGCGCTCAGGGAGAACAAGCGGACGATCGATGACGTGCTGCAAGGGCTTCAGCTCTCGACCGGCGGCCCCGGCAAGCTCGCTCACGTCCGCTCGGCGCAGGTCAACCTCGGGGACCTTCTCGACAAGCTCCTTCTCAACCTGCGGATGCCGCAAGAATCGGCGAGTTGGTACGCCCATCTCGTCACCGTGGCCAACCATCGGAGCGAGACCCCGGAGGCGACGGCACGCGTCGTCCTCTTGGAGAAGGGCCCGGCTCAGCCGCGAGAGCGCACTCCCGGACCGGTGGCGGACGGTGAGGTCGGGGCCCTGACCCTGCACCAGGGGCGTAGCGAGAACGACAAGATCGGTGCCGGCGACAAGGACCTCCACGATCCCGACGTCATCACCGTCCAGCTCATCCGGGTGAAGGTGAAGGGGACCGAGGAGCCGTGGCTCCAGGACTTCTGGGGAGTCGCGCTCTACGTGAAGAAGCACGAGGACGCGGTGGGGCAGGGTCCTGGTGCATGACGCTCGCTGATGATCTCCGAGGGCTACCGAGGCCGAGCTCGGAGGGCTCGTTCACTCTGGGACCCCCGCTGTCACCGTGGTGTCGGCTCGCCCGAGGTGTGCGAGGTGGCTGCGTCCTTCTCATCGACGTCGAACCGACCGGTGCGTCGACGCCGCGTCGACTCAAGCAGCTCACGTTCCTTCCGCCACAGCCGGTCGAGATCCGCGACGCAGACGGTGCTGCTCGCATCGAGAAGGCCGCGCTGCTCGTGTGCGAGAGCGAGCAGCCAGACCTCGTCGCGCTCTTCCTTCGGTTGGTAGGGGTTCTCCTCGATGGTTCTGGCCCGCGCCCCCGGGAAGAGGAGCTGGAGCAGCGGATCGACCAGCTCTCTTCACTGCTGCGCGCACTCGATCGCCCCGGGGAGCAGACCGTGCAGGGTCTCTGGGGCGAGCTTGCGATTGTCGCGTGGAGCGCCAATCCGCGGGTCGCGCTCGCCGCTTGGCACTCCGGAGCGCGCGCCATGTTCGACTTCGAGGCGCTGCCCGACCGGCTCGAGGTGAAGACCTGCCGCACCGCGCTCCGTGAGCACGCTCTTCGCTATGAGCAGACGCAAGAGCTTCCGGGGGGCGTCACCGTGTTCGCGTCGCTCGTCCTCGAGGCGTCGACGGACGGGGTATCGGTGCGCGATCTGGTCGACACCATCCTGGAGCGCGTGGGCCACGACGCTGAGTTGCGCAGAAGACTGGAGACCATTGTCACCCGCAGCCTCGGTCGGGATTGGCGCGATGGCTCGGCGACGCGCTTTTCGGAGGATCGGGCGCGAGGCGAGCTTCGGCTCTACGATGCAGGCCAGCTGCCTCGCCTCCCCGGCCCGCTGCCGGCGGAGATCACCCAAGTCCGGTACGTCCTCGACTTCTCGACCACGTCACCCCTGCGGTCCGCGGCGCTACGGGCCACAGCCCCGTTCTTCGCGGACGCTCTTCCGCCGTGGCTCGCGTAGCTTCCTATCGTGGCCTCGCACCCGCGTCGACGCGGGCGACTCGTGCCGCGCGCGGCTCGAGTGCCAAGGTCGGTACCAGATGTGAGGTCCTTCTACGGCGGACACTCTGGAAACGGGGGCTGAGATACCGCATCACGCCGAAGGGTTTGCCAGGCAGACCGGATCTCCTCTTCGTGCGCGCCCGAGTCGCGGTCTTCTGCGACGGCGACTTCTGGCACGGCCGTCACCTCGAGGAGCGTCTCCTGCGCCTGGCTGAGGGCCACAACGCCGGCTACTGGGTCGCGAAGATCGGCGGCAACGTGGACCGTGACCAGAGAAACACGCTGACATTGGAGGCGCTCGGCTGGCGCGTCCTCCGCCTGTGGGAGAGCGAGATTCTCCGCGATCCGGAGGCGGCTGCCGACTGCGTCGCGGCTGCCGTGCAGGAGCGGTTAGCCGAGGGATAGTTGCTCACCGGCCCACGTCGCGGCTCGACGACCACGGCCCGTTCCTGGATGCGAAGTGTCGGTGTCGATGTACGGCCAGTACTGCGGTGGGATCTCCTCCAGGCGCATCGGTGCCGCTCGGCGAGACGGAGCCGGTGGTGGCGGCACCTTCGCGCGCTCGCACGCGAGGGCGAGGGGTTTCGTGGGCCGCGGTCCACCGAGGAGCTGGTGCCGGATCTCGCGTCCGAGAATCTCCGTCAGCAGTGACGGAACAGCGTTCCCGACCTGTTTCTGAACCGTCGCGATGGGGCCGGGGATGACCACGTCCTTCGGAAAGCTCTGCAGCTGGCAGAGCTCTCGCATCGAGAGTCGACGACTGTCCCAGTGGAAGGGGCCGATCGCGGGCCCCGGGGAGGCGGGGATGGTCCACGAGGGGCGGTCCTTGGCGAGCTTCAGGAGGAACGACCAGTAGCGTCGTCGCCAGCCGAACAGCGGCAAGCCTTCGCCGCGATCGGTGTGAAACAGGTAATTGTCGCCCTCGGGAATGCTCGGCAGCAGCGCGGCCCACCGGCCGCGGGCGGAGAGCTGCAAATCACTACGGTCGTTCCCGAGATCGGCGAAGGCGTCCCACGCCGTGAGGTATGGCTCGAGCCCACTGGACGTCTCGCCCCGAGCCGCGTGCGTGGGCGAAGGGAACCGGAACTCTCCCTCGGTCGACGCGATGATGAAGAGGCGGTCGCGGATTTGGGGGACGCCGTAGTCTGCGGCTCGCATGAGCTGACTCCGGACGCGGTACTCCACCCCGTGTTTGCGCCGGATGCGCGCGAGGGTCTGGTGGACCTTCTGGAGCGCCTCGTCCTTGCCCTCGAAGGCGAACCCGGCGACGTTCTCTAGGACCAGGACCTTGGGACGAAGGCCTTCGGTGAGGCGCAGCATCGAGTCGATCGTGTCCGCCCGCGGGTCCTCCAGGCGCTTCGAGTCGCCACGAGCCCAGTAACCCAGCTTCGAGAACGGCTGGCAGGGTGGTCCGCCGCACAGGAGGTCGAGTTCCCCAGGACCGAGCTGTCCGAGTCCGAGAAGCTCGTCGGTCTCGACCTTCGCCACGTCGCGGTGGATGAGCTTCCACGTCGGGCGGTTGTGCCGGAGCGTCTCGATGCAGGCGGCATCGAGCTCCACCGCCGCAGCGTGCTTGAACCCGGCCTTCTCGAAGCCGTAGTCCATGCCACCGGCGCCGGTGAACAGGCTGATCAGCTTCGGAGCGCGTCTCACGTGCAATGTCTACCACGCCCCTCGGCATGGGGCGGACGCTCTGCGTCCGCGCCACACGACTCAGCCGCGGCGGCGATCATCACCTCCAAGAAGAAGGCTGCCCCGACGCCCGCCACGATCGCCTCCACCGCGGAGATCGTGCGCGGGCGTCGTCGCGTCTCGCGCGCGGCCCGCGCCTCCGGAGCCGGACCGTTCGGGTCTTGCTCGGTGCGGCGCGTGCACGAGCCGCGCCGTGCCGCGGCGCGCGGGGATTGGCGACCCTCGCCTCATGCGATGCGTCACGGCGTTCCGGTGGGTTCTCCCTTCCTCGGTCACCTGTTCTGGAGGCTCACGCCGGCGCCGACGCCGAGCGCGTCGAGGCCCTGATCGGCGAGGGCCGACCACCCGCGGTTGGCGAGAGGGCTCGCGGGGCTGGGATGGGGAATGCAGCCGATCGCCATGTCCAGCCCCTGCAGCGCGACGCGCGCCCGCTTCGCTGCGAACTGACCGACGCCGATCACCAGCCGCGGCCGGAGCGCCTCCACGCTCGCCCGCAGCGCGCCGTCGCAGATCGCCTCCAGCGGCTCGCGCTCGTGCTTCGGCAGCGCGTCGGGCGTCCGGTTCTTCCCGGATGCCTCCAGGAACAGGAGCGGGCACCAGTTGAGGACGAACCCGCGTGCGAAGAACGCCTCGGCGCTGCCGAAGCGATCGCGGACCCAGCCCCAGAGGCGCGTGCCGCTGACCTCACCGCGCGTCGTGGCGAAGCCGAGCACCGGTCGCGCGGGGTGCTCGTTCCGGGGCCGCCCCACCGACCCCGTCACGCCGAGAAAGTCGCGCACCATCGCCACGTCACCGAAGGGGACGCCCGTCTGCGCCATGCCGTAGGGGCCCGGGTTCAGGCCGAGGAGCACGATCTCCTTCGGCGTCTGCGCCCAGCGCGCCAGGTAACGCTCCCAGGGGTCGCGCGCGTACGTGAACGGGTCGTGCACGTGGGTCACCGGCGCGGCGAACGACAGCGCGCCCAGCGCGCGCGACTGCGCGCGGCTGATGCGGATCAGGGCTTCTGCGGTCGTCCCCATGCCCGGTCGTGCGCCTCAGAGCGCTGGCTGAACCCTCGTCGAGATGCGCGCGAGCGCCTCCTTCAGGCGCTTCTCGTAGCTCTCCTCCAGGTCCTCCAGGACGGCCTCCTCGAAGGTGGAGCTTCCGATGCCGCGCTTCTTGAACTCGACGACGTCGCTGTTTCGCACCTGCAGCGCGGCCTGGCACAGCGGCTTCATGTTGATCCAGTCGTAGACGACGGCGAACCCGTCGATCTCCCCGCCGGAGAAGGCGCTCTCGCTCGCCACCTGGGGGACGACCTTCCTCGCCCGGACGACGATCAGGATCTTCGCGCGATCGATCTCCTGGATCCTCTCCACCACGGTCTTGGCCGGGATCGAGGACAGCTCGTCCTCGTCCTTCCTCAGCCTGGCCAGCGTGCGGATGTCGCGCACGCCGGACGAGGTCATGAACTTCCACCGCGCCGCCGGCTCCGCCGCAGGATCGAACGCGGGGTTGGTGAACGCCTCCAGGTGGTCGTGGTCGACGAAGTAGTGCGGCGCGTCCGACGTCGCGGCGGCGATGGCGGCGTCGGGGCACTTCACCTCGCGCAGCGCGCCCAGGTCGGGCATCGTGCTGCGGATGCCGGCGAAGCGAGCGGTCGCGTTCTCGATGATCGGCTTGCGCTCCTTCTCCAGCTCCTTCGCCTCCTCCTCCGAGGGGCTGACGATGACGCCGCAGGTGATGCACGAGCCGAAGGCGACCAGGGCGCCGATGAGCACGTAGAGGGCCCAGGGGCGCTTCTTGGGAGGTGGCGCGAAGCCTGGAGGAGCCATGCCGCCCCCCTGCGGCGCACCCCAACCCGGGCCGCCGCCCGCCGGAGGCCCCCAGCCGCCCTGGGGCGGCCCGCCGTACCCACCCGGTGGCCCGCCGTACCCACCCGGTGGCCCGCCGTGACCGCCATGCGCATTCATGGCCCCATCCTAGTCGACGGAGGGCGCGCCCGGCCTCGCGGCGGCGGCGTGGTAGACCCGCGCCGTGGAACCCGACGCGCTCCCTCGAGATCGCCCGACCCTCGCTCGCGAGGCGGCTCACCCCACCGCGCGTGAGCTGCTGATCGACGACTTTTTCTGGAGCACCACCGACGAGGGGGCGCCGCTCGGCACCGACACCGGTGCCGAGACGCTCGCGTGGCTCCGCGCCCGTCGCGTGGAGGAACCGACCGCGGGCGCCCTGCAGCTCCTCGGCGAGCTGCTGCAGCGGTGGGAGGTGTCCGACGCCCACTGGGACGCCGTCGACGCGGCGACGGTCGAGGCCGTCGGGGCCGAGGACGAGTACGGCCTGCTCATGCGCGACGAGGTGGTGCTCGCGCTCGCGTTCGCCGACCTCATCGAGGCAGGGCGCATCGATCCCGAGATCCAGCGCCGCGCGCGGCTCGCGGTCGCGCGTCAGGCGCTCCCCATGCTGCTCGCCCCCTGGGACGGACGGACGCTGGAGCGAGCGCAGCGCCTCGAGCGGATGGCCGCGGTCCTCGGCCGACGTGCCTGACGCGCGAGCGCCCCTCCTCGCCGCCCTCCTGCTCGCCGTCGCCTCGCCGCGCGAGGCCGCGGCCGCCCCCGGAGACTGGCGCGATCGCCCCCGCGACCCGGCGACCTCGGGGGAGGCCAACGAGAGGGCCGACGAGGCCGCCGCCCCCGGAGGCCCGGTGGCGGTGCGCGGGCGCGACGAGACCCACGGGCTGGACACGGCGGACGTC